>DGDO01000003.1 GCA_002385475.1 Candidatus Sordicultor fermentans | reverse complement strand
TTAAAGAATCAGATAGAAGCATTAACTCATCAACCTTATATTAACCAGCTCATGCTCACCACTTACCAGGAGGTCCTCAGTCAACTAAAGAAAAAAGTAAAAGAATTAGAAAAGGAAGTAAAAAAGATTATAGCCAACTACGCTCCTCAAGAATTCTTACTCTTAAAAAGTATTCCTGGAATTGGAGATAGAGTTGCTGCTGCTCTTTTAGCCATGCTTAATCGATTTGAGTATTTTGATAATGTTAAAGAGGTATGTAGCTTCTGTGGACTTAGTCCTGGTTCTTACCAATCAGGAGAAACAGTCAAGAAGAAAAGAGGGATTGTAAAGAAAGGTAACCGCTATCTGAGAAAAATGCTATATGTTGCTGCTCTTTCTGCTTCTCGTTATAACCCTGATTGTAAAAGGTTATATCAGAGACTCTTATCTAAAGGTAGACCCAAGAAAGTTGCTCTGGTAGCAGTAGCCAATAAATTACTGAGACAGGCTTTTGCTGTGGTTAAAAGTGGGATACCCTATGACCCTAACTACCTGGAGAAAAAAATGAATTTATTACCTCAAACTGCTTGACTTTTAACATAGAACATTCCCGAAATCTTTTATCAAACATCCATGCTTTTGAATACTTATAGACCCCTGATAGAATCATTAAGGGGTGACGACAAAAAAAGACACCTTCATCCGATAAAGCTCTATTTTAGATTGAGGGTTTTACAAAAAAGGAAAGAAGGAATAGAATAGACAATCAGTAGAAGAAAAATTGCTGCAGTAAAATAATTAAAAGAGGAGGTAGAAAATGAGGATAGAAGAGATTGAAGAATGGAAAAAAAAGGTAGAAGACCACTTAGGAGTGAAGATTAAGGAAAAGAGAGAATTTCCCCCTGAAGATATCCCCCGGGAAGAAGAGGCTCTATCGCAATTTTTAGCCCGCCACATTGACCACACGCTGCTCAAACCCCATACTACTTTAGGAGAAGTAGAAAATCTGTGTCAGGAAGCTAAAGAGTGGAATTTTTGGGGAGCATCCGTTAACCCTTTTTATATTCCTGCATGTGCCCAGCTTCTCAGAGGCACGAAGACAGTAGTGGTGGCGGTGGCTGGCTTTCCACTGGGACAGAACAAACCAGAGATTAAAGCCCGAGAGGCTCGCTTAGCCTTCCAGGAGGGAGCCAGGGAAGTAGATATGGTAATAAACCTGGGAGCCCTCAAAAATGGTGATTGGAAGTTAGTTTACCAGGACATCCGGGGAGTGGTGGAGGAAGTGTCTCCAGGGATAGTGAAAGTGATTCTTGAGAATTGTTATCTATCCCCCGAAGAAAAAGTGGTGGGATGCTTGATTGCTCAAGCTGCAGGAGCTCATTTTGTAAAAACTTCCACCGGCTTTGGCTCTGGTGGCGCAACAGTTGAAGACGTAGAACTTATGCGTCAGGTAGTTGGAGAAAGTATGGGGATAAAGGCAGCAGGCGGTATCCGCTCCCGGGAAGTAGCTCTGCAGATGATTAAGGCTGGAGCCAACCGTTTAGGTACTTCAAGCGGAGTGAAAATCATGAAGGGCGAATAACCACCAGGTCTTTTCCTACTTCACGGTTAACCTCATCTTGCCATTTCTGTAGTAGAGAAAAGGAATAAGGGGTGACCTTTTGAGCTTCTTTATCTAAAGTTTTAAAAGGATTAAAGTTTTGCCAGTACCAGGTATGAGCGCTTTTTATTTCTTCTGCCATTCCTCGCAGAGTTTCCTTCTGGTGAAAAGGAGGGAAAATGGTGGTTCTAAATTCTACTTTCTCCGGGAATTTTAAAGCTTCTCGCAATACCTCTCTAACAGATTGTATTTCTTTTTCTCCTTGCACGAGATGGTAAGAAGAGAGGGGCACTTTGTAATCAATGCCCCACAGATCTACTATTTCTTCAAAAGACAGAAAGGAAGAATAGCTGCTCCCGTTAGTATCCACTTTGACCTTAAATCCTTGCTCTTTGATTTTAATGAGGAAAGGGAGGAGCTCCTCCTTCCACAGAAGTGGCTCTCCTCCCGTAATGCATACTGCATCTATCAAGCCCTTTCTCTCTTCCAAATACTGTAACACTTCTTCTGCTCTTATTTCCGGAAATATAGAATAATTTTCCACCAGCTCCGGATTATGACAGTAAGGGCAACGAAAATTACACCCCCCAGTGAAAAGCACTGTAGCAATATTGCCTGGGTATTCTATATAACTTACTTTTTGCCAGCCTCGAAACATTTTTAAGGGATAGCGAATTCTTTACGCTCTTTGAATTCTTCTTGCTTTCCTTTATTCCATCTCTGAACCGGTCGATAATAGCCTACTACTCGAGAGTAAACTTCTGTTTCTGCTTCACACTCTGGACAGATGAACTTTTTACCTCTCAGATATCCATGATTCGGACAAACTGAAAAAGTAGGAGTGACAGTGAGATAAGGAATAGGATAATGCTCAAAAGTCCTTTTGATAAATAGCTTTACCGCTTCAGGATGAGGCATTTCAGGGAGGAAAGCGTGAAATACCGTTCCTCCGGTATATAAAGTTTGCAAATCTTTCTGGTGTTCCAGAGCTTCAAATGGGTCATCGGTGTAATTGACCGGCAAATTAGTACTATTGGTATAAAAAGGCTCCTCTTCTCCGGCACTTATGATGTCGGGGAAATCTCGGCGATCACATCGAGCCAGGCGGTAGCTGGCTCCTTCTGCCGGGGTGGCTTCTAAATTATAAAGGTTACCAGTTTCTTCTTGAAAATCGGCTAATTTATTTCTCATGAAATCCAATACCTTGACGGCAAAATCTTTTCCTTCTTTTTCAGCGATGGATACTCCTAAGAAGTTGAGACAGGCTTCATTCATCCCCAGCAGGCCTATGGTGGAGAAATGATTGCGGAAAGTTCCTAAATAGCGACGAGTGTAGGGCAGGAGCCCGTTTCTCAGGTTTCTTTCCACCACTTTTCTTTTGATTTCTAAAGCAGTTTTAGCAATATTCATTAATTTATCCAGGCGAGTAAAGAATTTCTCTTCAGTTTTACTCAAGAAAGCAAGACGAGGAAGGTTGATGGTTACGACACCAATAGAGCCTGTTTTATCGGCAGAACCAAAAAGCCCTCCACAGCGGTTGCGCAAAGTCCGGAGATCCAGTTGCAGCCGGCAACACATAGAGCGCACATCTCCAGGCTTTAAGGAACTGGAGATAAAGTTTTGGAAATACGGGACTCCATATTTAGCGGTAAGCTCCCAGAGCAATTGCGCATTTTCTGAATCCCAGGGAAAATCGGGGGTGATATTATAAGTAGGAATGGGAAAAGAAAACACTCTTCCTTCGTAATCTCCCTCTAACATTACCTCGATAAAAGCCCGGTTGATCATATCCATTTCTTCCTGATACTCGCCATAAGTTCCCAGGTTTGGCCTTTCTTCTCCCCCTATTAGGACCGGACGGTCTTTTAAATCTTCGGGGGCTACCCAATCAAAAGAAAAATTCAGGAAGGGAGCCTGGCTTCCCCATCGGGAGGGGACATTCATGGCAAACACCATCTGCTGAATAAGCTGTTTGGTAGCCCGGTAATCGAGCTGGTCATAACGCACGAAAGGAGCGAGATATGTATCTACAGAATTGAAAGCCTGAGCACCGGCAAACTCCATTTGCATGGTGCCTAAAAAATTAACCATCTGTCCCGTGAGAGCAGAAAGATGGCGGGCCGGGCCTGCGGCTATTTTATCCTTTACCCCTCCGAAACCCTCTCTGATAAGTTCTTCCAGAGACCATCCTGCGCAATAAGCAGTAATTCCATAGGATAGGTCGTGAATGTGTATATCACCATTAACATGGGCTTCTTTCACCTCGTCGGGATATATCTGGTTCAAAGTATAGTGAGCCATAACCGAGCCGGCGACGTGGAGAACCAACCCCGGATAAGAATAAGTAGTGTTAGAATTTTCTTGTGTTCTCCAGTCTGCCTGGATAAGATAATCCTGAACAATTTTTTCCACGTTTACTGCTACTTGAAGAGCTTCTCTTGCTTCTTGCCTTTTGCGCCGATAAAGAATGTAGGCCTTGGCTACTTTGGCAAATCCATTTTCAATCAAGGTTTCTTCCACTATATCCTGGATGACCTCAATGTCTACAGTGGTGTCAGTACCAAACTTATGGAAGAGCTTCTGAGTAACTATATGACTTAGCTCTTCGGGGATAGTGGTATTTTCCTCTCCTACAGCCTGGAAAGCTTTATAAATGGCTCGCTCAATTCTTTGCCGATCGAAAGGGACTACCCTCCCATCCCTTTTCCGTACTTCTTTGGGGGATAAATCAATCTTTTCCTTCATCAACCTCTCTCCTTTCCGAGGTGTTTTTTTCTCGATTCAAAGTAGAAAGCAGTTCTAAGAACTGGTCAATCTCTCGAAACTCCCGGTAAACCGAGGCGAAGCGAACATAAGCCACCTGGTCTACTTCTTTTAGTTTCTCCATCACTTTTTCACCAATATGAGAAGTGGGGATTTCTTCATAACCCTCATCCCGCAGCTCCTTTTCTATTTCTCCAGCCAGGGACTCTAAAACTTCCATAGTTACCGGTCTTTTTTCACACGCTTTGAGCATTCCTTGCAAAATTTTTTGCCGGTTGAACAGCTCTCTCTCCCCACTTTTTTTGATTACTCGAAGAGGTTGCTGTTCATAACGCTCATAGGTGGTGAATCTGCGCTGGCATCGGGGGCATTCTCTCCTCCGGCGCACTGCCGCCCCACCTTCTACTATTCGAGAGTCAACAACTCGGGAATCTTCTTCCTCACAAAAAGGACAATGCATAATAATTTACCCAACATATTGAATTATTGTTTCTAACAACCACTACATATAGTATACAGGTTTTTATTTTAATTGCAAGAGGAAAATTACGAATTTAGAAAAATATTTTTTCTTGTGGAAAACTGGGAAGGCTAATTTATAGTTAAAGCTGTAAAAACAATTATGATGTCCTCTATTTGGTGTTCTGCTTCTTTTTTCTCTCAGGGCTGGGGCATTTTCCCTCAATGCATTTTTATGCTTTTTGAGTTTTTTGGTCTGTTTTCTTCAATTTTGTGCTTCAAGCTGTTCTATTTTTTCTCTTACCCGTGGTATCGGTTCTAACTTTTTTTGTGTTGTGATTTTTTGTGGGGGTCATAGGAGCTCTTGCCTTCTTTTTGTTTTTAGCGCTGCAGGCTGTTTGTGGCGTATCAAGCTTTTAGCACGATGTAACTCGCCTTTAAGGTTTGAGCAATTTGACAGGTTTTGTGTGATACTATAATAGGGTAGTTTTTGCTCAAGCTATACGATGAGAACAAGCGATTTTCAGGGAAAAGTTTTCCCGGTTACTGGAGGGGTAAAAATCGTTAAGAAGATGGAGCTCACCAGGGAAGAAATCCTTACCGAAATAATTAATAAGCCCCTTTCCCTGGCCGAAGAGCAAGCAAAAGTAGTTACCTCGGAGGCAAAACATATCAGGGTGATAGCGGGGGCGGGTACGGGGAAGACTGAAACTCTCACCCGGAGATTGCTCTACCTTCTGTTGTATGAAGGTGTGCCTCCAGAAAGTATTGTTGCTTTTACCTTCACTGAAAAAGCTGCTGCAAGCATGAAAACCAGGATATATTCCCGTATTCGCGAGCTGACCGGAGAGAATTTTCCGGAGTTAAGCGGTATGTATATTGGCACCATCCACGCCTATTGTCTTCATCTTTTGCATAATTACTTTGGTTATTCGGAGTTTAATGTGCTTGATGAAAATCAGGAAGTTGCTTTGTTACTCAGAGTGGGCCATGAACTGGGTATCAGAGAAAACGTGCAGGGGAGGAACTACCTACAAAAATGTCTCAATTTTACCCAGGCGGTAAACATAGTTTACAATGAGCTGATAGACAGAAAGCGACTCTCAGAAAAGTGCGATATCTTTCATTCTCTTCTCTGCGATTATGAAGAACTTCTGGACCGCTATCGTTTGCTCACTTTTGGAAGAATGATAGACCTGGCAATTCAGAATCTTAAAAAAGAAAGTAATCGTGTAAGCTACATCCAGTATTTGATGGTGGATGAATATCAGGATATCAACCGGGCTCAAGAGGAGCTTATCAGGCTCCTGGGGCGAGAAGCAAGTGTGTTTGTAGTTGGTGACCCGCGGCAGAGCATATATCAATGGCGGGGGTCAGACGAGCGGTTCTTTGAAGAATTCGAAAAATGCTTCCCTGGGGTGCAGACCTTTTATCTGATGGAGAATCGCAGAAGCGTACCTCCCATCGTTAGAGCTGCTAATTACTTTGAGAATACCTTCAAAAAAGGCTATGGGCCTATATCTGCTAAAAGGAAAGACCAGGGTTTTGTAGGATTGGTATCTCTTCCGGATCCGGAAGAGGAGGCCAGATGGGTAGTGAAGGAAATTGCCTCCGCCGTTCGAAGCGGAAAATGCCGTTTCAAAGACTGTGCCATTCTTCTGCGGAGTGTGGCTAACTATTCTGTACCTTTTATAAATGAGCTTCGCAGGCGCGATATACCGTATCTCGTGGGAGGTAACGTAGGACTGTTTTTCCGAGAAGAAGCTCAAGCTATGGGTTGTCTCTTTGCCTGGCTGGGAAAGGATGGTTTCTGGCAGGCGGGCGAAAGCGAGATAAGGGGTGATTTATTGGTACAGAAAGGAGTAGCGCTCTGGTCTAAAGCTACTGGCATTGCCCTGGATAGGGAAAAGATTTATTCGGAGCTGAGAGAGTGGAGGGAAGAAGTGCTACAGGGAAAATATCAAAATTTAATCCAGGTCTTTCACCGGCTTTTAGTAATTCTTGGCTATCTAAAGCTCGATCCTTCTCACTCCTTGCATGCGGTGTTGATGGCCAACCTGGGTCGTTTTAGCTCCATATTGTTTGATTATGAGTCTTCCTACCGGCTGGGAGGAGCAGGAGTAGAATGGAACGAGGTAGTGAGGGGCTTGTGCTGGTATATGAACGCCTATGCTCGCGGAGCTTATGAAGAACACTCTATTGAGGATTATCTGACCACTGATGCAGTATTTATAAGCACTGTGCACCAGGCCAAGGGGCTGGAGTGGCCGGTGGTTTTTGTATCTTCGGTGGTTAATGCCCGATTTCCCTCCATGAGAGCAGGGAAAGAAAAAGACTGGCTGCTTCCCAGAAACCTCTTTGACGCCAAGCGCTACGAAGGAAGTATAGAAGAAGAGCGAAAGCTATTTTATGTAGCACTGACCAGGGCAAAAAACGTATTATGTGTTACTTATTTTAGAACCAACCGGAGTAAAAAGGGAAACATAGTTTCTCGCCGTCTCAGCGTGTTTGTGGAAGAGTTGAGTGAAGTCCTGCCGGTACACACAGATGATGCATATATAACCTTCGGAGAAATAGATAAGAGCGAGGGAGAAGTTTTTCAAGCACTTTCTCTCCCCCAGGTCGTTGCTTATTTTCGCTGTCCTCATTTTTACCGGTTGCGGGAGCTATGGCAATACCGTCCCGGGCTTGCAGAAGAGCTGGACTATGGAAGGAGTCTTTATAACTGCTTGAGGATGTCGGTAGAGCTTATAAAGGCAGGGGAAAAACCTCACCGGGCAGTGGAGCGAGCTATGACAGAAAAGTTCTTTTTACCTTTTGCCGGGGAGAAAAAGAGTTCCGCTATGAAACAAAAAGCCAGTGCAACCCTACTGGAGTTTGTTGAAAATAATCTTGATGAATTAATGAAAATAGACAAAATGAAGGCCCAGATTGAGCTTCCTACCGATAATGCGGTGCTCGCCGGTAGCATTGATGCCATACTGGAAGATAGTGAAGATTCAGCGGTGTGGATGTGTCGAACTTCTCAGGAAGTGGTAACTCCCGAAGAGATAGAGTTTCAGCTGGGACTCTATGCCCTGTTTATTAAGTTAGCTCAAGGTTACATACCTCGAACTTTTTTTGTGGACCTGGGCAATGCCACAGTGGAGGAGTTTCCCGCAGACGAGGAAAAAGTAGAGGTGGTAGCGGAGAAGCTGAAAGATATCCTGACTGGAATCCGCAGTGGTGATTTTGAGGTCAGCCACAAGAAGGAACACTGTGCAAAATGCGACTACTCTGGAATATGCCGGTTTTGTGATGGAGGCAGTTCCCCACCTTCGCCAAAGAAAAGGGTGAGGCGGTGAGGGAATTTCATTTTATTAACGGGGGAGTTTTCATCATTAGCAATCTCTGTACGGATGGGACACGAGATGAAGATACTGTCTCTCTTTTCTTAGGGTATAATAAGTTAGTGCCGGCTCATGTTGAGCCAGAATATTTAGGCTAAAGGAAAGAACTCCAGGAAGATATTGCTCATCGGGTTAGCTGATAAACAACTGGCCGGGTTTAAGATACAGGAGGTGGGGAAAAGATACGAGAAGCAGAATCTCTCAGAGAGGATAAACCTACCCGCTATCGGAGCACTTTTTCCAGGCGTTCACTACTTTTCCGGCTTTACCGCGTTGTTCAAGAAATCCAAAAAGATACCTACCCCGGTGTTTCCCAGCTTGCAGAGATCCTCGAAGTTAGTAAGCGCACTGTTAACCGTTATATTGAAATGTTAAGAGATGATTTTGATGCCCCAATTGTCTACGACCGAGGGCGTGGAGGTTATTATTTTGAGGAATCCTGGTCAATGCCCTTTCCTAACCTTACCGAAGGAGAGACGCTGGCTCTTTTGATTTTCCTCGACGTTATCGAACAGTTCAAAGGTACGCCCCTCGAGGAAGCTTTTAATCGTCTGGGGGAGAAGCTAAAACTGGCGCTACCAGATAGCCTCAAAATAAGCTATGAAGATTTCGAGATGTTGCTCTCTCCTTTTCTTGTGCCTCTTACTATGCGGGTGGATGTAAGCAAGGTTTTTGGTGAGCTTTTTAGAGCTATAACTGACCGGAAGAGAGCTTTGATTAGCTATTATAGTTTTTCCTCTCGCCAGGTTACCGAGCGCAAGGTAGACCCCTATCATATTTATAATTTCGAAGGGGTGTGGTATTTTTGTGGCTTTTGCCACTTGCGAGAAGAAATTCGTGACTTTGCTCTGGACCGGGTGCAGGAGGTAAAAGTACTGGAAGAAAGCTTTGCACGACCTCCAGATTTTTCGCCGCAGGAGTACTTAAACCGTGCTTTTCGGATGTATCGGGGGGAAGCTACTCAAATACGGATTCGTTTTGACAGTTATCAATCTGCCTGGATAAAAGAGCGTATCTGGCATCCTGCCCAGGAAATAGAAGAGCTTCCCGATGGGGGAATTATTTTCACCATTTATGGCCATCCTGAAGAAATTAAGCGCTGGGTGATAGGTTACGGCGCTCATGCCGAAATTTTAGAACCTCAATATCTGCGGAAAGAAATTGCGGAAGAAATTGAAAAATTGCAAAGAATTTACCACAACGACAGGAAATGACACCATCACTGAGTATGATGAGATAGAAGGTAAAAAAATCTTTCATCATTGAAATTAATTTTGGGGGAATGGAATGATGGATAACGAAACAAGAGCTAAAGATAGAGTTTGTCCTCAGTGCAAAGGCACTGGCCGTTGCAAATACTGTAGTGGTTCGGGAAAACATGCTTACCCTGGATATGGGAAGCCGAGCGACCAGCCTTGTATGTGGTGTTTTGGTACCGGGGTTTGCCAGCAGTGCAAAGGTAAGGGTCATTATTAAATCATTTTTAGAAGGAGGGAAATCTGTAGAGCTCTGAGAGTTTATAAAAAGCCTGGCTGATGTTTGAACTATGCCCGGGTTCAGATGCCGGCTCAGTAAAGAAAGGAGGTAGCGTAAATATGTGAACTTCTGGGAATATCTTTCAATTTACCGGTTTACCCGAAACTTTCCTTCCGGGGTTTTAGAGAGAGGAGAGTGAAACCCTGATGGTTGGGGCATAGCCTTCTATCCCGATGGCGGGCTGCTCAGGTAATAAAAGAACCGCTTCAGTCAAAGGAAAGTTCTCTTTTCGAATTTCTTCAAAGTTAAATAAAATGAGATTTCGCAACTTCTTCATAATAGAGATTATCATACAACGATGCATACTATAGTGCAGAATAGAGATTGATAACAAAAAAGGGGAATATTACGAGGGAGTTCGTGGCTAACCCTGATCATTTATGAGTTTATAAATATTAGGAGGAAATTTTTATGAATGTTAAGCTTGAATGCGAGATTATTACACCTATGTTTATGGCGGGAGCGGATGGTAACAGCCCGGAGCTGAGACCCAGAGAATTCAAAGGCATGATGCGTTTTTGGTGGAGAGCAGCTAAAGCTGAGGACGATATCGAGCAATTGAGAAAAAAAGAAGCGAAAATCTTTGGTGGAGCTGGAGAAACAGAAGGCAAAAGCAAGATAAGCTTAAGAATTTTATGTGATTACAAAAGGTTTCAAAATTTCCTGGGTGCAGATTTAAAAAACGACTACAAATTAAGGTGGAGCTTTGATAGGGAAAAACATACATTAATAGGAGATCATTCTGGCATTGGTTATTTGCTGTATTCAACAACTCTTGGCCAGGGGCGAAAATATATAAAGGAGGGATTTAAATTTGAGATTTTGCTCTCGAGTTTCTGCGAGCAAGAACTAAAAGAAGCTCTGGCTTCACTGTGGTTAGCGGTTTATTTAGGAGGATTTGGCACAAGGGCAAGGCGAGGTGGGGGAAATTTAGCAATTAATAATATTCAAGCTGAAAATACGCTTGAAGTTGATTTCAAATGTGACGTGCAAAGTAAGAACGAATTAAAAACGTGGATAGAGAAAAACTGGAACAATATAAAATTTTTACTTGAACCCGGCAACACAAGAAAATATCCGGTAATAAGAGGGGGAAAATTGTTGGTTTTTAATCCTGAAAATTCATGGACAGAAGCTTTAAATTTTTTGGGCAAGAGCTTTAAAGAATTTAGATTTCAAAATAAGTCAGAGTTATACGAAACAGCAGCGTTTGGAATGCCTGTTATGCATAGTAGCCCTAAGGTTAGAATGGTGCCTTATAAAGACGATAAACGTTTATCTGAAAGACTGGCATCTCCTTTAATATTTAAAGTTATAAAATCGGGTAATCTTTATTTTCCGATATTGTTCAAGCTAAATTGTGAGCTTCCCCAGATTGGGAAAGAAAAGAAAGATGGGGGTTGGAGTTTGGTTGGTTCGCCCCAACGTGTTAGCCAGCAATTAATAGATGATTTTCTGGGGAGATTTGAAGGCCAGGCGGTGGAGGTGAATTTATGAATACCAAATTAGACTTTTCGGAAAAACTTAAAGAAATTCTCCATGATCCTATAGATAAACCTTTTGACATTCGAGGACATAAAAGAAGAGCAGAGGAATATGCGCAGGCATTAGGCGTCACGTGGGAAGATATTAAGGGCTCAGATTGGATATCTTCTTGCATGGAAAGAAGCCTGATTCCTGAGGGCATTGTACAAGATTTTGACGAAATAAGACATCCCTTTTCAGAAAGCCGAATTGAAAATAATTTCCTCCGTTTCAAAAAAGAGGTCTTCGATGTTGTCAATCAGATAACCAAGAGAATGGGGGATGTGCTCTTACAAGAAGAATATGATAGAAAATTTCTGTATATATGGCGTAATTACCAGGAAAACTTAATCGAAGGGTCAAATGGCAGAGAATGGAAAAAATACATTCCATTATTTCCTGCTGACACAAGGATTCCCGACCATTCCATATGGGAACATTCGAAAATCACATCAGCAGTCAATGCACTATGGGACGATGAAAATAAAAGCTTATTGCAAAATAACTCGCTATTTCTACTTTCCATTGGCCCTGTTCAAACATTTATAAGTCAGACACGTAAGACTCAAGATTTGTTTATGAGTAGCTTTCTTTTGTCTTATCTCACTTTTGTGGCGATGGAGAAAATAATAGAGGATTATGGACCTACGAATATTATTTACCCAGACCTTTATAAACAACCTCTGGTAGATTGGTGGTTGGAAACCAGAAAAAAAATAGAAGTCACGAATTCTCAATCTAAATACGTAGATCTGCCAACTATTCCTAACAGGTTTGTGTCTTTTGTGCCTCAAAGCGATAAAAAGGAGCTTCAAAAGTTAGGCGAAGAAATTGCAGAAAGGGTTAGGAACGAATGGAGACAAATTGTTTTTAGCACATTGCAGAGCCATAATATAAATTTTCTAAACGATGAAAGAGTGAAAAGGCATATTGAACAGTTCCCCGAAATTTACTGGGTTGCCCTACCGCTAAAGATTGTTGACAGAGATATAAAAATAGAAGACTTAGCCGGGTTTTTTGAGTCAACTGAAAAATATAAAAACATTTGGGAGTTTGCTGCTCAAAATGGAGAACATCCACCAAACATAGGCCTTTTATATCAAATTGTTTATTCATCGCTTGAAAAATCAATGGGTGCGAGAAAAAACCTGAGGGGTTTTGAATATGCAGAAGAATATGATAAAAAATGTCATCTGTGTGGTGAGAGGGAGGGCTGGATAAAAGCAGGGGTTGGAGATCTAAAGGTCGGAAGATACATTGGGGATAGTGAAGTATTGTGTACTATTTGTTTTGTGAAAAGAGCTCTGGGTGATCATTATTTAAAGGAAAAATTTAAAAATACTTCTAATAACCCTTTTCAGAACTACTCATTTCCTTCAACAGCTGAAATAGCTACAAGTGATTTTAAACTGATGTGTTTGGAAAAAGCAGGGGACGATTTAAAAGCGTACATTGAAACATTTATAACAGTGGTTGGTGAAGCAAGAGTGAGGGAAATCACTACGATGCCATTACCCAAAATAATGAACAAGCATACCGATTTTGAAAATCTCGAAGGAGAATGGTTTTTTGATGAAAACCTATCTTCACAACAATTTAAAAAACAGCTTGGAATAAATCTTAAGGAGGGGCAAATCAATGAATTAAAGGAAAAGCTTCGGAGTCTTATAAATAAAGTTGGAGCTCCCAACCCCTATTATGCGGTCATTATATTTGATGCCGATTCTATGGGGAAATGGTTGAGCGGCTGGAATCTTCCTGACATTGAAAATGCTTACAATTCGAGTGTGTGGCAAAGCCTGCCTGATGACTTTAAAGCAAAGTTAAAAGAAATAACGCCCAAAAAGCCTCTTACCCCTGCTATTCATGCTTCAATTTCAACAGCATTGAGAAACTACACTATAGAGTTTGTGAGAACAATTGTTGAGGAAGAACATCTGGGAAAAATTGTATATGCAGGTGGTGATGATGTTTTAGCTTTCGTTAACTTGAAGGATTTATTTGAAGTGATGAGAAAGTTGAGAGCAGCCTTTTCAGGTCACATAAAAATAGAGAATGGAGTAACAAAAGTTTGTTGGGAAAATGAATCTGGATTCATTGAAAAAGATGGTGTTTATTACCTTACGATGGGAAAGAATGCAACGGCATCTTGTGGAGCGGTAATCGCTCATTATAAAACTCCTTTAAAGCTTGTTCTCGACAAAGCAAGAGAAATGGAGAAAAAAGCTAAAAACATTGACGAGAAGAAAGATGCCTTTGGCATTGCTTTAATGAAGCACTCTGGACAGGTAAAAGAAGCTTTGTGTAAATGGAAATATGATGATATAGATGTTTTAGAAACGCTCGTAGATTTTGCTGATAAACTTGAAGAAAAAGAGGATAAACCCTGGATTTCTAAGAGGTTTATTTATAGATTGACTGAAGAATTTGAGCGAATTAAAGGAGAAGATGGATACCTACAGGTTTCTGGGGCCATCTTCGAAGCCGAATTAAAAAGAACTATTATGAGAGCCTGTCATGGAGAAAAATATGCAAAAAAAGAGATGGTAAAAAGTGTATCTGAGAATTTAAGCTTGCTTTTTTTTGAAACGGGAGCTTTTTTGGACAGATTTTTAAATTTGCTTGAAATAGCGACTTTTACAGTAAAGGCGGAGGATTAACGATGTTTATAAAGATAACACCGTTTGATACTTTGTTTTTTAGAACGGGTAGGCCTTTTAGCGGGGGAGTTGATACGTGGGTAGATGCAGTGTTTCCACCATTTCCATCGACATTATACGGAGCAATAAGGAGTTTTTTAATCTTTCACATGGGTACGATTGAGGAATTTAAAAAAGGAAAATTTAAAGAAATTATCGGGACACCAAGCGAGAAAGGAAGCTTAGTACTAAAAGGACCTTTTTTGTATAAAAAAGACGATGTTTTTCTAAAACCACCCCTTGACATAGTTTATGTAAGTGATGAGGAAAACTTGCAACCTTTAAAATTACTCGAAAAGCCGGACTTGTTTGTTTCTGATTATGGGCCTGAAAATATATTAATTTGGCCTGAGGAAAATGCTGCAGAAGAAGCCGAGGGCGTTATTGATTTGGTTGAATTTATGAGTTACTTAGAAAATAAACAAGATGAGTATGGATTTCTGGGAAGAAGCAAGAAAACATCTGGTGATGAAGTTAACAGAGAAATTTATGCTCAGGAACAGAAAGTTGGTATTGCTCGTGATGTGTTAACAGGAACATCGAAGGAAAATTATCTTTACAGGATACCTTTGGTAAGACTTCAAAAAGACGTAAGCCTTCTAATTAATGTAGGGGGAGTTGATGGCTTGCCGAGCAGAGGAGTTATACAGCTTGGTGGAGAGTCAAAAGCCGCTGAGTTTGAGAGGATAAATGGCAACCCAATTGAGGAGTTAATGAATATTAAGCTTACTTTCTCAAACGGGCTTTTCAAGCTCTATTTAGCAACTCCAGCTATTTTTGAAAATGGCTGGTTACCGAAATGGATAAATAAGGAAACTTTTGAAGGTGAGTTTGAGGGGATAAAGCTAAAGCTTGTTGCTTGTGCTATAGGAAGGTCGGTTTCAATTGGAGGATGGGATATGGCAAAAAATAAACCCAAACCCATGAGAAAAGCAGTGCCGGCTGGCTCGGTTTATTATTTTAGATTAGAGAATGAAGATTACACAGAAAAAATAAGAGAATCTTTTCATTTTAAAAACATCTCTGATGTTTTACCTGAAGAAGGCTTTGGATTGGCTATTTTGGGAGAGGTTAAATTATGAAGAAGATTATAACAATGGTAGGTACTTCTATTTTTGATAATTACTTTGAGTATAGTAGTGATAAGACTTTCAAAAACCATTTTGAGGCTTTGAAAGACAGGCAAAGTAAGGATTACAACAATGAATTAGGAAAAATAGAAGGTATTAAAAAAAAGATAAGCTTCTGGCTTAAAGAAACTGATGTAAAAAATGCTTCAGCTGAAATAAAGAGCCTCATAAAATTGAAGGAAAATTTGCAGGATGATTTTGAAGTTTATCTTTTTTCTTCGGATACGATTTTAGGAAGGCTGGCAGGAGAAATTTTGGAAGAAGGGCTGAAGAAGTTATCGGAGTTCGAAGATGGCAGAATAACCCTGGATATAATTGGAGATTTACAAGTAAAAGATAGCAAAAAATTTATGAATGGGATGCGGAATCTAATTGAAAAAACCTTTAAAATTACTAATGGGTATTGGGATAACACAGTCATAAATATTACCGGTGGTTATAAAGCGACTATTCCCTACCTTACTATCTTAGCTCAGCTTAATGGATGTCCGATATATTATATTTTTGAAGACCAAGATGCCTTGATAAAAATACCCAGTCTTCCGCTTTCCACGGAAGTAATAAATTGTGAAGACTTACGTAATAATAAGGATATTATAGCTAAACTGCAAAAAGGAATAGACAACGAAAAGGATTACAACGAATTAATATACAGTGATTTTTATAGAAAATATGGAGTCATGGTTTGGGAAGATTACGTTAACAATAGTCCAATAGCTGAATTAAATCCACTGGGAAAAATTCTATGGGAAACTTGTAAGAATAAGTTGTTTGAATTTTATACCAATTCTCAATCAAAACAAAAAATTAATAATTCCCAGTGGATACAAGAAGTAATATCAAAAAAGTTTTGGAGGGAGGAGATTAGGAATAACAAAACTGAATATAAAAATGGGCACCAGGTATACGATGATGGTGACAATCCTGTCAGGATCTTTTATTTTGTTAAAGAAGGACAGGTTTATATTTACAATGTTTTTGATAACCACAAAGAGTATGAAAGATATCTTAATAGCGTTTCATTTAGTGAAGATATAGAGTTGCAAGAATTTGAACTGGAAATAATCTCAAAGGAGGTTTTGTAAATGTATAAAGCTTTTCAACCTTTTTTTCTTGTTGCAGAAGCCCCCATACATGCCGGGAGCGGAAGTGAAGTGGGCATTGTGGATCTTCCGATACAGAGGGAAAGGCATACAGGCTTTCCCAAAATTGAAGGTTCGGGAATCAAGGGGTGTGTTAGAGAGGCTTTTGCAAATTCGTCTAAACAAGTAGAAATCCAGGGCCAAAAAATTAAATTCAGCGATAGAGCATATATTAACTTGGTTTTTGGTCCAGAAAAAACCGGGGACGAGCATGCAGGCTCCATCGCCTTTACAGACGCGAGAGTTTTCTTCTTTCCTGTTAAGTCACTAAAGGGAGTATTTGCTTGGGTGACCTGTCCACTTGTTCTTGCGAGATTTATGGAAGATATAAGGAGGGTAGAGGGGAGAGATTTTAGCTGGACTGCAAATATAGATAACCTTGAAAATACCATTTCTACCGAAACGCAGCTCATAGTTGTGGACAATAGAATTGTTTTAGAGGAATTTACTTTTGAAGTTACCAGGAACAAAGATGTAGATGAAGTTGCAAGGAGTCTTGCTGATATTATTTTCCCTGTTGACCCCATATATGACTTTTGGAGGGAAAAATTTAAGAAAGACATAGTGATTCTTAAAGACGATGATTTTAAGAGTTTTGTGACTACTTCGACTGAAGTTGTAGCAAGAACCAAGATAAATAGCGAAACCGGAACAGTTGAAAGTGGTGCCCTCTGGACGGAAGAATATCTGCCACAGGATACAATATTATACTCCATAGCTATGGCGACGCATTTAAGAGCTGAAGATAGCAAAAAAGGAATTTTAAAGAGCGATACGCCCAAGGGAGAGGCGGAAAACGTAATTGGGTTTTTCAAACAGGGGGTTCCTGAAGTCCTTCATATCGGTGGGAACCAGACCATAGGTAAGGGTATTGTAAGAATAAATATGATG
>DGDO01000142.1 GCA_002385475.1 Candidatus Sordicultor fermentans | reverse complement strand
CCATACATCTCCTGCACCCATAGTAACCACCAGGTCCTCCGGCTTCAATATTTTTAAACACTCTCGAGCTGCATCTTCTGAGCTTTCTACCAGCTGAACTTTTTCAAACCCATCTTTTTTCATTTCCTGGTAAATTAATTCTGCAGAAACACCAGGGATGGGCTTTTCCCCGGCAGGGTAAACAGGCAAAATGAAGACCTGCTGAAACTTTTCCAGAACTCTGGCCATCTCCCGATATAACTGAAAAGTCCGAGTATAGCGGTGGGGCTGGAATATAACTATCAAATTCCCTCCAGCATAATCCAGAGCAGTTTGCCATACAGTCAACATTTCTGTAGGGTGATGAGCGTAATCATCTATCACCAGTGCCCCCTTTGCTCTCCCTATCTTCTCAAAACGTCTTTTTACTCCCCGGAAAGAAGAAATAGCCTTTTTCAAATGATTCAGTTCTATTCCTAATTTTAGTCCCACCGTAATAGCAGCTAAGGCGTTATTTACATTGTGTAGTCCCGGTACCCGTAATTCAAAATCAGCCAATTTTTTATCTTTCCAGTCCACCTGGAAAATGAAACCATCCTTCTTTTTTTCTTTAATCTTCCCTCTTACATCTCCTTCTTCCATGCCATAGGTTAAAATTTCTAAAGAAGAAAGATAAGGCAATATGGAGCGAACTGTAGGGTTGTCTTGACAGACCACCCCGAACCCCTCTTGTTTTATCTGGTGTAGAAAGCGGATGAAAGCTTTTTTTTCCTCTTCCATGTTTCCATAAAAAATCAAGTGGTCATCTTCAATATTGGTAACTACAGCACAGAAGGAATTAAGTTTCAAAAAAGAGCCATCACTTTCATCTGCTTCAGCTATGAAAAATTCTCCCCTGCCTGCTTTCGCATTCCCTCCGATATCCTCCAGTTCCCCTCCTATAGAAACAGTAGGATCCAGGCCTGCCATTTCAAAAAGAAGAGAAATCATAGAAGTAGTAGTAGTTTTACCATGGGTTCCGGCCACCACAATGCCTTTTTTGCTGTTTACCAGAGATGCTAACATCTCTCCCCGGGGAATGATGGGAAGATTTAATCTTCTAGCTTCTTTTAATTCTTCATTTTCTTCAGGAATGGCTGAAGAAACGATAACCGCTTCTGCACCCCGGACTTGTTCCAGACGGTGACCCAGAAAAACTCGTATTCCTTTTCCCTTCAAACGGGCTATAGCTTCATTCTCCGTAATATCAGAACCACTAACCACGTATCCTTGTTCATGAGCTATCAGCGCTAAGCTACTCATCCCCGCTCCTCCAATACCAATAAAGTGGAGGTTACGGGGTAAGAGATAATGTGTCTTGTCCAATCCCTTTCCCCCTTTTTAGTTCCTCGATTATGGTCTGTGCAATCTGGGAAGCCGACTCTCTCAGATATTTTCCCCTTAAATCAGAAAAAACACAAGAGGAAGAAATCAAAATCTTTTCCACCTCTTCTATAAGCAAGGAAGAGGTTAAATTTTTTTCTTCTATAACTCGAGCTAATCCTTGCTTCTCTAACCACTGAGCATTATACAGTTGATGGTCATCGGTTGCATCTCCATAAGGAATGAGCACAGATGGCAACTCAAACCAGAAAAGTTCAAAAATAGTGTTAGCTCCCGCCCGGGCAATAGCCAGATCTGCCGCAGCATAGGCTATCCCCGGTTGAGGCAAAAATTTGTAAACTAAATAAGGAGAGGAGAATTTCTCTGCCATTTCTTTGGTGTGCTCAAAACCCTCTTCACCGGTGATATGGATTACCTGTAATCCTTTTTTTTCTAACCAATCCATGGTTCCTAAAAAAGTGGTGTTAATTACCTCTGAGCCCCGGCTCCCCCCCATAACCAGAATGGTTTGTCTATCCTTCTTCAGTCCTAACTTTTGCCGGGCCTCCTCTTTTTTTCCCTTCCAATCCATTACTTCTTCTCGCAGGGGATTGCCCACCACGTCGATCTTTTCCTCCCTATCTTTCCAGTAAACAATAGCCTCTGGAGCAGAAATGAAAATTTTCCTGGCCCAGCGAGATACTAATCGGTTGGATAACCCGGGATAAATATTTTGTTCGTGAATATAAATGGGAACACCTAAAACCCTCGCCCATATAGCACTCAAAAGAGAAAGGTAGCTTCCCATGCCCAATAGAGCTCGAGGGCGATAACGGAAAAAATAAAAAGCAGTCTGGAAAAATCCTATTAAATTATCCATCAACACAGAAAAAAAAGAAAAATCCCATTTTCTATTCCAACCTCGAGCCCGGACAAAAAGAAGAGGAAAGTCTGCTTCTTTCAACAAATTTTCTTCCATTCCTCGTTTGGTTCCCAAAAATATTACTTGAAAGCCTCTCTTTCTTATCTCTTGAGCAATACAAAGAGAAGGAAAAATGTGCCCTCCTGTTCCTCCTGCAGCAATAAAAATCGTATCCATCTATTTTGTACCTCGCGCGACATTAAACAAAATCCCCAGCTCGCTAAGAGTGATTATTAAAGAAGAACTACCATAGCTCAATAAAGGGAGCGTCACTCCGGTAACAGGAAGAAGCTTTAAAACCGCGGCCATGTTAATGAAAGCCTGCAATATAATACTAAGAGTAACACCCATAGCCACGAGTCCTCTGAATTCATCTTGAGATCCTTGAGAAATTTTCCAACCCCGCCACAGGATAATGATAAACAGTATCACCACCGCCGAGGTTCCTATAAATCCTAATTCCTCTCCTATAATAGCAAAAATGAAATCAGTATGGCGATCGGGAAGGAAAAAAAACTTTTGACGACTTTCACCTAACCCTCGTCCCACTATTCCGCCTGATCCCAGAGCTATGAGAGATTGAATGATGTGAAACCCTCTGCCTAAGGGATCTTTCCATGGATCAACAAAAGCATAGATACGCTCTCGCCAGTAATCCTTACCTCCAAAAAGAATGAGAAAAACACCACTGGGTATTAAAACTATCAAAATCAAAAGGAGGTGCTGCAATTTACTCCCTCCTAAAAACAACATAAGAAAGGCAACAAGAAATAGAAAAAACGCGGTACTCAGATCTGGCTCGATCAACACTAAAAGACAAATTAACCCCACTAAAATCATAAAAGGCATAATTCCTTGCCAAAAATCTTCCACTCTTTCTTTGTAATTCGCCAGAGCATCGGCTAAATATAAAATTATACTCAATTTAGCTAATTCCGAGGGTTGAAAGCTCAAAGCCCCTAAATTTATCCACCGGTAAGAGCCTCCCCTTACTCTCCCTACACCAGGTACAAAAACCAAAATCAAAGAAACAAAAGTAGCCAAGAGCAAAAAGCGGTTTATACTCCGCAAGCGATCTAAAGAAACAAAAGTAAATATAGTTAAAAAAAGAAACCCCAGTAAAATTCCTAAAAGATGCCTTTTCAAAAAGTAAAAAACATCGCCATAAGCGTACAAAGCAGTGGTCATGCTTGCACTAAATACCATTACAATCCCTAAAAGCAATAGTAAAAGTATTGACCAAAAAAGGTAGGGGTCAATATCCCACCACCACCTGGTTTTAAAAGAAAGCCTCTCGTCGTTAACAGGAAGTGTTATTTTGTTCCAAGTCATAAACCAATTGACGGAAGTGCTCCCCCCTTTCCTCAAAATTACGATACTGATCCCAGCTAGTGCAAGCTGGAGAGAGAAGAATAGCATCCCCCTCCTGAGCTAGGCTTCTTGCTCTCTTCACTGCTTCTTCAAGAGAAGAAACTAAATACCGTTCAAGATGAGAGGGGATAAACCTCTCTATCAGATTCCGAGATTCTCCGTAAATAACCGCTGCTTTAACTTTACTACTTTGAAGAGCAGGGTTAAGTTCACTAAAGTCATCAATTTTCGCTCTACCTCCCAGGATTAAAACAACAGGACAAGATAAAGACTCTACAGCTACTCTCGTCGAAGAAGGAGTGGTAGATTTTGAGTCATTAAAATAATCTATCCCCCTCCAGCTTCCTACTTTTTCTAAACGATGAGGAAGAGAAGAAAGAAAAGATATTGCTTCTTCTACTATCTTATCCTCTATCCCTAAGAGTAAAGCTATAGATATGGCAGCGAGTAAGTTTTCTTGTTGATGTTTCCCGGGAAGAGAAAAGTGAGAAAGAGGAAAAAGAGCTTTTTCACCTTGAAAAACTTCGTTTCCAGAAATATAAAATCCCTCGGTGAGTTTTTTATCTCGAGCAACCGGCACCAATTGAGATTTAACTAATCGGGAAAAACGAGTTGACCAATCACTGAGAGAAAAATTGATGATAGCAAAATCATCCCTTCTCTGATTCTCAAAAATGCGAGCCTTAGCTTGAAAGTAATTTTCTATAGTAGAATGATAATCCAAGTGATTAGGAAACAAATTCAGCACTACAGCTACCGAAAAATGAGCCTTTTTTATGCGAGACAGCTGAAAACTGCTTAACTCTACTATTCCCCAATCAAATTTTTCACGAGCAGAAAGACTTTCTATCAAAGGATAACCCCAGTTACCTCCCACAAAAACTGACCAGCCAGCCCTCTCCAAAATTTGTTTGGTCCAAAAAACAACAGTACTTTTTCCACAAGAACCGGTAATTCCAATGAGAGGAAAGGAAATAAACCGAGTGGCTAACTCTATTTCGCTGATCACCGGTATTCTGCGTTCTTCTAAAGCCCGTAAAGCCGGATGAGTCGGTGGTATACCAGGACTGGTGATGACCTCAGAAATAGAAGAAAAATCAGTCTGCAAAAAATCGGAGGAGGAAAGGAACTCAAACCTCTCACTTTCTGCTATATCTCGAGGTATTTGCTCCTCTTTAAGATAATCATCTATAGCTAAAACTTTTTCCTTTTGTTCAAGGAGAAATCGGCTGACTGCTATTCCTGTTTTACCCAAACCCAGAACTACCTGCATTTTTTCACCTCATTATCCCTAAAAGTGCGGCCACTACTCCCACCCCCTGGATGATCCAGAACCTTACAGTAATTTTACTCTCTTTTTCTCCTCGGAGTTCAAAATGATGGTGGAGAGGACTCATAAGAAATATTCTTTTCCCAAATACTTTGAAGGAAAACACTTGAAGAATCACCGAAAGGGTATCCAGAAGATAAACAAAACCGGCTAAAGCTAATAGCCAGGAATAGCCAGAAAAAAGAGCTAAAATCCCCATAAGAGCTCCTAAAGACAGAGAGCCGCAATCTCCCATAAAAATCCGGGCGGGCCAGAAATTAAACCAGAGAAAAGAAAGCAGCGCTCCGCTGAAGATAATTGCTACCTGAGCTAAAGGAAAATTTCCCTCTAAAAAAAAGAGCCCCGCCCAAAAACTAAAAGTCAAAATTCCACAACCCGCTGCCAACCCATCCAAACCATCGGTTATATTAAAAGCATTAGTAGAGGCCAAAATTAAAAACAAACCATAAAGAAAAAAAGGTATCTTCCCCAACTCTATGATCCCACTTCCATAGGGGACAATTAAATAGTGAGGGAAAAGAGGAAATCCTAAAATTAAAATAAGAACAGAAAATACCAGTTCCAGAAGAAATTTGTGGCGGGCTTTCAAGCTCCAGGGTTCTCCGCGAAAACTTTTAAAATAATCATCTAATAAGCCTAAACCAGTAAAAGAGAGCAAAGTTATAAGTATAATCCAGATCTGGGGGGTAAACTGCTGGAAGAAAGAGAGCACCAATAATCCAGAGAGAATCATAATTATTCCTCCCATACTGGGAGTATTTTCTTTATGAAGATGGAGATTGGGGCCTTCTCTTTTTATTTTCTGGCCTATACGGGTTTTTTCTTGCCAGCGAATGAAAAAAGGAAAGAAAAACAACCCCAGAGCAAAAACCATAAGAAGAGAAAAAATCAGACTTTTAATCTCGTTCATGGTTTTCTCTCCACTCTGGAGGAATAGCCTTCTCCAGCTCTAACTTCCTCGATCCCTTAAAAAGTATTGCCCACCGCTCTCCCCTGGGCGTATAGCGAGAGAGAAATTCTCGCACCTCCAGAGAGGTAGAAAATAGTAAAAACCGGCCCTCCTGTATTTCCTCTTTAGCTATTTCTTCTGCCGCTCTTTTCATTTCTTCTCCCACCAATAGAGTACGAGAAAGAGAAGATTTTTTTAGCTCCCTCAAAAACTCTCGATGAGCTTCAGCAGAAACACCCCCTAATTCTAACATATCTCCCCATACTCCCCAGGTTTCAAAACCATGGCAAGCTAAAGAATCCAGAAACTGCAAAGATTTACGAGAAGAAAGAGGATTAGCATTATAAGAATCATCGATGACAATTCCTCCCTGGTAGAAGAAAAAATTACCTCTTCCCTGAGGAGGTTGCCAATCTCTTAAACTTCCTTCTATTTCCTCCACTCCTATACCCAGTTTACAAGCCAGATGGAAAGCAGGCAATAGCATAACTGCCACTTCAGGAAAAAGAAAAGGAGCAAAAAAACAGAAGTCATTTTCTCCCATTTTTATCTCTATTTTAGCTTTCCAGGTTAAAGGATCGAGCGAGAAACTTTTCAAGTAAATGTGATTGGCAGGGGAAAAGCCAAAAGATATAATTTTTTTCCCCTCTATCTTTTCCCCTACCAATCCACTCCATTTCTGGTCGGTATTGAGATAAATTATCTCGGTCTTTTCCCTGACCAGTTTAATTTTTTCTTCTACTACTTCTTCCACACTACCTAAACCCTCCAGATGCCCTTCTCCAAAAGAAGTAAAAACCACCATGTGAGGGTCAATAATTTCTGCTAATTCTTCCATCTCTTTTTTTTTGCTTATCCCCGCTTCTATTATTAAATAATCATTATTTTCTTTAAAATTGGCTATAGAGCTCGCTACTCCTATTACTGTGTTAAAACTCTGAGGAGTTGCCTCTACCAGAAAACGCCTGGATAGTAAAGAGGCAAAAAAGCTCTTGCAAGTAGTTTTGCCCACCGTGCCGGTTATGGCAATTTTATATCCCGATAATTTTTGAGAAGCCCCCCTTCCGAGACGCTGGAGAGCTAAAAAAGTATCCGGTACTCGAAAAACATAAGTTTCTTCTTCTCCATCTTCGAAACGACTGACCAGGGCTCCCGGCGCGCCTTTCTTTATCGCTTCTTTCACAAATAAATGTCCATCAGTCCTTTCGCCTTTAAGCGCTACGAAAAGTTGCCCTGCTTTCAGGGAACGGCTGTCAATGGCCACCCCCTCAAAAAAGGGAGCCTTCCCTGTTTTCTGCATTTCAGCTTGAGTAATTTCTACTATTTCTTGAGGATAAAACTTCATTTTTCTTTTCTTTCAATATTTTCCAGGCTATATAGTGGTCGTTGTGAGGAATCGCTTTCCCGCCATACACCTGGAATCTCTCCGGGCCCTTCCCCGCCAAAAAAACTGTATCTCCTTTTTGAGCCAATTCCAGAGCCTGCCGGATGGCATCTTCTCGATCCAGAATTACCTCAAAATGTAGATCCTTATTCTTTGCTGCTCTTTTTACTCCTTCTAAAGCATCAAAAGCAGTTTGCTCCGGACTCTCTCCCCGGGGATTATCAGTGGTAACAATACATGCATCACTGAAGCGAGCCACCGTTTCTCCGATGAAAGGCCTTTTGCTCCTGTCTCTTTCTCCTCCACAGCCAAATACGGTAATCACTTTCCCCGGAGTTAGATCTCGAATAATAGAGAGACTTTTTTCTAACCCATGCCAGTTATGAGCAAAATCTACTATGACGGTAAAATCTTGACCTGCCTCTACAAGCTCCCATCGACCAGGAACATGATGAACCTGAAATAGCGCTTCTTGAATATCATTTATATCTAAACCATAAAAAAGAGCCAAAGAAATGGCAGAAAGAGCATTGTACACATTATGAATGCCAGGAAAATGAATTACCACTTCCATTTTCCCCCAGGGACTTTTTACTAAAAAAGAGCTTTGCTGAAGAGAACAAGTAATGTTCTCTCCTCTTATCTCTGCCTCCTTGTTTAGGCCGTAAATGAGAGAAGG
Source organism: Candidatus Sordicultor fermentans (assembly GCA_002385475.1). Lineage (GTDB taxonomy): Bacteria > Atribacterota > Atribacteria > Atribacterales > Caldatribacteriaceae > Sordicultor > Sordicultor fermentans. Next base: position 24,813 of record DGDO01000142.1, on the reverse strand, counting down.
AACTCCTATCCCTTTTCTCATTTTAAGGCAATTTTCGTCGTCCCCATTCACCACTACTACCCGAGGATAACTCTTAGAGAGATTTTCTTCCACCATCTGTAGAAGTTTTCTCTTGCTCTCAAAATAATGTTCGAAAGTACGATGAAACTCCATATGTTCAGGAATTAAATTGGTAACTAAAGCAGAATCAAATTTTATTCCTTCCACTCTTCTTAAAGCTAAAGCGTGAGAAGAAACTTCGACTACTGCGTTTTTTATACCCATTTTTTGCATCTCATAAAGATGGCGATAAAGAGAAAGAGACTCCTCGGTAGTGTTTATGGCTTCTTCTTCTTTAGGACCTATTATGTTGCGGGCTGTGGTAAGAAGACCACAGGGGAAACCACTTTTTTCCCAAATGGCGCGGAGGAAAAAACAAGTAGTAGTCTTTCCATTAGTGCCTGTTACTCCCATAACCCTGAGAGAAGAAGAAGGGTCACCATAAAAAAAGGAGGAGGCCAGAGCCAGAGCTTTTCTCCCTTCAGGAACTAAAACCCAGGATACCTTAACTTGGGGAGGAGGAGCAAATTCTTTTTTTTCTAAAACTACTAAAGTTGCTCCCCTTTTTATCGCTTCTTCAATATAAAAGTGACCATCGGTATTAGAACCAGGAAGGGCAAAAAAAACATAGCCCGGCTGTACCCGACGAGAATCAAAAACAAGGCCTCTAACTTCTTCCTCGGGGTTTTCAATTTTTCCTTCTTCAAAAGAAAATGAAGACAAAAACTGACCTATAGTCAAAATAGCCCTACCTCCGCTTCATCTGACATTATACCAGCATAGTTAATAATGTTCTGAGCAATTTCTCTAAAAACAGGAGCAGCAATATCTCCGCCATAATATTCTCCTTGTGGTTCATCCAGAACTATAATAATTCCAAAGCGAGGCTCAGGAAGAGGGAAAAACCCTACAAAAGAAGAATAAAACTTGCGAGGGTCATAGCGGCCGTCAAGTCCCACTTTCTGACCAGTTCCTGTTTTCCCCCCTATACGATATCCTTCTATATAAGCCTTTTTTCCCGTTCCCTCTTTTACTGTTTTTTCCATCATTTCCAGAACTAAAGATGCTGTCCGCTCCGATACTACCTCTCCTGAAGAAACAGGAGAGAATCCCTCTATTATCTCTCCCGTGGGGCTGATTATTTTGCTCACCAAGCGAGGTTGCATCACCACCCCCTTATTAGTCAGAGCAGAAAGGGCTCTCAAAAGCTGCAAGGGAGTAACCATCATCTCCTGACCAATGGGAATAGCACCTATGGAGAGTAAAGACCAATCTCGGGAAGGGCGTAAAAGACCCTGCTCTTCTCCCGGTAATCCTATATCGCATTTTTCTCCCAATCCAAAATTCTTCAAATAATAAAATAGTTTATCTTTGCCCAGCCTTTCAGCCAGAGTAATAATCCCCACATTGCAAGAATTAATTAACAAATCTTCCAGCTTCTCTTCGCCATGAGCTTTAATATCTCGCACCCGATGATTATACACCATAACAAAACCAGGGCAAAAGAATCTCTCTTCAAGAGAAGCTTTTTTTTCTTCTAAAGCTGCAGCCATCACCAATGGTTTTACCGTAGAACCTGGCTCGAAAACCATACTGATAGCCAAATTTTTCCAGGATTCAGGGGGAAAATCTTGAAAGTTGCGATTATCAAAAGAAGGACGGCTGACCATAGCTAAAATGTCTCCACTCTGAGGGTTATTAACTATTACCACTCCTCGAAGAGCTTTAGTTTTTTCCATAGCCTGATCTAAGGCTTCTTCAGCAAAAAACTGGATGGTGCTATCTACAGTTAAAAGGAGATCGTTACCACTTTGAGGTGATAAGTGTTTAGTAGTAAGAGGTATTTCTCGCCCCAGAGCATCTTTTTCGTAAAATGTATAGCCCGGTTTACCTGCAATATAAGAATCAAAGGCAAACTCTAAACCCTCCAGCCCCTGTCTATCTTTTCCCACAAAACCCAGAAGATTACTAAATAAAGGGGCTTGAGGGTAAAAACGAACCGGTTTTTCCTTCCAGCTTATCCCTTTTAGCTTTTTCTCCTCCAGAGCTTCCTTCAAATAGAGGGGCGCATTGTCGGTAATCTCTATCCAGAAAAGCCCGCTCTGGAATTTTTGCTGCAATTCAGACGCTGAAAGGGAAAGAAGTTGAGATAATTCTTCTGCTATTTTCTCCGGGTCGTCCATCTGAGGAGGGTAAGCGCTGATAGAAAGAACCCCCACATCCTCAGCCAGTACTTTACCGCTTCGATCCAGAATTGACCCTCGAGAGGGCAAAGTTTCTTCTAATACTAAACGAGATAAGGCTTCTTCTCGATAAAATTTGCCCTGTAATACCTGAAGGGAAAAAACGCGAACTGCAACAACTCCTAAAAGGAATAAACTTAAAAAAAACAGAAAATTTGCCCGTCGGACAAATTTTCTGGAAATCATTCTCCTTGTGTCTCCTCAGGCATTTTACCCAGGACCAGCTCTCCTTCTCCGCCCCCCAAAGCCGAGCTGGACACCATATAGACAGTTTGATCGGGATAGGTCATACCCAGCTGATTTATTGCCACTTCTTTTATTCTCTCCAGCGAAGATAATTGGGCAATTTCCATTTTTAATTTCTCCCTGGTTGCCAACAAATTATCAATATTCTCCCTTTTTTGTTCCACCAAATAGCTTTTTTCTAAAAGCAAAGCTTGCAAGGTAACACAGAGGAAAGAAAGAGAAAAAATAAAAAATAGACCAAATATCAGCCAAGATTTAACCCGCTTCATTCTTATCCCTCCTTAATTTTACTTCGCTTTTCTCCTGCTCTCAGACGACCACTGCGAGCCCGAGGATTATCTCTCACCTCTTCAGGAGTGGGATAAACAGGTTTTTTGGTTAATACCTCCCACTCTTCTTCATCTTTTAAAAATCTTTTTACTATCCGATCTTCCAGGGAATGGTAGCTAATTACCACTACTCTTCCTCCCTCTTCTACCAGAGGAGAAACTTTTCTCAGAGCTTCTTCTATCTCCTTTAATTCTTCGTTTACAAAAATACGCAAAGCCATAAAAGTTCGAGTAGCAGGATGAATTTTTCCTCGTTGAGGGACTGCTCTTTCTATAACCCGGGCTAATTCCCGAGTAGTGGCTATGGGTTTTCTATCTCGCTCCTTCACTATAGCCCGAGCAATTCTTCGAGAAAACCTTTCTTCTCCGTAATAATAAATCAAATCAGCTAATTCTTTCTCCGGAAATTCATTGACCACCTGATAGGCATTTCGTTCCTCAGATAAATCCATTCTCATATCCAAAAATCCTTCCCTCTGGAAGCTAAAACCTCTCTCTGCTTTATCCAGCTGCCACGAGGATACCCCCAGATCAAACAATATCCCCGAAATTTTTTCTATACCCAGAGAAAAAAGAACCTGGTCAATTAGAGAAAACCTTTCTTTGACCAAATATACTGGAAGGGAAGGGTTTTTCAGGGTTTCCTTGGCCATTTTTATGGCTTCTTCATCTCGGTCTATCCCTACCAATATAGCCCCTTCATCGAGCTCACCCAGAATGGATAGAGCGTGGCCTCCTCCTCCTACTGTAGCATCTACATAAATTCCATCTTTTCTCCAGAGAAGATAATGGAGCACTTCTTTCTCCATTACCGGTTGATGAAAAACATAAGTGTTCATATCTAAATACCCGTATCCACTATCTGCTCAGTAAGCTCGCCAAATTTCTTTCCCATCTCCTCATGATAAGGTCTCCAGATTTCTTCTGCCCAGATTTCCAGGCGTTCCCCCACCCCCACCCAAACCACCTGTCGGTTTATTTCAGCATAATTTTTTAAGTAATCAGGAAGAACAATTCTTCCTTGTCCATCAATATCGAGGCAGGTAGCATTAGCCAGAAAGAAGCGGGAAAATTCTCGAGTTTCTTTTCGAGTGAGAGAAAGAGTGGTAATCTTTTGATAAAATCTATTCCACACTTCTTCGGGATAGAGAAAAATACATTTTTCCATTCCTTGAGTGAGATAGACCTTCCCGGAAATTTCTCCCCTAAAGGAACTGGGAATCACCACTCGATTCTTCTCATCTATAGTGTGGTAATAATGGCCTAAAAACATTTCCCACTTCCTCCCACTTTTTACCATTATACCCCACTTAGCATAAACTAATAAAGATAAAAGATAAATAGAACGTTCGTTCCAAAAAAGGGAAATTTTCTATTAGAGGGAAATTTCAGGTGAGGATTTGTTCCAGTTCTCGCCAGTTGGGAAAAGAAGAGAATAAAAAAGAAGTGGTAACTGAGCCGATTTGAGAAAGGGAATGGGCATCAGAAGAGTGAAGGAATCGAAAGCCTGCTAAACCTAATTTATTTACTGCTTCCTCTTCAGAGGTATTACTCGATAACTCTACCACTTTTATTTCCAGATGGGGAGGGATAAAGCCAAGCTGAGAAATGATGCTATAACTGGGACGGTCTACATGAGCGGGGATAACTATTCCCTCCCGACTTCTGACTTTTTCCACCACTTGCTCTACCGATAAATCTAAGGGGTAAACTAAAAGGTTCGTCTTTTTTTCTTTTATCTCCCCCTCCTCATCTATTACCCACTCTTCTCCCCACAGTTCTTCTGACAGAGGAATAAAAGGAAGAAATCTTGCTATTTCTTGATTAAAATCGTGAAGTTGAGATAAAGAAGGGAAAAAAGAAAGAAGATGCACCTCTTCTCTGGTTTCCACCTCCACTCCTGGTATCACCCAGATACCAAATTTTTCTCCCAGTGTCACAGTTGCTCCTACATTATCACAGGCATTGTGATCGGTTACGGCAATCAAATTAATATTTTTCTCCCAGGCTTCCAGAATAATACAATGGGGCAACATATCCCGGTCAGCACAAGGAGACAAAACACTGTGAATGTGGAGGTCGGCTAAAAAAACCCCCTTAGCCATGTCTTTTGGTGCCTGGTATCCCCAGAGAGAAAAGAACACTAACCGCCTGATAGCTGGTCAAAGAAGTGCGTAAAATAGTTACGCCTTCTTTTTGAGCTCTTTTCCTTGTTTCTTCGTTTATCTCCTGGTAATTAGAAACCACTATACAAGGTATGCCTACTAACACTGCTACCGCCACTGTGTTTGGGTGAGATTGGATGGTAACCCAGACGCTTCCCTCTTTAGCATTGGCAATGCAATCACTGAGAAGGTCTCCACAGTATCCTCCTTCTATATCTTGTTCCTCCATCCTCTCTCCTACTACTACTTCCGCCTTTAATGGCTCAACGATTTGAGTCACTCTCAAAATTTTTCATTCCTCCTTTTTTTTAGCCATGGTTTGCGGAGCCCTGTTAGCTAAGGCATGAATCTCCTCGGATAAGCTGAGCAACTGATCTCGTAACATAAAAGGACAATCTATTTCTTCCGCCTTTCCCCTTACTATATCTTCTGCCAGAGCTCTACAGGTGGGAGAACCACAGGCCCCGCAATCCAAACCGGGGAGTTTTTCTAAAAGTTTTTCAATCATTTGGTATTTTTCCAGAGCTCGCTTAAAATCTTTATCCAGTTTTAAAACTTCCTTAGCCTGGTAAGCCTTTTTCCTTTCAAATACTCCCTCTCTGCGCCATTTCTCCATTTCTCCCTTTCTTATGGGTCGAAATTCAGTATACTTCTTAAGTAGATGATTGATACTTACCTTAGCAATGAAAGGATTCTGCACTGCCAGTACTCCTCCAATACACCCTCCCACACAGGCTTGAGCTTCACAGTAAACTACATTCTTCAATTCTCCCATCTCGATTTTCTCCAGCACTGAAATAACTTGATGGATGCCATCCACAGCCATATATTCTCCCTCTTTTAATGACTCCTGCTCTCCTCCTGAGCGAGCCCAGCCAATGCCTCGGAAACTGGCGAGAGGTAAAGAAGAAGATTCTTCTAACTCCTCTACTATATTAACGAGACGAGAATAAATGTTAGCTATAGAGATAGCTCCATCTATGTGTCCTAAAACACCTTCGCTTTGTTTAGATTCAGTTACCTTGGCCGGACAAGGAGTGATAAAAAAAACTCCGATGTCTTCGGGACGATACCCCTTTTCCATAGCCTGTAATCTCGCCAATTTGGCCGTTACTCCCAGAGGAGAATCTAAGGGAAGCAAATTTTCTATTAAGGAAGGAAATCTGACCTCTATCAACCTTACTACCGCAGGACATGCAGAAGAAATTATCGGAGTAACTATCTCTCTTTTTTTTAAATAACGATCAATCTCCTCTGCCAGAATTTCTGCCCCCCGGGCTACTTCAAAAACCTCCTGAAAACCCAGATGCAAAAGACCCTGGAGTATTTTACCCAGAGAAATGTCTACTTTAAATTGAGCATAAAAAGCGGGAGCGGGAAGAGCTATAGCACAGGGGAATTTTTTTATAACTTCTAAAGAATCAGATTGAGCGTATTTAGCATGGTTAGGGCAAATCCGAATGCATTCTCCACAATCAATACATCTCTCTTCATCAATTCGAGCTTTCCCTTCTTTCACCCGAATGGCCTCCGTGGGACAATGGCGAATACAATGGGTACAGCCTTTACATTTCTCTTCATCTAGGCGAACAGAATGGAAAATTTCCTCCTCTATCACAGAACTTACTCCTCTGAGTTAAGAAAAAAATCCATAATCACTTTAGTTCCCTCTCCTACCCGGGTATCAATTTCCAGGCGATCAGAGCATTTCTTCATATTAGAAAGCCCGTATCCCGCTCCAAAACCCATTTCTCTTATATGAGGAGGAGCGGTAGAATAACCCTCTTGAAAGGCCAGCTCCAGGTCTGGTATGCCTGGACCCTGGTCATCCACTTCAATGTGCACCTGATCTTCATAAATTTGAGTGGTAAAAACCCCTCGATAAGCATGAATCACCACATTCATCTCTGCTTCATAAGCGGCAATCACTATCCGACGATTAAAAGAAGGAGGGAAGCCTACCTGCTGAAGAACTTTTTTCAATTCACTGGACACATCACCGGCACTCTGAAAATCTCCCCCCACAATTTCCCGCTCTATTTCTACTAAAACTTTATCTTCTCCCATTCACACTTCACTACAACCCTTCAATCCCCGTAAATAAAGCCTCCCACAGGATTCATACATAGGCAAACGAGTAGTTAAAAGGGGAATCTTCTTGATGGTGGCTAACTCGATGGTGTAATTATCGGGCTTCTTTCCTCGCACAAAAATAACCCCTATTATGTCACTCATTTCCGCAGTACGAATTACTTGAGAATTGGTTAAGCCAGTAAGGAGTACAGAATTTTCTTTAGTAAAAGCCAGAACATCACTTAAAAGGTCGCTTCCGCAGGCAGAGGATGGCTCTCGATCCAGGAATTCTTCCCCTGCTAGCACCTCAGCTTGTAATATCTCTTTTATTTCTCGCAAAGTCATATAATTTTTCCCTACTTTCCCAAAAAAGATTCTATTCCCTGGCTCTTTAACTTGCTAACCACTTTCTCAGCCTCGTCCCTGCTTTGAAAACCATATATTCTAACTCTATACAATCCTGAAACAGGCTCAGAAACAGCTTGATAGCCAAGCCCTTTCAAGGTCTCCACCATTTTTTGAGCATTCTCTGGTTTAGAAAATGCTCCACACTGAACAAAAAATTCTCCTGAAGGAGCTTCGGCTACCCGGGGAGGAGGAGTTTTAGTTTCTTGAGGAGGCTCAACCCTTTTTTCTTCCGGGAAAGGGGTTGCAACTACTCGGGGAGGAGAAACTTCTTCTCCCTCTGGTACTGGAGAAGGAATCATCTCCTGGGGTGTTTCTTGAGGTAAAAACTCTTCCTCTTCAGGGAAATAAGAAGAAAAAGGAATTTCTACTTCTTTTACCTCTATTTTTCTCTCAAAAACACCACCAGTAAGGAGATATTCGGTGTAATAATCCAGATCTCCTCGAGCTATAAAAAAAGCAATAACTACTACCAATAAACCCCCGAGAAGAATTATAATTGTTTCTACCGGATCCCGTCTTTTCAAAAAAGCAAAGGGGTTACTCATCAGATACCCTCAAGCAAGGTCTCTAATTTTTCCTTCTCCTTAATTAAATCAGCAAAGCGCTTCTTTTCCTTTTCTACTACTTCCTCCGGAGCTCGATGCAGAAAGGAGAAGTTATTAAGACGTTCTCTCAGTCTTTCCTCTTCTTTTTGAAGACGGGAAAGTTTTTTATTCAAACGCTCCACCTCCTTATTGAGGTCAATCACACCTCCCACCAGAAGATAAATATCCGCTCCCTGCACTCTTCCTGTGGCCACTGATTCTGGCTTTTTCAAATTATAACCAGCTTCCAGTATCGAACATTTAGCCAGGCTTTCTACATAAGAGAAATTACCTTTCATATATCGGTAGCTTTCCTCATCAGATAAATTGAGTATTACCTGGCATTCTTCTTTGGGAGGGATACCCAGTTCCGCCCGTAAATAGCGGATTTCCCTTATAACATCCTGTAAAAAGTAAATAGTTTTCTCTGCCTCTTCATCTAACCATTTCTCCTCTTTATAAGGCCAGGGGGCAATCATGATGCTCTCTCTTTCTTTCACAGGAAGGTTCTGCCAGATTTCTTCGGTAATAAAGGGAACCACAGGGTGCAAAAGCTTTAAAATCCCTGAAAGTAAATAAATGAGGACGTTTTGAGCTTTTCTTTTTTTTCTCTCTCCCCCCTGGTAAAGGTCTATCTTGCTCCACTCAATATACCAATCACAATATTCTCCCCATACAAAATCGTAAAGAAGTTGAGCATATCGACCAAAATCTAAACTATCCAGCGCCTCCTCTACTTCACCTAATAAACGATGAAAACGAGAAATAATCCAGCGGTCTTTAATATCGAGGTCTACAAGTCCTTCAAAAGCTGAAAAACCTTCTTCATTCATCAATACAAAACGAGAAACATTCCACAATTTGTTCATGAAATTACGTGATGCTTCTATTCTCTCCCGAGAGAGATTAATGTCTCTACCTTGCACTGTAAGCCAACCCAGAGCAAAGCGCAAAGCATCCGCTCCGTACTGGTCTATTATTTCTAAAGGATCAATAGCATTGCCCGAAGACTTGCTCATTTTCTTTCCCTGAGCATCCCGCAATAAGGGAGTAATATAAACTTTCCGGAAGGGAACATCTCCCATAAACTTCAGGCCCATCATAATCATACGTGCTACCCAGAAAAAAATGATATCAAAACCGGTAATTAAAACTGATGTGGGATAAAAAGTCCTCAGGTCTTCGGTATCTTCTGGCCACCCGAACACCGAAAAAGGCCAGAGAGCAGAGCTGAACCAGGTATCCAGGACGTCTTCATCCTGCTTTACTTCCCCCCCACAACGGGGACAGCTCTCCGGGGTATCTCGATGAGCGAAAACATAACCACAATCCTGACAATAAAAAACAGGAATGCGATGTCCCCACCACAACTGGCGTGAAATACACCAGTCTTTGATATTCTCCATCCATTCAAAATAGACTTTTTCCCAGCGCTCAGGGACAAACTCTATCTTTTTTTGTTTAACCACCTCTATGGCTGGCTGAGCCAGGTCCTTCACTCGAACAAACCACTGTTTAGAAACCAGAGGTTCTACCACAGTAGAACAGCGATAACAATGTCCCACTGAGTGAGAATAATCTTCTATTTTTTCCAAGTATTCTTCTTCTTTTAATTTTTCCACCACTCTTTCCCGGGCTTCTTCCCGAGAAAGACCAGAAAAGTTGAGAGCTTCTTCGCTCATAAAACCCTGCTCATCGATAACCTTGACCAGAGGCAGCCCATGTTTTCTTCCCAATTCAAAATCGTGGGGGTCATGAGCAGGGGTAACCTTAAGCACCCCGGTTCCAAAATCAATATCCACGTATTCATCAGCAATAATGGGGAGTTCCCTTCCTGTGAGCGGCAGAATAGCTATTTTCCCTACCAGGTCTTTATAGCGCTCATCATGAGGGTTTACTGCTAAAGCTACATCTCCCAGCATGGTCTCCGGCCTTGTAGTAGCCACTACCAAATAATTATCTTCATCTTTGAGATAGTATCTAACATAATAAAGGTGAGCGGGAACCTCCGTATACTCCACTTCAATATCAGCCAGTGCTGTTTCACAGCGGGGACACCAGTTTACAATGTATTCATCTTTATAAATTAAACCCTCTTCAAAAAGTCGGACAAAAACTTCCCGCACCGCCCGAGATAAACCTTCATCTAAAGTAAATCGCTCCCTCGTCCAATCGCAAGAAGCTCCCATCTTCTTCAATTGTTTTACAATTCTCTCATGATAACGCTCTTTCCACTCCCAGACTCTTTCCAGAAACTTTTCTCTGCCTAAATCATGGCGACTCAGCCCTTCTCGAGACAGTTGCTTTTCTACCACATTTTGAGTAGCAATGCCTGCATGGTCAGTTCCCGGTACCCAGAGAGCCCGATAACCTTGCATTCTTCGATAACGGATTAATATATCCTGAAGGGTGAGGTTTAAGGCATGCCCCATGTGAAGATGACCGGTAACGTTAGGAGGAGGAATAACTATAGAAAAAGGAGGAGCCGGGGAGGGAGGAGGAGTAAAATAACCTTTCTCCTCCCAGAATTCATACCATTTATCTTCCACCGAAGAGGGTTCAAAAACTGGAGAAATAATAGTTCGTTCATTCATTATGCATTTCCCTTACGCCGATTGTTCTTCTTTAGCACTTTCTCCCTCCAAAAAAGGAAGAAGAGTACCACTTTTGACCGCTTCTTCATTGATCACTACTTTTTCAATATCTTTGCGAGAAGGCAACTCAAACATCAACTCCACCATTAACTTTTCCATTATAGCGCGCAATCCTCGTGCTCCTGTGCCTTTAGCCATAGCCTCCTGAGCAATAAGGCGCAGTGCACCTTCAGTAAAAATGAGTTCTGCTCCTTCCATTTTTAACAAGCTCTGGTACTGTTTAACCAGACTATTGCGAGGCTCGATAAGAATACGTACCAAATCTTCCTCGCCTAAGGGGTCAAGAGCACAAACTACTGGAATACGTCCCACAAATTCGGGAATAACACCATACCTTATCAAATCTTCTGGTTGAACTTCACTTAAAGGATTAAATGAATCCGTAGTAGAAGAAGCTTCTCGCGCACCAAAACCAATTTTGTGGTCTTTTAAGCGGCTTTCAACTATTTTATCTAAACCTACAAAAGCGCCTCCGCAAATGAAAAGAATGTTTTCAGTATTAATCTGGATAAATTCCTGATGAGGATGCTTCCTCCCTCCCTGGGGAGGAACATTAGCCATGGTCCCTTCCAGGATTTTCAATAAAGCCTGTTGTACTCCCTCACCTGATACATCTCGGGTGATGGAAGGACCTTCTCCTTTGCGAGCAATTTTATCTATCTCATCTATATATATAATTCCTCTTTCCGCTTTTTTGATATCAAAGTTAGCATTCTGAATCAAACGAAGCAAGATGTTTTCCACATCCTCCCCTACATATCCGGCCTCGGTTAAGGTAGTAGCATCGGCAATGGCGAAGGGAACATTAAGCAACAAAGAAAGGGTGCGAGCCAAAAGAGTTTTACCACTTCCCGTCGGTCCAATAAGTAAAATATTGCTTTTTTCTATCTCTATATCTTCCCTGGAGCTGTAGGTAATTCGTTTGTAATGATTGTAGACTGCTACAGAAAGAACTTTTTTGGCTCTCTCCTGTCCTATCACATACTGGTCTAGAAAAGCTTTTATCTCCTTGGGAGAAGGTAGTTTTTCCAGAGCCAGATCTGACTTTCGGTGTTTATCGTCTTCTTTGATGATTCCGTTACACAACTCCACGCACTCGTCACAAATGTACACTCCCGGACCAACTATAAGCTTCTTAACCTCTGATTGATTCTTACCACAGAAGGAACAGCGCAACTTCAATTTTTCCTCCTCATACTTAGGCATTATTATTTACTTCTCCTTTTTGTTTTTTTCTTCCGGATAAAGAACCTTATCTATTAACCCGTATTTCCGCGCTTCTTCGGGAGACATAAAGTAGTCTCTTTCTGTATCGTTTCTAATCTTTTCTACCGGTTTTCCAGTATGATGGGCTAATATTTCATTCAACTTTTCTCTAATTTTAATCATCTCCCGAGTATGAATCTCGATATCAGACACCTGTCCCTGGGCTCCACCTAAGGGCTGATGAATCATCACCCGGGAATTAGGTAAAGCCATCCTTTTACCCGGAGCTCCAGCAGCCAAAATCACTGCCGCACCACTGGCTGCCTGTCCGATGCAGATAGTGGCTACATCCGGGTTTATATACTGGATGGTATCATAAATAGCTAAAGTAGAAGAAACCAAACCACCAGGGCTATTGATATAAAGATTTATGTCTTTTTCCTTGTTAGCTGCTTCTAAAAAAAGTAACTGAGCAATAACCAGATTAGCTATCGTATCGTCTATTTCCGTTCCTAAAAAAACAATCCTGTCTTGCAAAAGACGAGAGTAAATGTCATAAGCTCTCTCCCCGTGGGGTGTTTGCTCCACCACCATCGGTACTAAGTAACTATTCATCAGAAGAAAGTCCTTCATCTTATCATCTCCTCTTCCGGGTCTCCCAATGCTTTCCACTGATCTAAATTTATAGGCTCCTCCAGCTCTTTGACTTTCACCTTCTGAGCTATATCTTTAATAGTTTTCCTGTCTCTTATATTGCTTTTTACTCCTTCTATTCTATCACTTAATTCCAAGATTTCTTTTATTTCCTCTTTAGTTTTACCTGTCTTCTTCGCTATCTCTTCAAGCTCGGCCATCAAATCCTCTTCCGTAACCAAAATCTCATTTTCTTCAGCGTATTTCTCCAGAACGAAGAATTTCCGAAGTTCCCAGCGGCCTAAATCCCGTAAATTTTTTTCCAGAGTGGCAAAATCCATATCCATTAGCTCTAAATAGCGGTCCAGGGTTAAACCGTCCTTCTCCAGATCTTCCTTCAGAATGTCTATGCGCTGGCGGACATCAATGTCCAACAGGGCCTCAGGAATATAAACTTCAGATTCCCGACATAGAGCCACTACCGCTTCTTTCTCCAATCTCTCCTCCACTATATCTTGAGCCAGGGCTTCTAATTTTTCTCTAACTCTGTTTTTTAAATCTTCTATGGAATTTAACCCTTCTTCTAAACCAGATAGAAACTCCTCATTTACCTCTGGCCTTTCTTTTCCCATTATTCCACTTATCGAAAACTCTATTTCGGTTTCTTCCTCTTCTCCCTGAGTAATTTTCCCCTTTTCTCCTACTCTCATACCTAAAACTTCTCGGGCAATAGATTTCTCTTTATCTAAAGAAGACTCTGCTACCACAGCATAATCTTCGTCTTCTATTTTTAGCATAACCAGATCCCCTTCTCTTGCTGGTTCACCTTCCCCTTTATCTTTCCAGGTACTACGAGAGTCTATCAATTTCTCCACTTCTTTTTCTACATCTGATTCTCTAATCTCCAAACGATACTTTCTTACTTCTAACTCCCCGGGATCGGCTAACTTTACTTCTGGTTCCTCTATTACCTGAAGACGCAAAACTAAAGGCTCGTCTTCCTCTGCATGCACTATCTCTAAGTCCGGTTCACCAATTACTCTAATGCTCTCCTGAGTCAATACTTCTTGAACTACTTGAGGAATTAAATCTTGAGTCATTGTTTCTAAAATAAAGTCTTCGCCGGCAAAGCTCCGCAAAATACCTCGGGGGGCTTTCCCTTTTCTAAATCCTGGCACGGTCATTCTGTAGCTCAGCTCTCGGTAAACTTTATCCAATGCCTCATTTACTCTCTCTTTCTCCACCGTAATTTCCATCTCTACTACATGTTTTTCTTTTTCCTCTTTTTTAACTTCTACCATTTGTATCCACCTTTCTTAAACTAAAGTGTTAGATTTGTATAAGGTATAATAAAAACAGGAGTTATACCTCAAATCTTTCTCATTGAGGTATAACCCAGTTCATTCGATTTTATTTTACTATAATCTCTCTGGCAGTCAAGAAACTCATCTATTCCAAATAGCGTTGTCTCTTAAATTAGATTTGTCCGGAAACTTATCTCCCTCCTTCTAACCGGTAAGCTAAATATTCAGGAAGTCCACTATGTAATATTTTATAAGAGGCAGAAGAAATGTCATAGTCTACCCTTTTTATCTCCACTATCCTCTTCTCCGTATCAAAAATGGCAAAGCTAGCCTGGGGGTTGCCATCCCGGGGTTGCCCTACACTACCACAATTTATTAAATATCTATTATCAGGAAGTATCTCCAATTTTCCCCCTTCTCGAAAAGAAATCCTCTCTACTCTCCCACTCTCCTCCAGGATATAAGCTTCAGCCTGGTGAGTATGCCCAAAAAAACAGAGAGAGAAAGAAAAACTTTCAAATATCTCTCGAGCTATAAAAGGATGATCAATATACTCTTCTGTGGGCTGACGAGGACTCCCATGAACCCACAGAGCCTGAAGAAAATCAGAAATGACAGGAGGCAGAGACCGAATAAACCGGATACTGAAGGAACTCAAACGTTTCTGAGTCCAGAGCAAAGCTCGAAGAGCAAGAGGATTAAACCAGGAAAGAGGTAACTCACCAATGCAAGCAGCTTCATGATTGCCCAGAAGTACTTTAGCTTTTTTCTCTACTACCCACCTCACACAATCCTCTGGTTCTGCTCCATAGCCGATGATGTCTCCCAGAACCATGACATCTTCTAACTTCTCTATCTCCTCCGATACCCTCTCTAAGGCATCAAAGTTGCCATGAATATCAGCGAGAATGGCAACTTTCAACTCATCCCGTCAATCCTTTTCCTTTGATTCTCATAATGCTTACCACCGAAGAACGAGCTAACTCATCCAGTTTAAGAGTAATATATTTTATGGTCTCCTGTAAATTGGGAATCAGGACATACTCTAAAGCGTTAACCCGTCGGCGAGTTTTTTCTATCTCCACCGCCAGGAGCTCGATAGTTTTTTCTGCTTCTGCCAGTTTAACCATCAAGGGGAAAACCTGGAAAAAAGAGCTAAAAGCTTCATCTATTTCTGCCGGAGTATTTATTAAACTGTAGGTATAGGGGTCTCCTTCTACCTTGACCTCAAAATGAGGAACTTTTACTCCGGTAACATGGCGAACCTGAACCTCAAGCCCCAATCGCTCTCCCGGGAAAACAGTGATTAACTTTTTATCTTCCTCAGAAAGCAAAAGAGAAGCTTTACTCTGAGCTTCAAAAGCTTTAACGATTTCTTCTTCGATTTCCTGACGCAGGTAACGATTTTCTCTCACCGTGCGAATAAAATCCTGCATCAGGGCGTCTAATTTATCTTTTAAGAGCTTATGACCCCGTTCTGCCATGCTCAAACGACTTTTAAGCTTCATGAGCTCCATACGATTGGGATTAACATTCAATCTCAAGGGAAATCCTCCTATTCTTCAGAAGAAGAACTCTGGCCATTATAAAAATGTTCCAGGTGAATATCTTGAATACGCTTCAGTTCCTCTCGAGGTAACATGCGTAATAAATCCCAGCCCCGGGAGAGGGTGTCTTCAATGCTTCGGTCTTCGTACTCTCCCTGTTGAACAAACTTTTCTTCAAACTCCTCAGCAAACCTCATATACAAGCGGTCAAGATCAGTAAGAGAAGCCTCTCCCAGAATAGTAGCCAGTTCTTCCGCCTCTCTTCCTCGAGCATAAGCAGCAAACAGCTGATTAGCCACATCAGGATGATCTTCTCGAGTTTTACCTTCACCAATTCCTTTATCTCTAAGTCGAGAAAGAGAAGGCAAAACATCAATGGGAGGATAAATGCCTTTATGCTGCAGCTGCCGATTTAAAATTATTTGCCCTTCAGTAATATAACCAGTGAGGTCGGGAATAGGATGAGTTTTATCATCTTCGGGCATGGTGAGAATTGGAATCTGAGTAATAGAGCCTTTCTTGCCCCGGATTCTACCCGCCCGCTCATACATAGTAGCCAGGTCAGTATATAGATATCCAGGATAACCTCTTCTTCCCGGAACTTCTCTCCTAGCAGCAGAAACCTCTCGTAAAGCCTCACAGTAGTTAGTCATATCAGTTAATATTACTAAAACCTGCATATCCATTTCAAAAGCCAGAAATTCTGCCGCGGTAAGAGCCATGCGCGGGGTAATGATTCGCTCTACCACCGGATCATCAGCCAGATTAACAAAGATAACCGACCGCTCAATGGCTCCGGTGTTACGCAGCTCAGATATGAAATAATTAGCTTCTTCAAAAGTAATACCCAGAGCTCCAAAAACTACGGCAAATTTTTCCTCTTCTCCTAATACTTTAGCCTGGCGAGCAATTTGGGCAGCCAGACGAGCATGAGGTAAACCAGAAGCAGAAAAAATGGGAAGCTTCTGTCCTCTTACCAGAGTATTCAAACCGTCAATAGCTGAAATCCCGGTTTGAATAAAGTCGATAGGATAGTCTCGAGTTACAGGATTTATGGGGTTACCGTTAACGTCCAGACGAGCATCAGGAACAATTCCCGGACCACCATCAATAGGAACTCCCGAACCATTAAAAACTCTCCCCAAAATATCGGGAGAAACAGAAAGCTCCATCACTCTTCCTAAAAACCTGACTTTGCTTTGCCCGACACCTATCCCTTCTGTTCCTTCAAAAACTTGCACCAGCGCCCTGCCTCTGCTGGTCATAAGCACCTGACCCCGCCGTCGCGAGCCATCCTGCAACTCTATCTCCACAATCTCCATATATCGGGCATCTTCCACTTCTTCTACAGTGAGCAAAGAGCCAGCCACTTCTGAAATAGTGGTAAATTCTTTATACATTGCTTTCAACCTCGCCCCTCAGTTTATTGGCTATTTCCTCTTGAACTTCCTCTATGAGTTTTTCCAGAGTCTCAATTTTCTCTTCAGGAATATATTTCGCTCTCCCTATTTTCTCCCGAGAAGGAATAGAAAGAATATCTCTCAAAGATAAACCTTTCTCTAAAGCTTTTAAACCTTCCTGATAATAAGTAATAATGAGTTTCAGCATCAAGTATTGTTTACGCAAAGAACTAAAAGTATCTACCTCCTGGAAGGCACTCTGTTGAAGAAAATCTTCCCGGATAGATCGAGCTATTTCCAGAACAAATCTTTCCCGAAAAGATAGCGATTCTACTCCCACTAAACGCACTATTTCCTCTAACTCTGCTTCCTGCTGGAGAATTTGCATAGCCAGATTTCGATTGGCAGAAAAATCAGGAGCCACATTTTTCCTCCAGAAATTTTCCAGATGAGGAAGGTAAAGAGAATAGCTAATCAGCCAGTTAATAGCTGGAAAATGACGCTGATAAGCCAATCTATCTTCCAGCCCCCAGAACACCTGTACTACTCGCAGAGTGTTTTGAGTCACAGGTTCTGATAGGTCACCACCGGGAGGTGATACCGAACCAACCACGGTCAAAGAACCAGTTCTATCTTCTTTTCCTAAAGCGACCACTTTCCCAGCTCGTTCATAAAAACTGGCTATCCGGCTTCCTAAATAAGCAGGAAACCCTTCATCTCCGGGCATTTCTTCCAGACGGCCAGAAATCTCTCGCATAGCCTCTGCCCAGCGAGAAGTAGAATCAGCCATAAGAGCTACTTTGTAGCCCATATCCCGAAAATATTCAGCCATGGTAATTCCCGTATAAACCGAAGCTTCACGCGCAGCCACCGGCATATTAGAAGTATTGGCAATTAAAATAGTCCTTTTCATAAGAGGTTCCCCGGTGTAGGGGTCAACCAATTCGGGGAACTCCATCAATACGTCGGTCATCTCGTTACCCCGTTCCCCGCAACCAATGAAGACTATAACATCAGCATCTGACCATTTAGCCAGCTGGTGTTGCACCACTGTTTTTCCGCTTCCAAAAGGACCGGGAATGCAGGCTACTCCTCCTTTGGCTATAGGGAAAAAGGTATCGATAACTCGCTGCCCGGTGATTAAAGGCTCATCCAGGTTTATCTTTCTTTTATAGGGACGAGGAGTCCTGACTGGCCAGCGCTGTATTAAAGTTATGGGTTTTTCTTCTCCCTCCTGGTCAACTATGGCAATCACTTCTTCTACAGTAAAAGAACCTTCTTTTATTTCCTTCACTTTTCCCCGAACCCCGGGAGGAACCATGACCCGGTGAGTGATAGCAGTGGTTTCAGGTACTTCTCCTAATATATCTCCTGGTTCTACTTCTTCTCCTACTTTAACTAAGGGATGAAAATCCCATTTTTTAGAGCGATCCAGAGGAGGAACTTCTACTCCTCGGGCAATAAAATCACCAGAAATTTCTCGAATAACTTCCAGGGGTCTCTGTGTTCCATCAAAAATGTTACCTATCAACCCCGGGCCTAGCTCCACGCTCAGCGGTTCATAAGTTGATTCCACCGGCTCCCCGGGTCGGATTCCCGCTGTTTCTTCGTAAACCTGAATGGTGGCTTTATCCTGGTCAAGACCAATAATCTCTCCCACCAGTTTCTTTTCTCCCACTTTTACCAGGTCATACATCTTTGCCCCGGGAAGTCCTATCGCTACGACCACTGGTCCATTGACACTCAATATTGTACCTTTAGCGCTTCCCTCCAACATCATCATTCCTCTCTCTATAAAGTTATATCGCTCCCGGCCGCTATTCGCACCAGCTCCCTTATGAACTCAGATCCTTTCCCTATTTCTTCCTTCCGGGTAGGAATGCCTAAAATAACCGGCAAGGCCTCGGAGCGCTGGTCTTCAAAATGATCCTTAATCAAAGAATAAAACTTCCACTCGGTGAAAATCAGGGCATAATTGCTTCTCCGCAACAGGGGTAAAAACCCCTTTGCTTCTTCTGCGGAGTAGGCTACATAAACATCAAATCCCATGCCTCGAAAACAGAGGCTATTTTCTTCTCCTCCTACAAAAGCCAAACGACTATCACTCATAGTAACACTCTCGCAATTTACTTTTTATTTTTTCGCTCTCTAAACCAAAATATTTTCCTTCTAAAACCAAGCGCAAATTCTTGACGTCTATACTTTGCGCCCAGAGAAATCCAAAAACCGGCTCCGGACCAAAAGCTTTCCATCGATAAGAACGAATAAAATCTAAAAGATAATTATCCATATTTCGCTCTATTTCCGCTAAATAAGAAGGGTCATCCCGGAAAATTCCTTTTTCGGGAAGAAGAAAATCGAAACCAAAGTTATCAACTTCTTCCGCCACTTTCTCTGCAGGGGCACTCAGCATCTCTATAAATTTTTCTTCGGGAAAAAGCGGTTGAGGAAAGTAAAGAAGACGCATCAACTCCCCTTTTCTTTCCTGATAACGAGCTCGGAAAACTGCTCGGAAATAGGCTAAAAGCACAAAGGCTAGAAGCCAATTTTTGAGAACCCTGCTTTCCATTTCTTGAGCCAAGAGATAAACTTGCTCTAAATAATGCCTATCTAAAACCATTTCCACTGCCTGAATAACTCGGTAATTCTCATAAGCTTCTAAACTATCATTTATAGCTTTGATCCACAGATCAGGGAGATATTCTCGAGTTTCTCCTCCCAAAAATCTGTTTACTCTTACCAGATTTAAGGTCGTGGGGTAAGTCTCTTCCAAAGTCTTACCTGCTAAACGATACTTTAAAATTAATTTCATTTCACTAAAATCAAAAGGCCAGATAAAAAAACGAGCGATTTCATCTCCTGGAGAATGACTGTTTATTTCCTGTATAGTTTGCCAATAGTGACTCACCAAAGCTTTATCAATATCATAAATACGGGGAGGAACATTCTGAAAAACATCTCCCCAGTAAGGAATCTCTGCTACTCCCCGTAGAGCCTGCTCTAAGTTTTCTGAACGGAGCAAATTCTCCAGGGTTCTCTGAGTCAAAAGACCTCGCTCTAGTGCTCTTACTCTACCTACTAAATAAGCATAGCGTGTATCTCCACTACCACTAGGCTTTCTCAAATCTGTAATCATTGTTAACCCTCAAAAAGCAGAGCAGAAATTCTTCTTTCGTTCTCTCTAATGTACTCTTCCACCACAGAAACAAAGCTCAAATCTACCATCATACCTCCTCGCCTCAAGAGAAAGCCTCGTTCTATGTCCTCTGCTATTCCACCAAAGCGCAAAGATAAGTTTTTCTCTTCATTTATCTCCTTCACAAAACCACTGCCCCAGATTTCTGCTTCCCGAGGAGCCATCCATACTTCCTCATCTCCGCTAACCACGTACTGGATAAGGAACTCTTTACACCATTCCCTGCCTTCTGTTTCTATCTTTTCTACAAAAGCTGCCACCAAACTCTCCTGTAGTTTCTCCCAGGCCTGATGTTTAACTTTACCCACCTCATTTTTCCCTGCTAATCTTGCCTGGGCAAGCCTGCGCTGGACTTCAAGCTCTACCTCTTTTCTGCGCTCTGCCAATAATCGATCAGCTTCTTCTTTTAATTCCTTCTGAGCCCTTTCCAACTGAGCGCTGGCTCTGGTCCGGGCTTCTTCTAAAATTCTCTTCTTTTTGAGTTCTGCTTCTTCCTCAATTTTCCGCAAAATATCTTCTAAAGGCATAATCTGGCCCCTGTTAAACTTGAATAGAATTCAAAAGAAGAATAGTAGCAAGCAAAGCTAAAACGGCATAAGTTTCTACCATGGCAGGAAGAATAATAGCCCTTCCTGTTTCTTCTGGTCGGCGAGCAATCATCCCAATAGAGGCAGCTGAAGTTCTTCCCTGATAAACTCCTGAAACAAGGCCTACAATGGCTACAGGAAGACAAGCAAATAAGATTTGCAAACCCTGAGCAACGTTTATTTCTACCGGAGTTCCACCAAAAAGACCCAATTTAATTAATACCCAAAATCCAGCTAATAATCCATAGATGCCCTGCGTTCCAGGCAGCGCCTGCATAAGCAAAATTTGCCCAAACTTATTAGGGTCTTCAGTTAACACACCCGCGCCTGCTTCTCCAGCAATGCCTACTCCCATTGCCGAACCAATCCCTGCTAACCCTATAGCCAAGGCAGAACCTAAAAGTGCGAATGCCAGTCCATCAATCATAGATTACAGAACCTCCTTCAGCTTATTTTGACGTATTTGGTTTTATAACCAAAAGGTTTAAAGCTTTTACCTCCATCTTCGTAAAACTTGTTGAAGAACTCTACATACTGCAAACGAGCAGAATGAACAAAAGCACCTAATCCACTCATCAATAAATTGAAAAGGTGAAACACTAAAGCCACTATCAAAGCAATAAGCCATCCAATATAAGGATAACCTCCAAATAAAGACCCTAAAGTACGAGCTAAAATGGCAATGATAGTACTAGAAAGACCTAAAGCAAAAAGACGTGAATAAGAAAGGGTATCCCCCAGATAAGATACCAAATCGTAAAGACTCAAAAGGCCAGATAAAAACTTCATAATGGGATTTTTTTGATGTCTGCCTTGAGTAGCTACTAAAAAAATAACACCCCCTATTATAATAGGTAAAGCCACCGAAGCTAAAAGAGGAGAGACAGCAATGCCCACTATATACATCACTATCGAAACCAAAAATATAAACCAGCTCAAGTGATCCATGATAGCTACAGCATAATTACCTCTCTTCCACTCTTTCATGACAGCAAGCATTATACCCACTAAAATCTGCACTATACCTACTCCCAAAGAAAAGATGAGCATAGGAAGAGGATTATTTAAAGGATCAATAACCATTAAGCCGTTTTTCAGAGTAGTTAAAAAAGATAAAGAGGGAGGAAAATAATCAAAAAGGTCCCCCAGCCAGGAACCAGTAAAAGTCCCCACCAAAATAGCGCCAACTCCTCCCCAGGCTAGCATACGAAGAAAAAGCTTGGTAGAATCAGAAATATCCAGACAAGCGGCAGCAATAAACCCAGAAAGGGCCAATACTAAACCATATATAACATCTCCCAAACACATGCCAAAGAAAAAGAAGAAAAAGCCTGCTACAAAAGGAGTAGGGTCTATTTCAGTATAGTTAGGAAGACCGTAGAGATGAGTTAAAACCGAAAAATTGTTCACCCAGGAATTATTTTCCAAGCTGACGGGTACGCTCTCTCCTTCTTTAGGCTCTCTATGATAAAGAACCCATTCTTTACCCACTTGGGAGATAGATTCTTCTACCAGAGGTAAATCTTCTTTTTTTACCCATCCGCTAATGTAACAAGTCTCTTTAGTTTTCAAAAGCTTGGTTTCACTCTGATAACGCTCCCACAGGCTCAAATAGTAATCATAAGCTATTTTAAATTCTTTCTCAAATTTTTCTTGTAGAGCTGCTTTCTCTATAAGCTTTGATTGTTCCTCTTGAAGCTCACCAATCCGGTGTTCTAAATCTTCTATTATTTCTTGAGGAGTACCTTCAAAAGGCTGAGGAAGGCTCACAGGGGAAAGAGAAAGCTCAGCTAAAACCTCTTCCATAGCTTCCTCTTCGCTTTTATGTATTATCACCCACCATAAAACATTTCCCCCTTTTCCGGGAAATTCTTCTCTCAACCAGGCTAAATTTCTCTCCTTCAATTTTTCTTCTAATGCTTCTTTCTTTTTAGGAGGAAACTCCAGAAGAAAGCTGCGAGTATAGAGAGTGCCTCGCAAGTTCTCCAGCGGGACCTCCACCGATTGAATTTTTTTCATAAACTCCAGGTTAGAATTTAACCGATTTAAGTTACTACGAATGTTGTTAAGCTCTTCCTCCCAATCCAGGAAGGTCTTATAAAGAGGAATGTAATCAAAACTACAGCTCAAAAAATCTTCTTTTTCCATATGAATAGGAGAGGGGAAAAGAGACTGAGCAATCCCTAGCTTTTCTGAGCGATATTTATCAATAAAATCTAAGCAATAGCTCAACTCCCCCAGACGGCGTTCTAATTCTCCTAGTTCTACTGAGGGAGAAACAAACTCATCGAACAAGTCTTTTTCGTCTTCTGTTATTTCCAAAACTCCCAAATCTTGCAACTGGTCAAGAATTCCTTTTCGTAGAGAGTGGTGAGCAATAACGCCCACTTTCTCCATCGCACTAATTGCCATATTCTTCTCCCATCTCTTCTACAAGCTGAGAAACAATATCTTTTATCCGGGAAAAAGCAATACTCTCTAACTTTTGAGCTTGATGGTGGAACTCCTCTTCTATCTTCTTCGCTTCTTTTTCTCCCTTCTCAAGCATCTCCCTTCTCAAGGCTTGAGCTTTCTCTTCCACCTCTTGCATAACTTTCTTTCTCATTTCTGTTATCTGGTCTTCTACTCCGGCGATAATTTTAGCCGCTTCTCGCTCAGCGTTGTTTATTTCTCTTTCTTTCAGGTTCTCCAGCTCTCTAATTTCCTGGATAGCTTCTTCAATCATTTTCTTTACCTCCGAACCTGACTAAATAGTCACGGGATATATTAGCAAAAGAGTTTATTATTGGCAAGAAGAAAATGGCTCTATAAGAAAAATATCCAAGCCAAGCACACAAAAAAAATTCCGGATAGAAGGGGTTATATCCCCTATAGCCCGGATGCTAAGAAAACACTAACCCCCATTCTATCCTGTCATTGTGAACCATTTACCAAGCCATCTCTAATTTTTCTTTCGGGTCACAGACTGTCACGACGGTTCTACAATATTTAATGTGAAATCGGGTATTGAAAACACCTGCTGACCTCTGTATCCTAAGGATTATTAGCTAAAACTAAAGAAAGGAGGTCAAGAGCTGCAAGATAATTATATCGCAGTAGGATTAGAATTACCACAGCTCCAGATTTTGGAACAAAGAGAGCCGGCGGATCATTTTGAAGTGGTGGTGATGTATAGGCAGGATGAAGTTATCTGTCCAAGATGTGGTCAAATAACCAATAAGGAGCATGATCGGAGACCACAGAGAAAGAAAGATAGGATGCTGAGAAATAAAGAAGTATTTCTCATTCTGATGAAGAGGAGGTTTAGGTGTCCCTCCTGTGGTAAGGTATTTACTGAACCAGATGTAGTATGTGGCTGGAGAAGGAGATCTACTCAGCGCTTTCGGGAATACTTAGGAGAAGAAGCTCTCCACCAGACAGTAAGAAGAGTAGCTCAGAAAGAAGGAGTAGGGGAAAGCGGAGATCGGAGATGTGTGGCTGAGGAAGTAGGAAGAAGACTGGAAGTCAGAAAGAGAGTAGATACTCCTGAATTTATAGGAGTAGATGAGTTCTCAGTCAGGAAAAACTATTTCTATCATACTGCCATCTGCAATTTAAGAGAGGGGGAAATAATGGAGGTGATAGAAGGAAGAGGGCAAAAGAGGTTAGAGGAGTATGGGGATAAACTTCCCTCGCCTGAGAGAGTTAAAGCAATAGTTATAGATATGCATGAGCCTTTCCGTCAGGCCATCTGGATGGTCTTACCTCAGGCTAAGATAGTAGTGGATAAGTTTCATTTCTTAAAGCAGGTCCAGGCTGCTTTAGATAAGGTGAGGAGCAGGTTGCAGAAAGGAGAAGGAAACTCTTTTCCTTTTATCCGGAACTAGAGAAAGCCTGGATGATTAAGGAGACCTTTAGAATATGGTATGGAGAAACTGAAAGGAGTAGAGAGAGGAAGGGCTGACTGAGATTATTAGAGGAGAGAATATCTGGTACTGATTTACCTGAATTTAAAGCTCTTCTCTCTACTATTGCCCATTGGCGAGAGGAGATATTAAATTATTTTGATTATCCCATAACCAATGGGTTTACTGAAGGGAAGAATAACCGGATTAAAACTATAAAGAGGATGGCTTATGGTTATCGTAATATGGATAACTTCCGGATGAGAATATTAACTACTAATCCAGGTTATGAGGTTAAAGTTTCACACTTATTGA
>DGDO01000136.1:544-4035 GCA_002385475.1 Candidatus Sordicultor fermentans | reverse complement strand
ATAGCCTACTTTGCTTTCTACATGACCTTTTTCATTACCACTCCCGGGATTACAGAAGTTAGTGGAAAATCCATAATGCAGGGCAAATCTTAAGAATCCTTTATTCAAGTCTCTTGCTCCCTCTTTACCTATAGCGTTTACTACCGGAGATAAGTTATCAAACCATATCTCCCTTGGTACTCCTCCTATATGGAGGAAGATATCCTGTAGACCCTGGCATAGGCATTCTTGATTTTCTCCTTTGAATAACTGAGGATATTCTCCATTACTGTGAGGAAAAGAGAGGTTGAGATAGAAACCATCATATTTAATACCTCGTTCTATAAACTGACACTCCCCAAAGTCTACCTGAGATTCTCCTGGTTTGTGCTCTAAGGGAAGATAAGCTTTACTTCCGGAAGATAGCTCTTTCTTTTTCTTTGCTACATAAGCTTAACTCCCTATCAGAAACCTGGAAAGCATCCTGGTAAATCTCTTTTAGTCTATCATAGATACGTTTGGCAGTATGCCTTTCTGGCGTCGGGCTTTTAGGTCTTCAGTAAGCCACTTATCTATGGTTTCTTTATAGGGATCCAGTTTACCCTTCCGGGTATGAATAGCTTTTTTCTTGATGTTAAAATCCTCCCTTTCCACATACTTCTGAACGGTTCGGAAGTTAAATCCGGTCTCTTGGGCTATTCTTCTCAATGATTTATCTTTTTCATTATGTTCAAATCTGATATGATATATTTGCTCCATTGTTAGCATCCTTTCTTTACCCCCTTTAGGTTCAGCATCTAAAAAGGGTAGTTTATTTTAAGGGTGCTGGCAATGGAGTTTCTATTTCCTGCTGTACTTTTTAACTTCCGCTGTGCTGCATTTCTATTCTACCAAACACAAAAGAGAAAACCAAGAGATAAACAAGGACTCTATCTAGTAGGAGATAAGCTCTATGGAATGAGTACTGAGGTTATAAAAGAAGTAATGGAAAGAGGTTGGATACCAGTAATAAAAGTAGAGGAGAGCTTGCATAGAGGTATAAGAGATAAACTGAGAAAGATAGCTCTAAAAAGCTATACTATTCATCAGGAAATCTATAAGAAACGCTGTCTCATAGAATCTTTCTTTGGAACTACCAAAAGAATGTTCGGAAGCTATCTTGAAGAACGTACTGAAAAGATGGCCTTTAATGTAGTATTTGCTCAACTTGCCCTCTGGAATATAGGAAATATCCTTTTTATCTTCTTTATAACCCTAAAGTATAGGAATAATTTTCAAACAGTCTCCCGAAGGGGATTGACTTTAAGAATAAGTGCTGTAAAATAAAATTTGAGTTTTTGTGAATTTTCTTGCGAGCTTTTTCTCAAAACACATAAAAAAGGAAAGGAGGGTCGACTTGCTGTTCAAAATTAAAATCAGTTAGCTTTATATTTGGGAGGTGATAAGCAAACAAAAATAGTAAGCTGATGTATCTTATGAGAAGCGAGTATGTAATGTGAAATAGATAATATAAACGTAAATCTTGTGGAGGTAGGAAAAAGATGAAAAGATCATTAAAAAGCTTTGGGTTTTTTTGCGTGTTAGTACTTTGCATATTAACTGTTCCTACGATCATTTTTGCTGCAGATAATCCTGTCAAAGTGGTACATGTGGCTCTAGGCAATTACGGCGATCACTGGGTTCAGCTTGTTTCTGGAGCGCGTGAAATGGCTAAAGCATTGGGTGTTGACTTAACTACTTTAGATGCTCAGATGTCTAGCAATAAGCAGGTCCAGATGTTGGATAATGCTATTAATATGAAACCAGATGCAATTTTTATCGATCATGGAGAAGGAACTGCTTTGAAGCCGGGAATCCAAAAAGCAATGAATATGGGTATACCGGTAATTATTTTTGATGTTATAGTTGATGTTGACGTTACTTCGGAAATATCTCAGGATGATTATATGCTGGCTTATATGAGCCTTTCTAAATTAGCGCAGGATATAAATGGTGAAGGAAACATAGTAGTTGTAACATTATCTGGAGTAGCACCCTTGGAAAGAAGAATGAGGCTTTTGCCTTTAATTCTGGAGAGATACCAGAAAATTAAAGTTATACAACAGATAGCTCCAACCTTTGGCTCAGCAGTGATTACGGAGACGATGTCACTGATGGAAGCAGTTCTAAGAGCTCATGCTGGTGAGATTGACGCGGTTTGGGCACCTTATGACCAGCTCTCAATAGGAGCTTTAAATGCTATAAAACAACAAAATCTTGCAATTCCTGTTTATGGAGTGGATGTAAGTCCTTACGACCTTTCTTTAATGGCTGAAGAAGGAAGCAATTGGAAAGCTACAGCTGCATGTGATCCCTCTGAAATAGGGCGTGTGGCTATTAGAATTGCATATTTAGCTGCAACTGGTCAAGAAGAAGCAATCCCAAGATATGCAATAATTCCTCCTGCCTTAATAACTCAGGAAGATGCTAGAAAAATAAATTTAGAGGCTGGAGAATATTTGACTAAAGAATTAGTCCCAGAGTGGGGAGATAGTGGAATTGCGTGGACGCCAGAGCTGAGAGATTTGGTTAATAAAAGCAAAGAATAACAACAGGGGAATATGAAATGGGAGAGTCTTCTTTTGAATTAGTTGCTACTAATTTATCCAAAACTTTCCCCGGAGTGCAGGCTCTAAAAGATGTGGATATGATTTTAAGATCGGGGGAAATCCATGCTTTAGTTGGTGCTAATGGAGCTGGTAAGAGTACTTTTGCTAAAATATTATCTGGAGTATATGGCAACTACGAAGGCAAGATAAGCATAAATGGTAGAGATGTTTACATAAATAGCCCAACTAAAGCTCTCGAATACGGCATAAGCACAGTATATCAAGAAGTTGATGCTGCATTGGTTCCATATTTTACTGTAGCGGAGAATTTGTTTTTGGTTAACAAGAAAGATGAAAAGAATATAATAGTTTCGCAGCAATATTTTACTAATAAAGCCGAATCTGTCTTGAAAAAATTGAACATTAAATTAGATTTTGATATTAATTTGCCAGTTAACAAACTTTCTGTTGCAGAAAAGCAGTTGTTGTTGATTGCTAAAGCTTTAATACACGAATCAAAATTTATCATCTTTGATGAGCCCACGTCTTCTTTAGGGCCGCAAGAAATTGCGGCCCTATTTGAAGCAATTAGGTTTTTAAAAACTAACGGTGTAGGAATTCTCTATATATCTCATAGGATGCCGGAAGTTTTTGAAATAGCGGATAAAATTAGCGTGCTTAGGGACGGCGAAAAAGTAGGTACTTTTACAAAAGATGAGGTTACGGTTGAAAAAATCGTAAAGTCCATGTTGGGCGATGAAAAAAGGAAGTTTGAAGCTAGAAGTGTTGAAAAAAGTGCGTCAGAAAGAAAGTTATTAGAGGTATTACAATTACATAAGAAAGACGAAGTTGGGCCTCTTTCGTTTTATGTTAGAGAGGGTGAAATTTTGGGTATTACGGGGTTAGTAGGAGCAGGAAAATCAG
>DGDO01000136.1:0-288 GCA_002385475.1 Candidatus Sordicultor fermentans | reverse complement strand
GGTTAGTAGGAGCAGGAAAATCAGAGCTTGTAACTACTCTTTACGGTGCTAGGAGCTCTGATGTTTTAGACATTAAGTTAGAGGATATAAAAGTAAACATAAGAACTCCCAAAGATGCTATAGATAATAAAATTTACTTTGTACCGGAAGAAAGAAGAAAACAAGGATTAATACTTAACGAAGATGTAGAATGGAACTTTATGTTGCCTAATTTTCGAGAATTTTCCAATATATTGGGAATGATGAAGCAAAAACCGATGGAGAAGGTATCACAGGAATTTATAAACG
>DGDO01000008.1 GCA_002385475.1 Candidatus Sordicultor fermentans | reverse complement strand
CTGACAAACTATGAGGAGGCATTCCTGAGGGAGGAGCTCTTTTCAGCCTGACCTTCTCCCTGGAAGGACTTCCTTCATCTATCATGCCTGAAATTTAGCGAGGTAATAATATAGACTCCTCGTAGAATCATTCAGGAGTGACGCCCCGCCGTCATTCCCGAAATCTTTTATTGGGAATCCAGAGGTTTCTACCGAGGGGTGCTTTCTCCTCCCAGTAACTTTTGTTTTTTCGTTTTGGTCTTTCGGGGATTATAAGGGGGAATTCTTTATCACTTATACTGAGGGAGATCTTTTTTCTCCCTCCGTGGTTTTTGTTTTTTTATGCTTGTTTTTTTGGGTTTTTATGTTTTTCCGGGGGTTATAAGGGAAGTATCCCCCTTATAGTTCTCTTCTGTTATAATCCTTTATGAGGGTGATTTGTAGTTTGTATCATGATGGTTTTAGTGGTTTAATGTTGTTAAATGAGGGGCAGGTGAAAAGATAATAGATGCTAAGGAAAAAGGAATGGATGGAAAGGCTAATCTTCTGCCGGAATTAGAGAAATTAGTAGAGGATAGTAATCTTCCTCTTTATCTTCAGTTGAAGAATATCATTAAAGCTCAAATTATTAGCGGTGCTATTCAACCAGGAGATAAAATTCCCTCAGAAAGCGAATTATGTGAAAGATACGGGGTAAGCAGAATAACAGTGAGACAGGCTATTAACTCCCTGGTGCAAGAAGGTTATCTGTATCGCAAGCAAGGAGTGGGAACTTTTGTTACTTCTCCTAAGCTACGACGAAGGCTTCCTCGCCTTTATAGTTTTAGTGAGGATATGCGAGAATTAGGGTTGGAGCCCAGCTCTCAAGTGTTAGAACAAAGGGTGATAGAAGCTGATGAAGAAATGGCTGAGATTTTGAAATTGCCCGATGGGAGTCGAAAAATCAACAAATTGGTCAGAGTAAGGTTAGCTAATGGGGAGCCTATTTTATTAGAGAAAACTTTTATTCCTTATTACTTGTGTCCAGATCTAGTAAAAGAAAACTTAGAGGAAGGCTCACTTTATTCTACTTTGAGAGAAAAATATAACCTTCTGCTTGATCATGCTTATGAAACCTATGAGGTGGGAAAGATTCGTAAAGAAGAGGCTAAAATTTTAAGATGTCAAGTTAGCCTCCCCGCTTTTGTTATTGAAAGGTTAACTTATTTAAAAACTGAAATTCCTGTGGAGTGGACTAAATCGATAGCGAGAGGAGACCGCTTGCGGTTTACAGTAAGATTGGTGGCCGATCAAGCTCAAATTCGCCGAGAAATAGAATTTTAGGAGGTTTTATATGGTTAAAACAGTTTTTTTAGGGATAGACCTGGGAGGAACCAATACCAAAGTAGCTTTAGTGGATCAGGAAGGAACAATCCTGGAAAGAAGCATCATTCCCACTCGAGCTATGCGGAAAGCAGAAGAAGTGGTAAAAGACATTGCCTCAGAGGCTATGAAGCTGCGAAGAAGGTTTGAGGAGCGAGGTTTCAGGGTGCAGGCAGCAGGTATCGGGATTCCTGGTCTTATCGACTGGGAAAAAGGGATTTGTCTTTTGCTCCCTAATTTTCCCAATAAGTGGAAGGAAATCCCCATCCGGGAATGGTTAGAAGAAGAACTGTCTTTACCGGTGGCAGTAATTAATGATGTGCGAGCTATAACTTTAGCCGAGAAAAGATTTGGAGTGGGAAAAGAAGTCCAGAGCCTGGTGATGATGGCTATTGGTACGGGAATTGGAGGAGGAGTAGTATTGAATGGCGACCTCTATATCGGTAAAGACGGGTCAGCAGGAGAATTTGGGCATATCACAGTAGAGCCAAATGGACTACGCTGTGGATGCGGTAGCAGAGGATGTTTAGAAGCTTATTCTTCAGGACCTGCTATGGTAGCACAAGCTTTACGAGCCCTGGTTCAACAAAATGATACTTTAATCCGGGATACAGTGGGGGATGACCTCAGTCGAGTTAACCCTAAAGTTATTGCTGAAGCTGCCCAGAAAGGGGATGGAGTAGCCATAGAAATAATTGAGCGAGCTGGTTCTTACATTGGCCAGGCTCTTTCCTGCATTTGTGTGGTAGTTAACCCGGAGATGATAGTTATTGGAGGAGGAGTGGCTCAGGCAGGAGAGCTTCTTTTTAAAAGCATTCGGCAGGGTTTACAAGAGAGGCTTTTTATGATTCCGGTAGATACTATTCAATTTGTGCCAGCGCAATTAGGCATGGATGCTGGAGCTGTTGGCACAGCTACCTGGGCAAAAGAGAGATTAGAAAAGGGGGTTATAGGATGAGTAATACTCTAAAAGTAGGAGTAATAGGCACTGGTTTTATTGGTCCGGCTCATATCGAAGCATCTCGTCGGACTTTTTTGGCCGAGGTGGTAAGTTTAGCTGATATAAACGAAGAAGTGGCCCGAGAGAAGGCCAATCAGTACGCAGTAAAGAAATACTATGGTGATTATCGGGATCTCTTGCAAGATGAGGAAGTGGAAGTAGTACACATTTGTACCCCTAATTATCTTCATTACCAGATGAGCAAAGATGCACTTCTGGCTGGAAAACATGTAGTTTGTGAAAAGCCTTTGGCTATGAATCGTCAAGAAGCAGAAGAGTTAGTAGAACTGGCTGATAAAAAAGGACTGGTAAATGCTGTTCATTTCAATATTCGCTACTACCCTCTGGTTCGCGAGGCGCACGAGATGGTTAAAGAAGGGGAAGTAGGGAAAGTGTTGGCCATTCATGGTTCTTATCTCCAGGATTGGCTTTTTTATGAAACTGATTATAACTGGAGATTGGAACCAGAGTTAAGTGGTGAGTCTCGAGCTATAGCTGATGTTGGTTCCCATTGGTTAGATTTGGTGGAATATGTCACTCAAAAGAAAATAGCGGAAGTTTTCGCTGATTTTGCCACTTTCCACAAAACCAGAAAGAAGCCTTTAAAGCCAGTAGAAACTTATGCCGGTAAAATACTGCAGCCAGAAGATTATCAGGATATACCTATTTCTACCGAAGATTACGCCAGTGTTTTATTACACTTTGAAGATGGGGCTCATGGAGTGCTAACCGTAAACCAGGTAGCAGCAGGCAGAAAAAATCGGTGCTCTTTTGAAATCGATGGTTCACGCTCGGCTATATTCTGGGATTCGGAAAGACCTAATGAGTTGTGGATAGGAAGAAGAGATCGAGCTAATGAATTGCTTTTAAAGGATCCTTCCTTGGTCAGTGAAGAAGCAAGGAAAATCATTTCTTTCCCTGGAGGACATAATGAAGGATTTCCCGATACTTCTAAACAGCTTTTCCGTGAAATTTATCAGTGTATTTTAGAAGGGAAAAGAGGAGATTTTTCTTTTCCCACTTTCACGGATGGACTTAGAGAAGTTGTTCTCTGCGAAGCTATCCTCCGCAGTGCTAAAGAGGGAAAATGGATTAGAGTTAACTAAAAAGAGGGTGAGCAAATGAGATTAGGTTTTATGACTGCTTGTTTACCGGAAATGGAGCTTGAAGAGATAGTTAAGTGGGCAAAGGAAAAAGGTTTTGGTATGTTAGAAGTGGCTTGCTGGCCTCGAGTTTTTGAAAAGAGAAGATATGCTGGTACTCAGCACATCGACGTAGAAAATTTTACTGAGGAAAAAGCACAGGAGATAAAAGAACTATTCCAGAGTAATCACCTGGAGATATCTTCTTTAGGCTATTATCCCAATAACCTGGATCCCGATCTGGAAAGTCGTTGTTTTTACCATGAACATTTGAAGAAAGTTATTCAGGCTGCAGAAAAGCTGGAAGTAAAAGTGGTGGGAACTTTTGTAGGGAGAGATCCTCGCATGAATGTGGAAGAATCTCTGGAAGAGTTTAAAAAGGTTTTTCCTGATTTAGTTAAATTTGCTGAAGACCACGGGGTAAAATTGGCCATAGAGAACTGCCCCATGCTCTATAGTTTAGACCGCTGGCCTGGGGGGACAAATTTAGCTACTACTCCAGAGATCTGGAGAAGAATGTTTGAGATGATTCCCTCAGATTATTTCGGTCTCAATCTTGACCCTTCTCATCTCATCTGGCAGCAAATTGATTATGTGAAAGCAGTTTATGATTTTAAAGAAAAAATCTTTCATGTTCATGCTAAAGACACTCGTATTGATTGGAATAGGTTAGACGAAGTAGGAATCTTTGGTTTTGGCTGGTATATAGATAAAGTGGCCGGGACGGGAGATATCGATTGGAACTCTTTCATTAACGCTCTTTATGAAGTGGGCTATAACTATGTGGTGAGTATCGAACACGAAGACAGGAGCTTTGAGAAAGACCAGGAAAGCAAATTGCGAGGTATTTTACTGGCTAAACAGCTGCTGGAGCCCTATATAGTGTAATTTTAGTTTAAATGCCAGAATTTAGTATTGGAGAACTTCAGAGATGGCTGAATAGTGGCGAGCATGACTCCGTCCCGGTTTTTAGCTATGATGAGGAGGAAAAAATAGTGGAAGTTAGAAGAATAGGGGTTTTGAGCGGAGGAGGAGATTGCCCCGGTATTAATGCAGTTATCCATGCTGTGGTAAAAAGAGCCGTTCTCCGCTATGGCTGGGAAGTTGTGGGGGTGTTAGACGGTTTTGAGGGGATGGTAGAAGGGAAATGGAGAAAGTTAGAATACAATGACGTTTCAGGGATAATGCCCCTCGGAGGGACTATTTTAGGAACTTCCAATAAAGCAGACCCTTTTCGCTACCCGGTGCATGAAGAAGGAAAGTTAGTTTTTCGTGATTTTTCTCAGAAAGTGATTGATAATTACCATCAAATGGACATTCAAGCTCTAATTGCCATTGGGGGGGATGGGACTTTTAATGTTTCTCAAAAGCTTGCAGAAAAAGGCTTGAACATAGTGGGAGTTCCCAAGACCATTGATAACGATCTGGGAGGAACTGATTTGACCTTCGGCTTTGACTCAGCAGTAGCGGTGGTTACTGATGCTGTTGACCGTCTTCATACTACTGCTCAATCTCACCACCGGGTTATGGTGGTGGAGGTGATGGGAAGATACGCAGGATGGATTGCTCTTTATGGAGGGATAGCAGGAGGAGGAGATATCATTCTCATTCCTGAGATTCCTTTCGACATAGACAAAGTCTGTGAATTCATCCTGAAAAGAGGAGCAGCAGGGAAGAGATTCAGTATTGTAGTGGTGGCAGAGGGAGCCCGTCCTAAAGGAGGAGAGATGGTGGTGCAAAAAATAGTAGAGGAAAGCCACGATCAGATTCGTTTGGGAGGCATCGGATATAAAGTAGGGCAGGATATAGAAAGAAAAACTGGCCTGGAGACAAGAACAGTAGTGTTGGGACATCTGCAAAGAGGGGGTTCCCCCACGGCTTTTGATCGGATTTTAGCTACTCGCTTTGGAGCCAAAGCCGTAGATTTAATAGCAGAAGGAAAATATGGTTATTTCCCGGCCCTCCAGGGAGAAGAGATTGTTCCTTTGCCTATGGAAGTGGCCATATCCAGCTTGAAAGTTGTTCCGCTGGATTCACCTCTCTTAGATATAGCTCGCTCTTTAGGGACTTGTATGGGAGATTGAGAGTGATTACTCGTCTTTCGGTTGCTTTAGATGTGGCTAAAGAAGTAGGGAAATTTGTGATGGACCACGAGAACCATATTCAAGAAATAAAAGAGAAAAACAG
Source organism: Candidatus Sordicultor fermentans (assembly GCA_002385475.1). Taxonomy (GTDB): domain Bacteria; phylum Atribacterota; class Atribacteria; order Atribacterales; family Caldatribacteriaceae; genus Sordicultor; species Sordicultor fermentans. The sequence continues at coordinate 1,350 of DGDO01000008.1, read as the reverse complement.
TCCTTTTGATGTGGTTACTGAAGTAGATAAAGAAGCTCAGGAGATGATAATTGAGGGACTATCTTCTCATTTTGCTCAAGACCTTTTCTGGGGAGAGGAAAGTAATTATCCTCTGGAAGATTTTTCCTCTACCTGGGTGATTGACCCCATTGATGGTACCAGTAACTACATTCATAATTTACCCCTTTATGGTATTTCTATTGCTTATCTCAGAGAAGGGGAGCCGATAATAGGGGTTTTGGACTTTCCTCGTCTGGGAGAAACTTTCTGGGCAGAAAAAGGGAAGGGAGCTTTCCTGAATGGAGAAAGAATTCGAGTCTCAGATATAAAAGAGATGCACCGAACTATCGTGGGAACAGGCTTTCCTCACCAGAGTGCTAAGTGGCAGATTATGGAGCCTGTTTATGCTCAGATTGCTGCCGAGTGCCAGGCTCTGCGCTCTTTCGGAAGCGCTGCTCTGGGGGTGGCTTATGTAGCCTGCGGCCGCTTAGAAGGATATTTACAGCTGGGACTATCTTTTTATGATGTAGCAGCAGCGGTATGTTTGGTACGAGAAGCAGGAGGAGAAGTCAGGGAGCTGGGAAACAAAGAATGGAACGTCAGGAGCCGTTCTATTCTCGCTACTAATTCTAAAATAGGGATGGAGAAATTTCTAAAAGATTTTTCTCTTTCCTGAGCGATTTTGGGGCTTAAAATAGTGGGGAGTATTTTTAACCTTCTAAGAGCAAGGTGTTTGGAGAATCACCGGGTATAATTACCCGGTGATTCTCAGCTTTTTTTCTGGTCCGACAATAAGTTTCCTCCAATTGCTACGTTTTCTGGAGAATTTTCCCGGATGGTTACCACAATAGCTTGAGCAGGTAATCCGTATACTTCTGTAGCTACCTGGGTTATGGTTTGTACCAGTTTTCTCTTTTTTTCGATATCGGGGATTGGTGGTCCTTCAACGGTAATATTGGGCATGATTTTCGCCTCCTTTTAGGTATTCCCCCCCCGATTATGGTAGTTAATCACAGAAACTATTATAATGTTCTTTACCTTTCTGTTCAATCCTCAGATGGCTGGCTTCCCTCGTGTGTTATCGTAAATCCCGTCACATCGCTGGTGTGGCAATCTCTTTTTTTCTCCCTCTGGGTAGTAAGAGGTTTTTTCTACAGTGAGGCATTCAGAAATGACGGGTGTGAGAATATTCCCTTTATTTTGTTTTATGCCTGAAATATTTTATCGGGAATCCAAAAGCTTTTAAGCACTGTAGACTCCTCGTAGAACCATTCAGGAGTGATGCCCCCGCCGTCATTCCCGAAATCTTTAATCGGGAATCCAGACGCTTTTAAATACTGTGGACCCCTC
>DGDO01000078.1 GCA_002385475.1 Candidatus Sordicultor fermentans | reverse complement strand
GAACCATTCAGGGGTGACGAAAAAACAAAGACACCCTAACCCCCGAAGGGAGAGGGAAAGAGAGATCACCGCGGTCGGCCTCTACCCTTACTCGCGGTGACAGAAAAAGACGCCCCCGAATGTTCAATCGCAAGCCTCTCTGCACCAGCGGTGTAACCCCCAGGGTCAATCGCGAGGGTTGAGGAAGACGCCCTTTCTTCCTCAGTAGTCTTTTGCTTTTTATTCTCTCTAACTTTTTTGCTTTTTGGGGGGTTCATAAGGGAGTATTTTCTCCCCCTTTATTGCTCTGTGGCAATCTCACCCTTTAAAAAACGAGATCGCTTCCTCAATTGCTCCCTGCAATGAGAAATGAGGAAAGTCCTTGCAATGATAAGAAAAGAAGGGGGTTATAGAGGAAGTCTTTTCTCTTATAGTTCTGGCCTACCTATGAGGGATTGCAGTTACAGACGATAAAATTTAGGGTATACTATACAAGTAGAAAGTTCTCTCTTACTTATAACATCCTGGCTCTTTAAGGGGGTGCGTTGTATGTCTGATTTTGCTGAAAGAATTGGGAAAACTTTGGCCGAGATTGAGCGAACCAAGAGAATGGCAGGAGCTCCAGACCGAGTAGCGTCTTACCTCTCTCCGCTTTATACTTCTCTAATTAGAGATATCATGTCGGAGGTAAAGCAGCAGGTCAAAGAAGAAGTTCTTAAAGAGTTGAAAAATCATGATGTGGATTGACAGGTTTATTCAGGTCTAAAAAGTGAGGCTATACCGCCCTCTGTTTCCTACAAGATGGAAGAAAGGACGGTCATAGGAAACCTACTTCTTTATACTAAGGGGATTTTCTTCCCCTGTAGGATTCTTGATAGAAGCGTTCAGAAATGATGAAAAGGGAAGGGGGTTAAGGTAGCACTCTAAGGCAAGAAGGAAAAAGGAGGGAGGTAATAAAATGTCTTTAGACGATGCAATGAGGAAAGCAGGTCTTATCGAATCGCTCAGAAAATATGCAGAAAACTCTCCCGGGATAGTCGGTGGCTACGCTAGTGAGGTATATGCAGAGATTGGGGATGCATTGGAACAAACTATCAGGTCTCAATTTGATGGATTCTATCGTGAGTTCGAAGTCATGAAAGAAGATTTGGTTGATGCGATTAAGGAAGCAGTTAAAGAAGGTATTAAGGAGGGCATCAAAGCCTATCGGCAGTCTGAAAATCTGGATAACAAATAAAAATTCTGTAATGAGAGTCAAAAAAGGTAGATTATAAAATTCAGATAAGATAAGATTAGAATATATGTTATTTCAAGGGGGGGAGAGTATGGCTGAATGCCCATTTTCGTGGACAAATCAGAAGGAGGGATGTTTATCCACACGTACGGTGTGGAAGCCTGTGGAGTGTTTGAGAAACAGATGCCAGCTTTGGACTGGCTCAGATTGCGTATTTAATAAAATTGCCCATCAATTAGATGCTCTAAAAGAAGCGACCCAACAGGGAAAACCTTAAATGACCAGTATCCCTCAAAAAGCAGCGATTTATGCCATCCGACTTTATCAACGACTAACGGAAAATAGATTGTCACATCGTTGCGTCTTCGCCCCTACGTGCTCTGAGTATGCAGTGCTTGCCATTCGAAAATATGGCTTGATTCAGGGATTAGTATTGACTGCCAAAAGGCTCTATCGATGTAGACCCGGAGCTGGAGGAGTAGATTATCCTTAATAATAGTTTGTTTAGATTAAGTCTTCAGTTTAATATATAAAATAGGAAGGGGGGCAAAGAGCATATTATCCTTATTGTGAAGGAGCGTGAAGGGCTTGAAAGTTAAAACATTAACTCCTTTATGGACTGGAGGGGTAGGTGGCAAAGTAGATCGTATTCATGAAACTGGCCTATTGGGCAGTATGCGATGGTGGTATGAAGTACTCGTGCGGGGTTTGGGGGGCAGAGTTTGCGAGCGTAGCGATGAGTGCAAGTTTGACGTGGATAAATACTTCAAATCTGAAGCAAGTGATGAAGGCAAACGCTTGAGAGACGCAGGATTATGTGACGTATGTCAGGTATTTGGAGCAACAGGATGGAAGCGGCGTTTTCGTTTATCCGTAAAAGAAAGCGAGATTTATGATGCGATAATTCAACATCCCATCGAAGCTGAAAGAGTTTATGAAACTCAAGGAAAAAAACATACGCCAGCCTGGTACTTCCCAAGTTTTCCCAACACTAAACCTAATACGCCTAAAAGTGGAAGCTTCGAGATCCAGATCCAAAGTCTATATGGTGATTTTCCATCTGATGTGATTATGGGCCTTATCCAGTTCATAGCAGATTGGGGAGCTTTGGGCGCTCGAGCCCAGATGGGCTTTGGTGTTATTGAGCCGATTGACGACCGCTGGGATACCGGACCACTTTACAAATGGCTTGCTACCACCGCTGACAACCAGGAATATTATGAGTGGCCTTCTTTAAGAAATGTCTTTTTTACCCAGATTAAAATGCAAAATGTCCGGGAAGTAGATACCTTCAATCTGAAATACGACCTGCGCCAGCTATTTTCTGCCAACCAGGATGTGCGCCATTTTATAATGGGGACAACAGCCGGAGATAATAAGATGGCTGCTAAGGTTAAAATATCTCGTCCTTATGGTGATGGGCAAATACGCATCTGGGGCTGGATTCCAGAAAAAGCTGGTTGTTACGATAATGAATGGAATCGCGAAAAAATAGTAGAGGTTATCCATAATCATCTAATCCATGAGTATGATTTAGAGACTTGGAGGGAGTTCAATTCTCCAAGAGATACCGCTACTGTGAATATCACTGACCCCAGAGAATTTTTGCAAAGCCTGCTGGGCATTGAGGGGGGATAATATGTCACTAGATTATTATGCTTCTTTGAAGAAAAACAAACCAGATGATGAGCCACACCTGGCTTATTTATGGTATGAAGCACAGGGTTCTAAAAGCAAGGATGAAATACGTAGTTCCTGGCAGGAAAGTTTAAACGTAGTAGATAATCCCTGGCAAAATAAACATTTTGATTTCTGCCAAATACCGGATAGTTTTGCTTTTACTCTGGATGCTTCTGCTATTAGCTGGCTGCCCCGGTTCAGCTTTATGCTCCAGATACCCTTCAAAATGCGCAAGCCTTATCTTAGTAAAGGTGAAGATAACTTCTACATTATGGAAAATCCACTATGTCGAGAAAAGGTATTTAAAACGCCTATGGTAGCTGCTTCTAGCTGGAAGGGCGCTTTACGGGCAGCCATGTTACAGTTGCTGGTCCGGTGGTGGACAGAGTTGGATGCGGCAGAAAAAGAAGAACGTAGCAACCGCAAACAATTTGTGGCCTGGCGCTTACAACTAGTGAGGCTTTTCGGTACTGAACGGAGCGTTGACATCGATGATAAAAATTATAATCAGTATTTAGATAAAATCGGTGGCAAACACCAGGCCCGCTGGTTTCGGCGTTACTTAAGGCGATTTATCTCGAAAAATGGTTTTCTTGCTGGTCGACTTTACTTTTATCCCACATTTTTTGAAAAAGTAGCTCTGGAGGTAATAAATCCCCACGATCGTAAAACAGGAACGAGCCAGCGGGGGCCAATCTTATTAGAGTGTGTGCCCATAAATGCCGCCGGAAGTTTCTCTCTCTTATACGTGCCCCTTGGACCCTTTGGTAAGAGCAAGGAGACTCATCGTGAAGCTGTAGCACAAGATTTGTTGCTCCTGGCAGAAGGAATAAGAGCTATGCTTACCCTATATGGCTTTGGCGCTAAGACCAGTAGTGGCTTCGGAGTAGTAGAAGAAAAGCTAAATGGTAAAGGTAAGCTATCGCTCAAAGCGGTGCCGCCTCCTGAAGAATCAGAAAGTGATTCCGCGCCAGAGGAGTCTGAGGAATTGCCTCGCTATCTGGAAGCCCCTGCTCGATTAATTGAAGAGTTGCGTTCTCCCGATGGTACTTTAAAAGGAGAAGAAGAATATAAGCAGTGGCTGAAAAGCTGTGGTCGTAAATACAATAAGGAAAGAGAACAACTTTATAACAAAGCCAGGTCTTGGTGGGAGCGAGAAGGAAAGCAGCTAATGGCGGCAGCCTCTCATGAAGCGTCAAGCGAACCTGAACCTCAACCGTTACAAGAAGAGTTACCTCCGGTGACAGAAGTCACAGTCACTTTCAAAACGTTAGATGAGTTCTTAAACCAGGTGCAGAAAGTAGCTGAGGACTTAAAAAAGGGGGGCGTAACATGAACAAACTAGATATTTTGGCAGAAAACCGCAACGCCTTATTATTGGCAGAAGCTATAGGCTGGCTGCATGATTACCGTAAATGTTCGGACGAACACTTAAAGAAAAATGCCAAGAACCCGTCAGGCAATAGTTTATCACAAAAGGAATTGTGGAAAAAGTATCCAGCTTTACAGAATGCAACTCTAACATTTACTATCGCAGACGTTCCTTCTGTATCCATTGTTGATTTGTTAGATGAGGATAAGAGTGGGAAAAAAAATCCCTTATATCAATATCTACGCCGCTGTCATTACACCGCTCATTTTGATAAACAAGAGCCAGTAGATGGAGAACAATCCTATCCTGGGACAAAAATCAGTTCTCCCTTCGGCTTTGAAAGAGATATTCCGGATAATTTAACCAAAAAGTTGTGGGATTTACCCTGGGACAACTTGACAGATTATAGCCCTGAAAAGCGAGAGAAACTACGAAAAGAATTGGAGACATTATTTTCTCAAGCTTTAGGCGATACTCGCCGCCCCATTAATGAAGTAGACCTGTGGAACTGGGGGTTGTTGGTAGGTTCTCTATACAAAGCAGCTCTGGCAGGTATTTTGCTTACAGATACTGTAAAAGAGGCAAAAGAACTCACCTGGCGGCTTTTGAGCGTTCGGGTTAAGGGGTTGGATTATATTTTAAGTGTATCCCGCATTCCGGATTTGCTGGCCAGGGAGCAACTTTTAAAAAATGGCCTGGATAGAGTGCAAAAATTACTGGAAGTTACTTATCCATTAGGGAGCGAAATCTACCGGGACGAAAACGGCAGTGTTTATGTGGTGCCCGACCTGGCTGACTTATTAAAAACAACCAATGAAAGCGGTGTTACTCTACAGGCGCTTATAACAAACGAATTTAAGCAGGGCACTCTGAAAAACGATATTACCCTCCAAATTGGAGGAGAGGTTCAGCCCCATATAGAGCTGGAAATGAAACCCTGGTGGGGGCAGGATCCCGAATGGGGAAAAAAACAAAAATCTGGTCAAGTTTTAGATGACCAATTGCCTGAAATCCAGCCTATTCTTTCTTCTACACCTCTATCCCAACCTGACCCTGGTCTCATAAAAGATTTCTGGCAAGGAAAAGTAGCAGATGTTTGCACTGTATGTGGATTGAGACCGCAAGGTCCCGGGAAAAAGTCTGCTGCACGCCTGGTATGCGATATCTGTGAAAAGAGGCGGGCAGATCGTTCCCAGGAATGGGCTACCGTTTCTCCTGAAAAAACTATCTGGATGGAGGAGATAGCCGATGTAAACGGCCGTTTGGCTCTGCTGGTGGGGCAGTTTAACTTAAGCCACTGGCTGGACGGGTCATTTTTAGAGTCTCTTTTTGTGATTGCTCCGCAAGATCCCCGGAACGAGGAAAAAAAGGATATTGTTACCAAAACTCCTTCTCCCAGCCGGTTGCGGCGTATCTGGGAAACGACACACCATTTTTGGCAAGAAATAGAGAATAAGGTACTGGAAGAGGTTGGCTATGAACATCGTCGGCTAAAAATTTACCTTGATGGCGAACCAGACCTGGGGGACTTTCATGTTTATGAGTTAGTTCTGGGGGCAATAGACCTGGACGTAGTCTGGGTGAGCAGACAAGGAGAAGAAGAAGGCTATCTTTTAAGCGCTGCCAACTTAGGTTATACTGCCTGCCAGTTGGGCGCTAAAGAATCAGAATATCTCAGACCTCCTGAAGCTGCTAAATACGTAAAAAATTATCTTGAGAAACTATTCCTTCGGGAGAGGCGTAGCCCGATACTACGTGATCCGGAACCAAAAGCAGGCCAGAAGAAACAAAATCTTCTGGCAGGTAGGTCAGTCACCGAGATTACCTGCCAGGAAAATGGGTATGCTCCTGTTATGCCAATCATGGCAGAGCCGATTATCTTTATGTTGTTAGTCCCGGCTGACAAATCTCTTAAGGTAGTACACCTCATCAAAGATAAATACGAGAAAGAAATGGGTAAGGTAAGAGATCGTCTGCCTCTTAAGTTGGGCATCGTATATGCCGGACGTCGTATGCCTGTTCGTTCAGTCTTGGATGCTGGCCGAGCTATGTTGGCCAGTGCCTATCCTCCAGAAATTTGGTGTGTCAAAAACAATATTGTAGGAGAAGCCCAGACATCTACCAATGATGAACACTTGTTGCTATCGCTGGAACGAGACAAGCATTCTTTTACCTGGCACATACCTCTTAAAATGGGAGATAAAACCACTGATGATTACTGGTATCCTTACTTCTTCCTGGAAGCAGAAGGAGATAAAAATAGTAACTGTTGTAATGTGGAAAGGCGAGAGGCAAAAGCAAAGCTGCCTTTAGGGCAGGAGGACAAGAAAGAATGCAGAGTTGTTCATGCACCTTGCTTGAGTTCTGGTGAAAAGATTTATGTCTGGCCATCTATATTTGATTTTGAATTTCTAGATACCAATGCTCGCCGATTTGATGTTTATTACAACGAAGATGGGCGACGCCCCCGTATTACCCGACCTTTCTATCTGGAGGACATAGACCGACTGCATATTTTATGGAATGATTATCTAAAATATCTGTCTAAAGCTCAATGCCAGCAAATAGCTTATAACATTGAAGCCACACGCGAGGATTGGTACAGCCAGGATACCAAAAGGCTGTCGCTAAATGATGAGGTGTTTTATCGTTTTGTTACTGATACTTTAGCGGGTGCGTCCTGGCCTCAGAATAAAAAATGGGACAGCATTCCTGAAGAGTGGCAGGAAAAACTTATTCAAGCCGGGGTGCGCGGCGAATTAGCCGATCTGCTTGAACTGTATATGAAAGTTATGAAAGAATAAAGAGAGGTGGATTGTACTATGGCTACTTATAAGTGGCAGCGATATCTTTTTATGATTACCGATCCCGTGCACATAGGGACAGGTGGCTACCGTCTGGGGAGGGTGGATAATAGCATTATACGAGAGCCGGGGACCAAAATTCCCAAAATTCCTGGCACCAGTTTGCATGGCGCGGCTCGAGCTTATGCTGCTCAGCTTTATGAAAATCCGGAGGCCGCAGGGCAAGACCATCGAGGCGTAGCCAATCCTGACCAAGACCCTGTATGCTATACCTTTGGCTATATTAAGTCAGATGAGAGCCAACCTGATAGAAATATAGCTTATTCAGGCTTGGTTAATATCTTTGATGCTCACATTCTCGCTTTTCCAGTGTATTCTATTGCCGGACCGGTCTGGGTTACTACCTATGAGCGTTTAAGCCAGGCTGGTTTTACCATCATTTGTAATCAAAATAATGGTGATGAAAGTAGAGATTGGTCTCCACCCGAAGATTGGGAGGCAGGTGATGTATTTTTGACCTGGCAGCGCAGTGAGCCTCTAAACCTGGGCTGGCTGATGATGAATGTTAGTGGTCAGGTATCCATCAAATCACCAGAAAAATGGGAAGAAACAGAGTGCTGGAAAAAGGTCATAGATCACCTGGTTTTGGTACATGAAGCCCTCTTTAGTCAAGTGGTGAACAGCAACCTGGAAGTGCGTACCTCGGTAGCCATTGATCCCAGGCGGGGAGCAGCTGAAGAAGGAGCTTTGTTTACCTACGAGGCTATACCACGTACGACTTTCCTTACTGCTGAAGTAGTGCTGGATGATTATCGTGAAGCTTGGCCTCTTGAGTCGGAAAAATGTAGAGTAACCTCTAAAGGCAACCCGCTGCCTGGTGACCCTTGGACAGGGCCTCTGGCGGTGGTAAAAGCAGGGCTGCGTATGATTGAATGGCTGGGGGTAGGAGGTATGGGCACCCGCGGTTTTGGACGCATGGCCATAGTTGGTGAGCCCCTGGAAGAAGAGTATGGTGGAGGGGTTAAATGAATAGACAAAAAGAAATTCCCAACCTGGATAGATTAGCTGCCCGTCATGGGCAAGCTATTGTCAAAGATTTAGTCGATACTAAAAAAGTAAAACCTAATGATGTTGACAATATCGTTACCAAGGCTTTAGGTATATTGCAGGAAAATGGTATTTATGCCTGTTTTCTATATCTACTGGCTAAAGAGAAGAAAAATGGTGACATAGTGGTGGATAAAATGTTGGATCTACTGGAAGAGCTTGGTTTTGGCTGGGGAAAACCTTCTGGAGATAAATTAGATGATGTATTGAGCTATATTACAGATAAAGTAACAAAAGAACTGGAGCCGATGCTTCTGGCCAAGGAAACATTAGAAAAGATGTTAATCTACGCTCGTTACGGGGCTAAAGCAAGGGCTAGGGAATGAAGATGATGTCCTGGCAAATTTATAAGATAATCTTTCAGGTATGTTCACCACTACACATTGGGTATAGCAAAATAGGTAATTTGCAGCGAACTCGCCCTTATGTTGTTGGACGGGCACTTTGGGGGGCAATAACAATGCGCCTGACCCGAGATATGACGGAAAGCGGCGTCGCGGCTCACGATTCTTCTAAATATCAAGAGGTCGGTGAACAGGTCCACCACGACCTGGCTTTTACGTATTTTTATCCAGCTCTTAGATTGGAAAATACTTATCAGATAAGCTGGCCCTGGGAAGAAGAATATATCTTTCGATATCGCTTTTTGTCCAGTTATGCAGGAACAGCTCTCTCCTATCCTCAGCAATCAGCTGCTACGGGTATGCTGTGGGAAACAGAATTCATCTCCCCTAATACTAGGGACACAGGTGAGCCAGTGTTTTTGATAGGTTATATTTTTGAAAAAGAAGGATGCAACCTCCCCTGGCAAAAGGCTATACAGCGATTGCAACTTGGTGGTGAGCGTGGTTACGGATGGGGTAGGGTTGAGCTTATAAAAATATCTGAGAACAAGGATAACAGTCTATTTGGCCAGGAGACAAAGTTTCAGGAACATAAAGGCAAACCATCAGTGTATTTACCTGATTCTGCAAGGCTGTTAGCTCACGCGAAAGCTGATGGCTTGGCTGCTTCTGGTGAAGTGGAACCATTGGTTGGTCGCGAATGGCGCTCAGATCAAAAATACAATTGTTATGCGGGTCAGCATATTGAATTTAACGAGATTTGTTTTGTTCCGGGAAGTCTTTTAAATAGCGATACTTATTTTTTAATTGATAAATTTGGCATCTGGACAAAGATGGATAAATGACAACATCGAGCGAGGTGTTTAATTGCTCCAGATAATTTAGAAAGGGAGTGACATATTGTTCATTTAATCTTTTATAGATAGCTAGTGAAAAACTACTATTTGTTTTTGTTTGAGTTTTTAATTCCCCTCCTGATATATCTCATTACGGGAATTTTTATTTATTGTTCAAATCTTCAGACTGCTGGTAGGCTTTGACGCCCTCCTTAATACCTTCTTTAGCTGCTTCTTTAATTGCACCAACCAGGTCTTTTTTCATGACTTCAAACTCATGATAGAATCTATCAAATTGAGACCTGACAGTTTGTTCCCAGTGTGTTTGGTAGAATAGAAATACAGCACAGCGGAAGTTAAAAAGTACAACATAAAAATTACTACAAACCTGGAATTCAGCAAGTGGAATGGAATATTTTATGATGAGATAAGACAGCCGCCATCATTACCGTTTAGTTCACCACAGTCATTTACTGGTCTTTTCCGGACCAAGTTATCCTTTGCCTCATTCTACTATGAATGGTTAGTTCTGGAATTAAGGGTGCTGCAAAAATTAACTTCCGGAATGCTGCAAATTCATATTGCCAAATCCAGAAAGGAGGTTATGAGGGGGCGCCGCCCCCTTTATAGTTGATTCACCCTCACCCCAACCCTCTCCCCGGAAGGGTGAGGGAAAAATACATAGAGGGTTTCCCGTCCTATTATTTGGATTCCTGATAGAGACACTCAGGAATCCACATCTTTCGTCATGCCTGACATCTTTAATCGGGAATCTAAATACTTTTAAAAACCATGGACCCCTGATAGAAACATTCAGGGGTGACGACCTCCTCCTCCGTCATGCCTGAAATCTTTTATCAGGCATCCAAGTTTTTGCTTTTTCTTTTTAGAACCATAGGGATGTCCCCTCCCATTATAAAGATTCCTGATAGAACCATTCAGGAATGACAGACAACGGGACAATAGAACCATTCAGGGGTGACGAACAAAAGGCAATAGAAAGATTCAAGGGTGACGACACGGAGGTTTTTCC
>DGDO01000134.1 GCA_002385475.1 Candidatus Sordicultor fermentans | reverse complement strand
ATAAAATACCATTATCCCCTTTATCCCAATTTTTCAGGCATTGAAGAATATCATCTCGAGTGGTTCCTAGATTCAAACCAAAAAAAGTATAAGGGAAATAGCCTCCATGGTTGTTCAATTGACGGGGAAAATAATACCCTTCTGGCTTTCCTTTTTGCCCTACTCGTGCTGCTTTTTCATCATCTAAATGAAGGTGGTGAGGAAGAGGATCCATGTTGTCGAAAAATTTAGCAAACATAGTCCAACCGCCATACTTTTCCATTATCTCTTTACCTAAAATATCTTTACCCATCAACTCTATAGCGTCTTTGAGAAGGATTTTTTCTACCCGAGGACCGTCTTCGATATAAATATAGCTTAACCCCTCATCAGGTAAAGTTTCTGGACCATTGTCAGCTCTAACTGTAGAGGCAAACCAACGTTCATCAATACCTCCTCGGTGAACGCCAAAAGCAAAATAATCATCAGGATGAAGTTTTAACCTTTTTCCCGGGATACAAAATGCTCGAGGAACCCAATTAGGAAACAAACGAAAAACTCCCTGCCCTTTTTCTAAGGCAATATTCAAAAGTGAGGCTGGATTAGACATTGTTTCATCTCCTTATTGTGGCATTTTTAAACACATCATAAGTTTAACATAAAACAAGAGATTTATTAATCTATAGTATTCTCTGACAAATTACCTTCTTTTTTTTATTTAGTTTAACGTTTTTAGAAAACGTTAACAAATTAATTTGACTTTGTCAATGACTAATTTTACTATATATTAATTGGTACATAATATGTAACCTATGTAAATGTCTTATTTTATGAAAAACGTTTTCAAAAAAGGAGAAAAAGATTGCCTTCAATTAAAGAGGTAGCTCGCTTAGCGGGAGTTTCTATCACCACAGTTTCTCGAGTAATAAACAATAAGGGGTCAGTAAAAAAGGAGACTGCAGAAAAAGTTTGGGAAGCGGTTCATTTGCTTAATTACCAGCCTAATCTCTTAGCTCGAAGCTTGCGTAGTCAGCAATCTAGATTACTTGGCCTTCTCGTTCCTGATATCGAAAGTCCGGTTTTTGCTCGATTAGCAAAACATTTAGAAGAAATAGCCTCTAAAAAAGGTTACAGCTTGATTTTCTGTAATACTAACGATGATCCGGAGAAGGAAAAAAGTTACCTTGAGATCCTAATTCGGCGCCAAGTGGAGGGAATAATCTTTTCCCGGGTGTCAGATGAAAGTTTATTGTTTAAAACCCCTCAGTTATCTAAAATACCTTACATAGTTTTAGATAGGACTCTAGAAAAAGAAGAGGCTCCTACTATAAAATTAGATAACTACACAGCCGGAGTCCTAGCTGCATCTCATCTTTTGAACTTGGGTCACAAAAAGCTTGCTTGTTTAGCCGGGCCCCTGAAAATTAAAATCTGTCGAGAAAGATTCTATGGATTTCTGGATACCTTGGAGAAAAGCGGTATAGGCTTACGGGAAGAGCTTATCGAAGAAGGAGACTTTAAAATAGAAGAAGGGAGGAAAGCCATGAATAGAATTCTCAGTTTTTCTCCTCTAGAACAACCCACAGCTGTTTTTTCTATGAATGATTTGATGGCCATCGGAGCTATACAAGCAATAAGAGAAAGAGGATTATCTGTCCCTGGAGATATTTCTATCATAGGCTTAGACAATATTCCTCTTTGTAATGTGGTTTCTCCCCCTCTAACTACTATAGCTCAACCCTTTGATGAGATGGCTAAAGAAGGGTTGAGCCTTCTTTTGAAGCTTATTGAGGGCAGAAAAATTCGTAAAACAATAATAGTAGTGCAACCTCAGTTAGTGATAAGAAGTTCTACTGCTCCTCCTAGAAAGAGATAAGTTGTTCTCTTGTTATTCAAGAGCAATCGATTTATCAACTTTATCTTTTAGTGCTAATTATGAAAATTATAGCCCGAAGAATGAGGATATTTGGAAAATGGTTAAAGGCCAAAATAGCTTTACCAATACCAGTAGAATGCAGATAAAACCCTTTTATCAACGTAGATTAATGTCTGTAAAGCTAAGATTGACTACTTTCTATTTCTTATAAACACCATTTCATTACTGCTTAACAATTCTAGTGGATGGTTTCTCCACTTTTTTGAGAGATTCTGAAATTTTTTATCAATGGTAAAATTTTTAGAGCTCTTTAGACCGATTTTAGAGTATCTCTAGCTTCTTTATCTATGATCTTCATCGCTCCTCCTTTTTTCTTTCCCACAGTAGCAAAATACCAACTATAACCAGAGCAACTGGAAAGACCAGACGGACAAAAAAGCGAGAAGGCAACCATAAAGAGAAAAGGTTAAGGCAAAACCATATCAACCCCACAAAGATTAAGATCCAGGCAATAAGTTCTACATCTTTTCTCCTCTCTTCACTTTTGTCCCCGGGAATAGTTACATTTTCTTTTTCTGCTTTCTCTTCTATTGAAAGATTTTTAGGCTCCTCGGGAATAACAATCCAAGCTATAATATAGGCAATTATGGCTGCTCCTCCAGCCACAATAAGGACTACAGCTAAAAGTCTTATTAAAGTGGGATCAACACCGAAATACTCAGCAATCCCTCCACATACTCCTCCTAACATCCTGTCTGTTCGAGAACGATATAGTCTCTTTTCCAAATCAATTCCCTCCCCTAATCTCTTTTCAATTCAAAAGGATTAAACTCTTCTTCTTCATCGAAAAGACCTTCAGCTTTTTTTTCTGTATCTAAACCAGATAGATTTAGAGATAAAAACAAGCTACCCTCCGGCTCATACCAGGAAGCCTCCAGAGTTATGCAATCTTCTATTCTTTTACGTACAAAATACCTTTCTTCTTTCCATTCTCCCAGCTCAAAAGAATAAACTCCTTCCACTCCCAAGGAAAAGTCTTCATTTCCTAATCCTATTCCGGCAGTTAACTCTTCCCAATTTCCTTCATTGAGATTATAATCTCCTTGTAATCGTAGAAAGCTTTCTTCGTAATCTCCCCAGCAGGAATCCAAGGAAAAAACCTTTTGATCCCCGGGATCAAAAGAAAAAGGGCTTTCTCCTTGTGCTTCGCTGAACTGATAGGAGAGAGAAAGGTCCCATTTTGGGGAAACTCTCTTTTCCCACCATATCTTGCTTCCCCAGCTGGGTATTATTTGCCCTCCAGTAAGATCTATATTCCAGAAAAAGAGTTCTAGTCCTCCCTCCTTTCCCTTCCATCCAGCATTTAAATAAAGGTCTTTTCTCCAGGTAGAAGACCCATCTTCTTCAAAATATCCCCAACTAAAAGTACTTTTCCAATTAAAACCTTCCTCAGGATTCTCTCCATAAGAAATAACCAACTGGGGAGAGCGAGAAACAAGACTTTGACCCACTATTTCATTATTTACACTTAAAGCCCAAAGAGAAAGACCACCTTCCTCGAGATGCACATATCCTCCCCAGGTATCTACGGCGCCTGGCAAGATATCCCAAAAAATTCTTCCTTCTCCTCGAGAAAGAGAGGTAACTAAATCTATGTTTAGTTCAGCCCCTTGCAAAGAAGAAATACTAAACTGAGACGTTAAAAGTAGGTTTTCAGTAAAAAGATAATCATAGTAACTACCTAAATACCATCCTCTTTTACGGCTATATCCTAAAGTAGGAGAAAAAGCAGCTCCCTCTTCTCCTAAGACTCGTGAGTAAAGCGGTAGTTCGAGTATTTTCTTTTCTCTAAAGTAGAAACTCAACCCTTCTAATACTAATCTGTCTTGAGGATAAATTACCACCTCTTTGGCTCTCAAACTGTAAAGAGGTGGGTCCTTTTCGCAGCCAGTAAGCAGAAGATTATTGCCTGTCCATTTACCTTTTAAATATTCTATTTTATCTCCTCGAAAATAGAGCTTCCCTTCTTCCCCTACTTTATAAATTAATTCTGCCTTTTTTACCCACCCTTCGTCCTGCAAGAAAGAATAATAGAATTGATCTCCTCGTACTTGGTCACCTCCCAAAGTAGCGTATAATGAATGGGGAACCCACAATTCTTGGGTAGAAATAAAAAAAACAACCTCTTCGGTAGTGACCTGAGCATCTTGCCATTCTACCTTCACATTACCTGAAGCGCTGACCTTTTCCCTATCTCGGTCGTAAAGGACAAGGTCTGCTTTGATTCTTATCCCCTCCTGCGCCGGAAGAGAAGAAGAACAAAATAAGAGCAGGGAAAAAAATAAAAATAGTTTCCCAATCTTTATTTTTTTCACCGTTCCTTTTGTAAATCTTTAATTCTGGCTTTTACCTCTTCTATTTCATTATCTATCCCCTTTATTTTATCTTCCAACATTTTCTTTTGGAGTTCTAATTCTTTCACTCGTTCTTCCAGGCGTAAAATTTCTTCTTCCAATGCCGGTTTCCACTCCGGACGAGAATAATCGGGAGGAAGGTAAGGATTGTCCCAGGTAAGGTTAACCTCCTTACTAATTAGTTGAGGATCAATGGAAAGCCGGGCGAAATGAAGAGTAATATAGCGAGTATCCGGGTTAATTATGGGGTTACCCTCCTTGTCAAACCGGGGGAAATAAACTTTTCCTGTTACCTGATCGAAGATTTTTTCTTCAAATTCAGGAGGAAATTCTAAAGGATAAAATTTGTTTCCCCGATCGTCAACTAAGTAGGTATTCTGAGCAAATTTCATGGGATAAAGGGGTGCTCCCTTAAGTTTTTTGATGGTTACCTCAAATACCAAATAACGATTTATTCTTTCCCTCTGCAAAAAATCTCGATGGTAGGCCAATTCTTCTTCAGCAGAAAGCAAATTTTCTTTGCCGTATTTAGCTACCCAAGCCTGGACTACTTCTGCATTCCAGAATAAAGCTTCCACAGAAAAAGCATCCCCCACCTTAGCAGAACGAGTCCATTTTTTGGCCGTATCTCGGTATAGCTGGTCATAATCAACCTGCCCTTCTGCTATCCCTACCATTAGCATGAAAATACAAGCCAAAACCAGAGTTGTGATTATTTTACTTTTTATTTTACTTTTTATTTTACTTTTCATTTTAACCTCCTTGTTACCATTCCTCGTAAGGTTTTATCTCTACCTCTACCTCAGGTTCTTCCTGAGTTATAAACTCTTCCTCTCGGATTTCTTCTATTTCTTCTTGAGGAGCTTCTTCGTCCCATATTTTTCCTTGAAGAGTTTCTTCCTCCCAAGTTCTCTCGTATTCTGGCTCTAAGCTTTCTGTTGGTAGTGCTGTTTCTCCTATTAGAGGCCCAGCAACCTCTTTGGTCTCCAATATCTCCAAAAATAGCTCTGCACCTCTTTCTACTTTAGCTGCTTCACCTTGTATAAAGAACCCAGCCACTGCCCCTATGGGCCCAAGTAAGGCGAGACCAGCAATGCTGGTTATCACCGCATAACCCACTGCTTTATTCTCTTTGATTGATTTTTCTCCTAAACCTACGGGAATGGGAGTCCCATCACTAGCTCTTACGGTCCCGAAATCTATTTCTAAACGTCCCCCTTTACCAAATCCCCCCTTACGCTTGACTTTAGTCAATCTTCCTTCGCCTTCTGTTCCTTTAGATAATACCAAAACTCCACCTATACTTACATCCTCTGCCACTACGAAAGGAACTGGATCCCCCTCGTTATTTCTCTCTGAGTTGAGTTCCCTTTGAATATAAATTTTAACCAGAGTTCCTTCCGGAACCTGAACAGTAAAGGATTTAACTTTAGAGGAATCTACACAAGTTTTATATAAGCGATCTACTCGAACTCCTATAGGGTCATCACTTACTACTCCAAAAATCAAATCTTCCAGTTCTTCTAACTCAGCGATAAGAATTCCACTCTTTGCCGGTTCAGAACGGAGAGTTAAACGAATAGCTCTAATCTTAAAATCCAAAGAGGGTTCAGCATCTGTTCCAGTTAAAATGAAAGTTTTAAGGGTATTTACTCTATCCATAAGAGTTCCAGAAAGAGTGTCGCCAATTAAATCTCTCTCTATTTTTTCTACTCTACTCAAAACGCTCCCAGGTTGCGGTAGACCATAAAGAATTCTTTCCATACTCTCTAGATCTCTCACTAAGGGGGAAACTACTTCTTCTTGAGCCCCTACCGAAGTCAATAAAATCGAAAGCAAGAAACAAACAGCAAAAGGTAAAACTATTTTTTTCATCGTCCTCCACTCTCCACTAAAAATCGTTTATCCTTTCATCTTTAGCTTATTATACTCCAAAAGGGACTATTTTTCTCCCGTTTATGTCTTCTTTAATATCCACTTTTATTAAACTTTCAAGTCTTTTATAGGAGAGATAGAGATAGAGATAGAAAAGAACTTTGAAATAAAGGGTCAAATCTTTTTTTCTGCAAAAATGGAAAGCCTTTTATCGCTTCAGCTTTTCTCCCAGCCCAACTTGCGGCTTTTTCAGGTAATATCTGCATGCTATGAAAGACGCAGTGTCATCTTTACTACCAATCTGGAATTCAGCAAGTGGAATGAAATATTTTATGATGAGAGAAGACAGCCGCCATCATTGACCGTTTAATTCACCACAGTCATTTACTGGTCTTTTCTGGACCAGGTTGCCCTTTGCCTCATTCTACTATGAACTGTTAATTCTGGAATTGAAGGTGCTGCAAAAATTAACTTCCGGAATGCTGCAAATTCATATTGCCAAACACACCCAAAAATGGAATTCCTTAAAAAGGAAAGCCTCTATAAGACTAATTTCTGGCATTTATAGCACAAGTTGGGTTAGCTGCATCTTGAGCTCCTCGATAGACAGCTGCCCAAAAAGAATTTTCCTCTCCAGCATGGGTTAAAAAAGTAAATTGATATTCAGCTGCCAGCACTACTCCCCCAGACATAATTCCCAACATCAATATACCAACCCAACCCTATCAAGATGAATTTCCTTTTCATAGTTAAACCTCCTTTAATTAGTTGTTTACCTAATTTGCTTTTACTAATTAAACCCACTCATTTTCTCCAGAAAATTTTCTTACCAATCTGGCAAGTACTCTCTTTCTGCTTCAAACATCTCGTCAGCCATGCGTTTGATTTCCTCTAGGGAAAGGACAGCAGCAGTTAAAGGGTCATAATAAAGAGAATAGTAAATCATGTCTCTATCTTCCTCTAAAATCCCTTTAACTGCCATCTCCTGGCTTTGAACCACCATCTGGTTTAAGGCCGCTAGCTGCATGGGCAATTCTCCTACTAGGGCAGGTCTTATTCCTCCCTTTTCTACAAAACAGGGAACTTCCACAATACACTGAGGAGGTAAATTAGTTATAAGGCCACCATTGGGTAAGTTAATGTTAGCCCGGAAAACTTCTCCATTCTCCAGTGCATATATTATTTTCATTCCATATTCTTCACTTTCTTCATATTTTATAGGCTCTTTACCACTGGCAATTTTCTCCAGTTCTTCTTCATACTTTTCTCGGTCACCTCCATAGAGCTTCAAAATAAAGCCTGTTTCTCCGTTCCATCCCCCTCCCGGGGTGTATTTTTCTAAAAGATCCTTTCTTTTTCTGAACCAGGGATTATACTCGGAATTGTGGCCGCTGGATTCGGTAACATAATACCGTAGGTGCTTGAACATCTCCATTCTGGTAGTATCTTTTTTAACTATTTCTGGATCCTGCGCCTTTTCAGCTAAAAGGGGATAAAGGTCTTCTCCATTTCTACTTAATTCCAAAAACCAGGCCTGATGATTAATTCCCGCTACCCAGTAATATATCTCTTTTCTCGGTATACCAAGATAAGTAGATAGCTCACGAGCAGTATTTTGAACACTATGGCAAAGTCCATAAAACTTTAGGGAATAAAGCTCTTTAACTGCCCAACAAATTATCGACATAGGGTTAGTGTAGTTCAAAACCACGGCTTCAGGGCAGAGCTCCTCAATATCCTCAGTGATATCGAGAATAACTGGTACAGTTCTCATCGCTCGAAATATTCCCCCCGGACCTATAGTATCCCCGATACACTGGTCTACTCCATATTTTAAGGGGATTTCTATATCCTGGCGAATGACTTCAACTCCTCCCACCAAGATAGAGATAAAAACATAATCTGATCTGGGGAGAACTTTCCTGCGGTCAGTAGAGGAAATTATCTTATCAACGTTTATTCCATTCTCAGAAAAAATCCTTTGAGCAATTCTATTAATGTAACTTAATCTTTTTTCGTCTATATCTACTAACCCCACTTCTATCTCCTCCCGGGGGAAAGGTAGACGAACCAAGTCAGCAAGTAACCTCTGGGTGAAAACAAGACTCCCAGCACCAATAAAAGTTATCTTCACACTTATTACCTCCTGTTTTTGGTCGTCCATCCATATGTTTTGTAAGGGTTATTAAGTTAACTTCTGTTTTTGTGTCTTTTAAAAATCCTGTGCCTGTCAGTAGGTGGAAGCATTATCATGTTTATTGGATTCTGAGACAAGGACAAAAGTTTTCTTCTGGTTGTCTGCTTTCTTCCTCTCATTCCAAGCCCGTTTATAAAATGCTTCCACGGAAAGCTATAATGTTTATTGCTTTACTGAACCCAATACACCCTGAACGAAATATCTTTGCAGGGCAAAAAACAGAATAAGAGTAGGCAATGTGGCTATAACGACAGCCATCATAACTAATCCAAAATCTGGCTGATACCCTGATGCTAAGTTAGCAATAAACAGTGCCATGGTTCGATTTTTTTGGCTCTGGATAATTACCAAGGGTTGCAAATATGCATTCCAACTGGTGAGAAAAGCATAGATTGCTGCTGCTGCATAGGTAGCTTTCATCGATGGCATGATAATAGAAAAGAAAATCCTCGGCTCACTTGCTCCATCGACTCGAGCAGCCATAATAATTTCTTTCGGATATTGTTGAAAGTTTTGTCTGAAAAAAAAGATTAGAAATACAGAGGGAATCATTGGCAAAATTACTCCCCAGAGTGAATCAATTAAGTTTAGAAAAGTCATCAATCTAAACACTGGAACCATTAAAGCTGCGAAAGGAATCATCATTGTCAATAACACAGTTGCATAAGTAAAATCACGACCTCTTGATTTGAACATTTCAAAACCATAACCTGCCATTGATGAAACAATTAATGAGAAAACAACGACACATAGTGAAACTTGTATAGAATTCCATATAACTTGCCCCAGGTCAAAATTTTCAGATAATTTATAAAAATTTTCGAGGAATTGATTTCCAAACGTTAATTTTCCTTTGTTAACATCAACTGATTTATTTGTACTACCCACAATCATCCAGTAAAAGGGAAAAACAGAGACAAAAGCAGAAATTGTTAGAAATACATATATAAACGCATATGTCAATTTTCTGTTCATCTTTCTTCGCCTGCCACTCTAAATTGAATAATTGACAAAATAACAGCGATGATTACAATCATATAGGAGATTGCCGAGGCATAGCCAAAATTAGGAACATATTTAAAACTTACATTGTAGATATAAACTGATGGAGTTAACAGTGAATTTCCCGGACCAACGCTAGAACCTGTAGTAACACCTGCTGCCAGCATCATTGGTTCATCAAATAATTGCAGCGTTCCAATTGTTGACAGAATAGTGGTAAACAAAATAATAGGCCTTAACAAAGGAATAGTAATCCTGAAAAATTGAGCAGTTTTGCCAGCTCCATCTATTTCTGCTGCTTCATAAACTTCCTGAGAAATGTTTTGAAGCCCTGCCAGGTACAACATCATATTATACCCGGTCCAACGCCAGGTCATGGCTATAATTAATGTTACTTTTGACCAGAAAGGGTCCAGTAACCATCTAATGGGCTCTTTAATTATATGCAAATTTATCAAAATGTTATTAACTAAACCCTCTGTGGAGAACATCATTTTAAACACTACACTATATGCAACCAGAGAGGTCACAGCAGGCAAGAAAAGCGCAGTCCTATAAACACCTTTTAATTTTAATTTTGGATCATTAAGAAGGAATGCAAAGATAAGCGCTAAAAATAGCATTATTGGTACCTGGATAACTAAAATCACAAAGATGTTTTTTATAGACAAAATAAAATAGTTGTCCTGTAATAGCCTTTTGTAATTTCCCAAACCCACAAAGTTTTTTATTATACCTTTGGTGGAAAATGTTGATAGATATAAAGAATATACTAAAGGATAAAAAATGAACAATGCTAAAAAAATCGTCGCAAAACTGATAAAAATCCATCCCCATTTATCCTGAATTTTTTCAAAACCCTTTGCCACCATTTAGGCCCTCCTCATGACTATTTTATAAAGAGCTTCATAGGGGAAGATATGGAAATAATAATGCTGTGAAACATAAAAATACCTCCTTTCTAATGTGTCGAAAACTTGATCGTCTTGAGGTATAGCAACTCACTTAGTAAAAAGGAAGGCCCTACGGGCCTCCCTTTTTAACCTCCTATAACGTTTCTAAGCTGGTCTTCAGCTTGTTTTAGTGCCTCTTCAATTGATATCTTACCACTATAGACATCGGGCATTACTCCCATAATTGCAGCGTCTGCTTCATAGGTATATAAGCCGTAGTCAACTGGGGGAATCATCTCTATCCATTTTGCAAAGTCCACGTATATTTTTTGATTCCCGAAAAATGGATCTCCAGCCGAATATGCTTCGCCTTTTTGAGCTGGAAGCCAGGTTCCGACAGCTCCTCTATCAATTAATATTTTCTGGTAAAAATCAACATCTTTAGCATAAATTTGGTTCAAGAAGTCAATTGCTAAGTCTTTATTTTCTGAATTTTCCAATACGTACCAGCTTGATCCACCCAGGTTAGAAGCGTTTACTGATCCCGGTACATCAGGTCTTGGAATCGGAAGAACTCCCCATTTCCCGCTTTGGCTTTCTTCTGCCTTTATTGAACCAATAATCCATACTCCTGTAATAACCGAAGCAACTTCGCCTCCATTAAAGGCTGCTACCCATTCATTCCATCCCGACGTCTCTTTTGAAATTCCAGAATCGTTAATTTCCTTGTAAATCCTAACAGCTTCTTTCAGAGCGGGATTGTTTACGATATTTGGCTCTCCCTTTTCATCAAAATACCATGTTCCTGCCGATTGGAGCAATGTTCTCATCAAACCCCCATCATATGGATCTCCTGCTTGCATATACTTTCCAGTTTTTTCTTTAAACACTTTACCCAATTCTATATATTCATCCATGGTAATGTTACCCAATTCACTGACATCGATTCCCGCCTCTTCAAAATAGTCTCTTCTGTAAAACCATCCGGCTACACCAGAATCAAACGGGACGCCATATACTCTGTCGTTTACGGTCATAAAGTCAAGTTTATAGGAAGCGAATTCACTGTAATTAAAATGGTCTGTCAAATCGGCAAATGCACCGGGATATGATTCTAAATATTTCTTTGCGTTATAGTCTTCAATTAATACAATTTCCGGAAGATCTTTTTTCACACCAGATGCTAAAATGGTATTCAACTTTTGTTCTACATCTGCTTTTGCCATGCTAACAATCTCGATTTCTGCGTTGGGATTGATCTTATTATATCTTGTTGCTGCTTCTTCCATAATAGCAACGTTAAAATTGGGGTCCCAACACCATATTGTTATTTTTCCGGAAAGCTCTGCAGCACTGGCAACTCCCACTAATCCCAATAGCAACACCGATAACATAAGAATCACAAAAATCTTTTTCATACCAATACCTCCTTAATTTTTAATAGCTATCCTCAAGAACAATATTCATTATCTTCCTTAATTCTCCTACCTCAGGTAATTCTGCAAGCCTTACGAGAATCTTTCTTCTCTTCAGCCTTCTCATACCTTTATTGCTCTATCAACAAATTCATTGATAGTCTGTGGTAATACTGTCCCGAAGCAAACTATTAATGTTTCATGCTCTCCTACAAATCCCTGCGTTTCATCACTTCATTACACGTCCATTTGCGAAAAACCGTAAACAAATTCTCTTCTTACCACCTCCTCCTTTACACTCTCCCCCTGGTTGATTTTCTCACCACTAATTTTTCTTCCAGCACCACTTCTCGGGGGGGAGAAGAATTTTCTTCCTTAATCCGGCTGAACAAAAGAGAAGCAGCCGCTCTCCCTGCTTCATAGGTGGGAATAACAACACTGGTAAGAGGAGGTTCTAATAATTCGGCAATTATGTCATCCACTCCCACCAGAGATAAATCCTCAGGAACTTTTATTCCATCTTCTCGTGCTGCCTTTAACACTCCAATAGCTAACTGCTCACTGAAAGCAATAAGAGCGGTGGGTTTTTGAGGGGAGCTAAATAAAATTTTAGCCTGGAGATAACCACTTTCTTGAGAGAAGTCTTCGGCATCCACCAAAAAACGGGGGTCAATTTCTACTCCAAAATCCTCCAGAGCTTTCCGGCACCCTTCAAAACGACGATTACTTACACCACTTTCTTTTACCCTCAATATGGCAATCCGCCGATGCCCTAATTCTAAAAGATGGCGAGCAGCCTGATAACAACCTTTTTCTGCGTCTCCTGTAACTACATCAGAGGCGCAAAGCCGGGTGGAACCATAGCAGTTAATTACCGGTATTTCTTGCTTTTTAAAAGTATCGCACATATCATTTAATACCTGGTTATAAGGAGTGGAATAGATAATCCCTTCCACTCGGTGGCGAAGAAGCATTTTGACAAATCGTTCAGTTTTTATGATATCGTTATCATTATTACAGATAATTACATTGTACTCTTCCTCAAAAGCCACATCTTGAATACCTCGTACAATTCTAGAATAGAATGGGTTAGTTATATCAGGTAAGAGATACCCAATGGTAGTAGTTTTACTGGTTCTGAGGTTCTTTGCTACTACATTATATTGGTAATTAAGCTTTTTAGCTGCTGCTAAAACCTTTTCTCTGGTCTCCTCTTTTACGTATCCATATCTGGCCAGAGCCCGGCTAGCAGTGGCTACCGATACTCCTGCTTCTCGTGCCACATCCTTTATGGTGACTGGCTTTTTCTGGTTCAGAGCTGATTCACCTCCAGAAATATGATAACGTTATCTTAAACTGACGTCAACCCCCTTATCAAAAATTTTTTATTCTAAAAAAAGAGAGTAGAAAATGTAAGTGTCTTGCAAACTTGCAAATATTTCTTAATCACTTTACAATGAAAAAAACAATCTCAAAAAAAGAAAACAAAGAAAGCACAAAATGGGGTACTTAAAAATCTTTTTCAAGTTAGTTTTAGCTATGGCTCTGGGGGGTATTATAGGATGGGAAAGAGAAACAGTAAACAAACCCGCCGGGCTTAGAACTTATGTTCTGACCTGTCTGGGGGCCACTCTCATAACCATTATTTCCATTACCCTACCCGGTTCAGACCCGGGAAGGATAGCAGCTCAGGTAGTTTCCAGCATGGGAGTTCTGGGAGCAATGGTTGTGCTTCGGGAAGGAACAGCACTACGTGGTATTACCACTGCGATAGCAATGTGGCTTATGGCCGGAGTAGGAATTGCCATAGGGGTAGGAGAATATTTTGCCGCTATAGTTACTACTCTCCTTGCCTATGGCGTTCTAGTTTTTCTCCGCTCTTTTGAGGCTAAAATCTTGAAGCACGGGACAGGAAGGGTACTTACCGTTAAGGCTAAGAATAGACCGGGACTTATTGGAGATATTGGAAGCGCTTTAGGGAGTTATGAAGTAAATATAGTAGATATAAAGTTAGAAATATCGGAAGAAGAAGCGGAAATCTCCTTTAAAGTAACTACTCCTCCTCATGTAGACCTCTCTTCTCTATTGCAAAAAATTCAGGATTTTCCCGATATTCAAACAGTAAGATGGGAGTGAAGTTTTAACCTGGTTATTGTCTATCATAAAAGGTATCTATTATTGATTTATCTCTTCATTTGCTTTCTCAATAGCCTTTTTTTGCTCCAGTCTGAATTCTTGTAGTTTTTCTTTTATTTTGCTATCCTGCAAGGCTAAAATTTCGCCAGCTAAAATTGCCCCGTTTTGAGCTCCTGATTTTCCAATTCCCACACCAGCGCAGGGAATTCCACCCGGCATCTGGACAATAGATAAAAGAGCATCTATCCCTAAAAGAGGCGAAGAGTTAATAGGAACTCCAATTACAGGAACTATAGTCTTAGAAGCTATTACTCCAGGAAGATGAGCAGCAAAACCGGCAAGAGCAATAATCACTCCTATTCCTTCTTCTTCCCCCTTTTTCACGATTTCATCTACTTTATCTGGCGAACGGTGAGCCGAAGCAACAAAAATCCGACTTTCAATACCTAATTTATCAAGTATCTTTATACATTCTTCCCCGTACTCTAAATCACTTTTACTTCCGCATACCACATATACTAACGCCATTTCACTTCTCCCCTATAGCTCGAAAGCCAATATCTCGACGATAATAAATATTCTCGAAGTGAATTTCTGTCACCGCTCGATAGGCTTTATCTTTGGCTTCTTGCAAGTTTTTACCTCGGGCACAAACATTCAAGACCCTTCCTCCTGCAGTATAAAAACCGTCATCTCTTTTCTCTGTCCCAGCATGAAAAACCAACACTTCATCATTTTCCCAATTGGGGAATTTTTCCAGCCCCCAAATTTTCTTGCCCACCTCATAATTACCCGGGTAACCCTTGCTCGCCAAAACTACCCCCAACGTAGGAAAGTCACTTACTGAAAGTTTAACCTCCCCTAATTTTCCCTCCCAGATAGCTAAATTCACTTCTAACCAGTCATTATTTATTCGGGGAAGCACTACCTGAGTTTCTGGATCACCTAAGCGAACATTAAATTCTAAAACCCGGGGATCTTTCTCTTCATCTACCATAATACCTATATAAATAACTCCTCGATATCTTAATTCCTCTTTTTTAATACCTTCTAAAAGAGGATGAACAATCTTTTTTTCTATTTTTTCCCGCACTACTTCGTCTATTACAGGAGCAGGAGAATAAGCACCCATTCCTCCAGTATTAGGACCAATGTCGCCCTCTCCCACTCTTTTGTGGTCCTGAGAAGAAGGAAGAAGAAAATAAGACTTACCATCCCACAACACCATCACGGTGGCCTCTTCCCCTTCTAAGAAGTCTTCCACCACTACCCGCTCTCCTGCACTACCAAATTTAAGATCAATCATTAGCTCTTGCAAGGCATCTATTGCCTCATCTACATCATAAGCAATATAAACCCCTTTACCTCCAGCCAGACCGTCAGCCTTAATCACTAAAGGATACGTATCTCTTTTTTGAAGATAATCCACTGCCTCCTCATAATCATCAAAAACTTCAAAAGAAGAAGTGGGAATTTGATATTTCTTCATAAAATTTTTAGCAAAAATCTTACTTGATTCTAAAAGCGCTCCCCTCTGGTCTGGACCAATAATGGGAAGAGACCTATCCTCAAATAAATTTACAATACCCTGAGATAAAGGAGCTTCCGGTCCCACGATAGTGAGGTCAATTTTTTCTTCTTGTGCAAAAGAAACAAGATCTGCAAGAGATTTCCAGGGAACACATTTGCCAATTTCACTCATTCCTCCATTTCCCGGAGCACAATAAATTTTGTCTACTAATCTACTATGTGATATCTTCCAGGCCAGGCAATGTTCTCTTCCTCCACTACCTACCACCATAACTTTCAATTCTTTCACTCCTTTTTAATAAATACTCTTCGTCCTATTACGTTCAATTTATCCTCTAAAAATAGTTTAACCGCTTGAGGATAAATCTGATGTTCATATTGTAAAATCCGCTCCGATAAAGATTCTACAGTATCTTCATCCTCAACTGGACAAGAAGCCTGTAAAATTATTGGCCCGGTATCCATTCCCTCATCAACCAAATGAACAGTGCACCCACTTATTTTAACTCCATATTCCAGGGCTTGCTTTTGAGCTTCTAATCCGGGAAAAGCAGGAAGAAGAGAGGGATGAATATTTATAATGCGCTCCCGAAACCGCATAATTATTCTTTTCCCTACTATACGCATATAACCAGCCAGGCAAATCAGTTGAGGGTCTTCTTTTTCTAACACTTGAAGAAGTGCATCTTCATAAGCTCTCTTGTGGGGAAAAGAATCGTAATCTAAAACTAAAGTAGGAATAGAAGCTCTCCGAGCCCGCTCGAGAGCAAATGCTTGAGGATTATCACTAACCACCAAACTGATTTTTCCCGGTATGTAGCCATTTTGAGTGGTTTCTATTAAAGCTTGAAGATTGGTTCCTCTACCAGAGACTAACACTACTATTTGTTTGTCATTCAACTAAAAGCACCTTCCTACCACCCTCTATTACCTCGCCAATTACATTAACTTTCTCTCCTTCTTTTTCTAATATATGAGAAGCCTTATCTGCTTCCTCTCGAGAGACAATAAGCGCTAAACCTATGCCTAAGTTAAACACCCTCCACATTTCTTCCTCTTCAATATTACCCAGCCCCTGAATATAAGAAAAAACCCAGGGAATTTCAATTTTAGATTTATAAATTTTAACTCCCAGATGAGGAAGGAGAATTCGAGGAATATTCTCTATCATTCCTCCTCCAGTAATATGAGACACTCCCTTTACCTCTACTTCCCGAAAAAGAGGGAGAACTGATCTCACGTAAATTCTGGTAGGACGAAGTAATTCCTCTCCTAAAATTTTACCGTTAATCTGATCAGAAAGATTTATCCCCCGAGATTGTAAAACTTTTCTCACCAGAGAGTAGCCATTACTATGCAGACCCGAAGAAGCTAATCCCAAGAGAACATCCCCTTTTCGAATTTTCCCTCCATCAATTAAAGCATCTTTTTCTACCACTCCTACAGCAAAACCCGCCAGGTCATAGTCACCTTCTTTATAAAAATCGGGCATTTCTGCCGTTTCTCCTCCCAAAAGAGCACACCCTGCCTCCTCACATCCCCTGACAATTCCCGATATTATGCTTTTAAACTTTTCTGCTTCCAATTTTCCACACGCTAAATAGTCGAGAAAAAATATTGGTTCAGCCCCGGCACATAAGACATCGTTAACACACATAGCTACGAGATCTATGCCTACAGTATCATGTTTATCCAAATCTATGGCTATTTTTATTTTAGTACCTACTCCATCGCTTCCCGCTACCAAACAAGGTTCTTTCCATTTTTCTCCCAGCCGAAAAACCCCCGAAAACCCCCCTACTCCAGAAATGACTTCAGGTCTATAAGTGTGAGAAACTAAATCTTTTATATCTTGTATTAGCTTATCTCCCAAATCGATATCTACTCCTGCTTTCTTATAATTCCATCTCTCTTCCATTATTTAGCCCTCTATTCCCGCCCTTTTCAAAATAAAATCTACCTGGCGAAGAAAATAATTGTAATCGAAAAAAGATTCCAGTTCTTCCAAAGAAAAGTACTCTCGAATCGAAGAGTCGTTTTTGAGAACCTCGATAAAAGATAGGCTCTCGTCTTCCCAGGTCTTCATGGCACAGTGTTGCACTAAAGCATAAGCATCTTCTCGAGTTAATCCTTTTTTGATTAGCTCCAGAAGTATTTTCTCTGAAAAAACCAAACCTCGACTTTTCTCCAGATTTTTTCTCATATTTTCCGGGTAAACTACCAGATTATCCAATAAACGCTGAAAAGTATGAAGTAGATAATCAGTTAAAATGAAGCAATCAGGGAGTATTATCCTTTCTACTGAAGAGTGAGAAATATCTCGTTCATGCCAGAGAGGAATATTTTCTAAAGCTGCCACTAAATTACCTCGTAAAATCCGGCTTAATCCACAAATCTGTTCTCCAGTAATAGGATTTTTCTTATGGGGCATAGCAGATGACCCCTTTTGCCCTTCACTGAAGCCTTCTTCTACTTCTCTAATTTCTGTTCTCTGGAGATTACGCAGCTCCACAGCAAATTTTTCTAAACTTCCCCCCACCATAGCTAAAGCCCAGATTACTTCAGCATAGCGGTCTCTTTGGACAATTTGAGTAGAAACAGGATCAGGTTTTAGGCCCAGTTTCTCACATACATATTCTTCTACCCGAGGGTCAAAATGAGCAAAATTTCCCACCGCTCCAGAAACTTTACCCACTCTAATATTTTCCTTAGCTTTTTCTAATCTTTCCTTATTACGGAGCATTTCTGCATACCATACTGCCATCTTTAGCCCAAAAGTGGTAGGTTCGGCATGAACTCCGTGAGTTCTTCCCACTGTTAAAGTGTAACGATATTGTAAAGCTTTATTTTTAATAGAATCCAATACCCCATCCATATCCTTTAGCACTAAATCTAAAGCTTCCTTCATCAAAACAGCATTAGCAGTATCTAAAACATCGGAAGAAGTCATACCAAAATGAATAAACCGAGACTCAGGTCCTAAATTTTCCGATAAGGTAGTGAGAAAAGCGATGACATCGTGGCGAGTTACTTTTTCTATCTCTTGCATCCTATCAGGGGAAAAGGAAATACCTTTTTTAATTTTTTCTAAATCTTCTTGAGGTAGAAGTCCTAGTTTTTGCTGAGCCTCTAAAGCTAAAAGCTCTATTTTTAACCAGATTTCGAAGCGGTGTTCATCACTCCAGATTTTTTTCATCTCTGGAAGGGTGTATCTTTCAATCATTTTTTTCTTCCTCCTCTGTTTTATGAGAAGAAGGTTGTTTAATTTCCTGGCCACAGTGAGGGCAGAATTTGTCTTGAGGGTTTATTTTCTCTCCACATTGAGAGCAAGTTAATTCCTGCTGCTTTTGATGAAAACCACAGCGGGAGCAATAAAGAGAACCTTCCTCTATATACTCTCCACAAGAAGGGCAAATCCGGCGGGGTTTATTTCCTTCTAAACGGCGCATTTTTTCTTCTAAATCTTCAATTTCCTCTTCAATAGAGAGCACTTCCTGACAATTTTCTCTCACTTCTTCCCTCCCCCAATCTTTCCGCTCTATAAAAAGTTCATAAACTCTCTTCCCCAGCCGAAGAAGAGATTCTTCTTTTTCTTTCTCCAAAGAGACTATATGCCAGCGCAGACGCCAAGAACGGAAGAAATTGGACATTACTCCTCTATTTTTATCCATTTATAACTTGGTCCTCCTGAATTTACCTCAATTTTAACATAGAGATGATTCATCTTATATATTTTACAAGATAAAGAAAGGTCATTTTTATTTCTACAATAACATCATTTTAAGATGGCTATTCCATAATTCAAATATCAAAGCGATAGAAGCGTTAAAAGTTCGCCTAAATTTTATTCCTGTACCGCTTAAGTAAAAGAGAATTAGCAACTACAGATGTAGAACTGAGAGCCATAGCTACTCCTCCCATAATAGGAGTAAAAATACCAAACATAGCTAACGGCACAGTAACTAAATTATAAATAAACGCCCAGATTAAATTCTGTTTTATCTTTCTTCGGGTAAACCGAGAAAGACGTAAAGCAGAGAGTAAACTTTTCAGCTCACCATTCATCAAAATTACATCAGCACTCTCTATAGCGATATCAGTTCCCGTACCTATGGCTATTCCTACATCGGCCTGGGCCAGAGCTGGAGCATCGTTTATGCCATCCCCCACCATGGCTACTGTTCTTCCCTCTTCTTTTAATTTTTTAACTATCTCTACTTTTTCATCGGGCATGACTCCAGAAAAAACTTTATCAATTCCTGCTTTTTGGGCTATGGCTTGGGCTACTACTTCTTGGTCACCAGTTACCATTACCACCTCTAACCCCATTTGTTTTAGTTCAGAGATAACTTTTCGAGCCTCATCCTTTATGGTATCGGTAAGGGCAATAATCGCTCTTACCTTTCCCCCCGATGCAGCCACCACTACAGTTTTACCTTCTCTCTCCCATCGGCTTTTATACTCTGCGACCTCCATTAAATCTATCCCTTGAGGCTCCAAAAGTTCCTCTTTCCCTATGTACCAGACCTCATCCTGATATTGAAAACGAACTCCTTTTCCCGGGAGAGCATTAAAATTTTTAATTTTCCCGTTAGGAGATATATCAAGTTTTTCTCCATATTTAGCTATGGCCTGCCCCAAAGGGTGCTCAGACCACTTCTCTCCCGAGGAGATTATCGCCCAGGTTTCATTTATGTCAAAAGAAGAAGGGACAAAAAAATCATCAACTGAGGGAGTTCCCCAGGTGATGGTCCCGGTTTTGTCTAAAAGAACGGTATCGACTTTTTCTATACCCTCTAAATATTCTCCCCCCCGGAAAAAAATTCCCTTTTCTGCTCCCAAACCAATTCCAACCATAACTGCAGTGGGAGTAGCTAAACCCAAAGCACAGGGACAAGCTACCACTAAAACGGTAACCATGTGCATGAGAGAATCAGCAAAACCAGCACCTTCTATATACCAGCCCAGAAAAGTAATAACCGAAAGAACAATAATCGTAGGTACAAATATAGCAGAAACCCGGTCAGCTAAACGCTCGAGAGGTGCTTTAGAGCTCTGTGCTTCTTCTACCATTTTAATGATACGAGCTAACGCCATATCGGCTCCTACTTTAGTAGCCCGGAAAATAAAACTTCCTTCCTGGTTAATAGAGCCTCCTATAACTTCGCAACCAGGATGTTTTTCCACCGGCATACTCTCGCCGGTAAGCAAAGATTCATCTACGGTAGAGCTTCCCTCTACAATTACTCCATCTACTGGGATGCACTCACCGGGTTTCACTACCACCATATCTCCCACCTTTATCCTTTCTGCCGGGATATCTTTTTCTATTCCATTTTGAAGAACATGGGCAGTCTGGGGTTGCAACTTTACCAGTTTTTCCACAGCCTCAGAGGCTTTCCATTTGGCTCTCTCTTCCAGCAGTTTTCCCAATAAAATTATAGTAATCAACATGGCAGAGGATTCAAAATAAAACACCCCCCAGCCCGCTACTAAAGAAATCAGACTATAGAAATAAGCTACCGAAGTTCCCAAAGCTACAAGGACATCCATACTGGCACTACCTGATTTCAAAGAATAGTAAGCTCCCCGGTAAAATGGCCAGCCGGAAAAAAACTGCACCGGAGTGGCAAGAAGGAGCTGAATCCAGGGATCAATGATAAATTGGCCTTTTCCCGTCCAATTGGCTACCATCATATAAAAAAGAGGAAGTGATAAAAAAAGAGCGACAAAAAATCTGATTTTTTGCCAGTTTTCTCTATTTTGCTTTCGGCCTTTTCTTTTTTCTGAAAGGATACGAGAAGTGGTTTGAACACCATAGCCCAGAGATTCTATGGCTTCTTCTATCTCAGCCTGATTAATTATTCCGGGTACAAACTGAATATAGGCTTTATTAGAAGCTAAGTTTACCGCTGCTTTTTTAACTCCCGCAAGGGTGTTAAGTTTTTTCTCAATTCTTGTCGCGCAAGAAGCACAAGACATCCCTTCAATCAAGAGCTCTATTTCTTCTTCTGGCACTTCGTAACCGATTTTTGATATTTCATTGATTATATCCTGAAAATTAGTTTTTTTAGAGTCATAATTTATTGTCGCTTTACTCAAAGCCAGATTAACGTCCACTGAATGAATTCCTGGAATAGCTTCCAGTCCTTTTTCTACTCGCGAAGCACAGGCTGCACATTTCATTCCCAAAATGGGAATGGTCAAATTGTGGTTGGTTTTCTCTTTCTTTTCTTCCATCTTTAGGGCCTCCCTATTTGAGCCTTATCTCATCATTCTGAAAATAGTGGCCAGGACTTCATCAATAGCACTCTCATCACCAGACAAGATTTGTTCTCTAATGCAGGATTTCATATGTTTTTCTAAAAGCAAGCGAGCTACACCATAAAGAGCGGATTGAATGGAAGCGATTTGATTCAAAATCTCATCACAATATGCTCCCTCTCCAACCATACGTTTTACACCTCGCACTTGACCTTCGATACGGTTGAGTCTCACCAGAATTTCTTTAACCGCCTTTTCATCATCCCAAAGTCGATGTTTATCATCTTTAAGACTATCACTCTTATATTTATTTTCTTCCATTTTCAACCTCACTAATTTTTTGTTTTAATATAGTATACCACCCTACCCTATGATGTCAATAAAAAATTTTAGAAATCCACCACATTCTTATTAGATTGCACTATTTTGCATCATTCTCACTGGGTTATTAACAATATCTTTTCTAGGGGGTTCTCAATAGAGAAACGAAAATGTTTTAGTTTTCTCAGGTGATTAACTCTCAATCTTTGCCCCGAAATTTATTGACAAAATAATGATTAGTTTTATACTATCTCTGGTGATTAATCCATAATTTTTTAGGCAAGCTAAATCATTACAAAAAATCACCAAGGAGGGATTAAAATGAAAAAGTGGTTAGTTTTATCGTTCCTTTTCCTCTGGATATTAGGAATAGCAGGCTGCACTACTACTACTTCCACTCCTAACTTAACTGAAGCACCTACTTTGATTATAATATCCGATGGGACAAAAACTCTCCAGAGCGGAGATCCAGTGATGTTCAGTAGAACCATAACTTTTACCGGTCAAGGTCCAGCTAATGCTGTAATCCAGATACGTCAAGGAGAAACAATAATAGGTACTACTACTACCGATGACGCAGGAAGCTTTACCTGGAGCTGGGACTCTGGTACTACGGAAGAGACTTTTGTTTTTAATTTTACCGCTAAAGTTCCCGACCGAGAGGAAAGTACTCCCACCTCTTTTACTATTGTGGTGGATGGAACCGGGCCCTATCTTGTCTCTGCTTTAGCTAAAGCAGATCCACCGTTCGAGTCAGCTCCTACTATAACCGTTAGTTTTAACGAAGCTATTGTAGTAAACGATATGAATCTATTTACCTTAGTTCCTGGTGGTTTCTGGACAGTAAGCATATCTGGGGCTTCCGTTTTTACTCTCACTACCATTCATTTAGCTGATGATCAAAAAACAGTTACTCTAAGTGGCAACTGGATGAGTGACCAGTTAATCGCCGGAGACCTTTTGGAGGTTATTTTTCACCCAGCAAGTCCTTTAGTTGTTGCTGATAAAGCAGGAAATCCTTGCACCTCTCCTACATTTGTAGCTGTACCTGTCTCTTCCTAAGTATTAAATGGGAAAGAAAGCAATTTGCCTTCCTCGAGAAAATACTCGAGGAAGGCAAATTTAATCTAACATCCCAAGCAATTAAAACAACATCTTAAAGTTTAGCTTTCTCTCCGTATTTCCAACCTGCTTTTTCCATTTCCTGAATAAATTTCACCACACAATCTACCAGCGCTTTAAACATCTTCTCTCCTTTTTCCGGAGTACCTTTGATAGGGTCACCGGTAGCTCCACAAGGGGTGATTTCACTGAATTTCCACTTAATATCTAAATTATCAGGAAGGTCGGGAACTACTCCTCGAGCATTTTCCATCCTGGTAAGTTGAGGATAGAGATGTAAAACGATGGAAGTTTCTCCTTCTCCTGCATGCCCCAGTCCTCCCCACACCTCAAAAGTTTGAGGAGGAAGCAATTCTCCAGCTTTCACCCACCAGGCATCTAAAGAGGCAATAAAAGAATCAGGATGTTTTACCTTAATAGAGCGAGATGCTATTTCAATAGGGGCTATATTACCATCGTGTCCATTGATGATAATAATATGGTTAATCCCTTGTCTTATAGAAGAATCCAGAATATCTTTTAATACTTCTACCAGAACTTCAGGTCGAAGAGTCAAAGTAAAAGGAAAGTCATCATAATGGAAACTCACCCCATAAGTTACAGGAGGTAGAACTAAGAGCCCTTCTACTTTTTTGGCTACTTCTTCTGCAATGGCTAAGGAAACCAAAGTATCGGTGCCAAAAGGCAGATGAAAACCATGATTTTCTGCTGACCCCACCGCCAGAATAGCTTTATCAAATTTACCTTCTTTAAAATCAGTGTAGGTAAGATGAGGATGGAAATATTTTTCTCTCATTATTATTATTCCTCCTTTTAGATGATTTTAACTCATTCTTGAGTGGCGTTTTCCCATTATTCCTTCTGGCTTCCAGAGCATGATCACAATGAGCAATGTAGCATAAATCAACTCTATCAGCCCATAAATTTGTAATCCCTCTTCTACCGGCTTTAAAGCATAGCGTAGAGCAATAAGAGAAGCTGCTCCTACTATCGGCCCGGAGGTGGTACCCATTCCCCCTATAATAAGCATAGTCACAATTTGAAAAGTGAGGAAAAAAGAAAATTCAAAAGGACGAATAGCTTTAGTAAAATGAGCGTACAATCCTCCTGCTACCCCGGCAAAAAAAGCTCCCACTGCAAAGGATAAAAGCTTATATTTCATAGGATAAATGCCCAGAGCTTGAGCAGCAGTTTCGTCCTCTCTAATGGCCAGCATTGCCCGACCAAAACGAGAATTTACTATTCTCCAAACCACATAAACAGAGATAAACAGCCAGAGATAAGTCCAGTAAATATTAGTATAAGAAGGAATAGCGTTAATTCCCATGGAACCTCGAGTAATTCCCCGTAAAGTTTTGGCAAAAGTAGTAACAATTACCATAAAGCCCAAAGAAGCTACTGAAAGATAATGACCTCGCAAACGTAAAACAGGAGCTCCTATTAAAAGAGCAGCTATGCTTGCCAAAAGACCACCAGCTACAAGAGCAGGAAAAAAGGGCCAGGAATATTCTGGTCCTCCTAAAAAAGAGGGAAGAAGAGGAAGTTCATAAGCTTCTCGTAAAGCAATAGGAAAAGCTAAAAGAGTAGAGGTATAAGCACCTATAGCCATGAAAGCAGCATGACCCAGGGAAAAAAGGCCAGTATAACCATTGGTTAAATTCAGACTCACAGTAGTAATGGAATAAATACCCATCAAAATTAGAATGTGAACCAAATAACGGTTGAGCAAGTGGTCAGCTAAGAAAACCCCTACCAGAAGAATTAATCCCCCCACTAAAAACCACAGTTCAGGAAATTTGTTGATTTTTCTCATACCCGTACCTCTTCCTTAACTCCCATAATACCAGAAGGTCTGACGAGCAAAACTAAAATCAAAATAGCAAATACTATCCCATCTCGATACTCAGAAAAATACGTGGGCAGAAAAGCAGTAGACAGGATTTCAGCTAAGCCCAATATAACGCCCCCCACCATTGCTCCGGGAACACTTCCCACTCCTCCTACTACCACTGCCACAAAAGCTTTCACACCGGTCAAAAATCCCATATCGTAAGAAATCTGTCCATATTTAGCTCCCCACATAAAACCAGTAAAAGCAGCCAGGGCTGAGCCTAAAACAAAGGCTACGGAAATCACCCGGTTGATTTCTATTCCCATGATGCTGGCTACTTCCAGATTCTCCGCTATAGCCCGCATGGCTATACCCATTTTAGTTTTTTTGATAAAAAGGTGGAAACACCACATAATAGCAATAGAAGCTCCAATGATAAATAAATCAATCGTCCTAAAAGTTAAAAATGAAGTACGAAAAATAGTAGTAAGATAAGAAGGGGCTTTAAAAGCATAAGGCTGAGGAGAAACTACCATTTTCATAAAATTTTCAATAAAAGTATAGAAGCCCAAAGAAGTAATGAGTAGAGCCACTTCCGGGCCCCCGCGTAGTTTGCGATAAGCTACTATATCTAAAACCAGACCCATCAACCCTCCAAAACCCAGAACTAAAAATATAGTAGCCACCAAGGGAATACCCAGACGAACTAGAATAAAATAAGTGAAAAATGCTCCCAAAGTAATTAATGCGCCATGGGCAAAATTGATGAGTCGCAGGATACCATAAACTACTGTCATTCCTAAAGCTAAAAGAGCGTAAATACAACCCAAAACCACTCCATTCATGGTCTGCTGTAATAAATAACCCAGAGAAAACATATTTATCCTCCCAGATAAACTTTTTTTACATCTTCCCGAGACCACACTTCTTCGGCTATCCCTTGAACTTTTACCACACCAGTTTCTAAGAGGTAAACATAATCACAAACTTTCAAAGCCATGGTAGCATTTTGTTCCACTAACAAAATAGTTACTCCTTCCTTGCGAATATTGGCAATGAAAGAATACAATTCTCTGACTAAAAGAGGAGCTAATCCTAGGGAGGGTTCATCTAAAAGTATCAAAAGGGGACGAGACATCAAGCCCCGCCCTAAAGCTAACATTTGCTGCTCTCCTCCACTCAAAGTTCCCGCAATCTGTTCCTTTCTTTCTTGCAAACGAGGAAAAAGAGTATAAATTCGATTTAAGTCTTTTTCTACTTCTTCCTTATCGGAACGATGATAGGCGCCCAAAAAGAGATTTTCTTCTACCGAAAGACGGTTAAAAATTCCTCTGCCCTCTGGCACCAAAGTTATGCCCATTTTTACCCGTTGAGGAGGAGAAAAAAAGTTAATACTTTCACCCTGATAATAGATATTTCCCTCAGCGGGCTTAAGAATCCCCATGATAGTTTTTAAAATAGTAGTTTTGCCTGCTCCATTGGCTCCCAAAAGAGCCACAATTTGTCCTTCTCGCACTTCTAAGTTAGCGTTATGTACCGCAGGTATGACTCCATACTTCACTGTTAAGTTTTCTATTTTAAGCAACTACATCACCTGTTCCTAAATAAGCTTCAATTACCTGGGGATCATTTTGTACTTCTTCTGGACTACCCATGGCAATAACTGACCCATAATCAATAACCTGAACCACTTCAGCTAACCCCATAACTAAAGACATCCTATGTTCTACAATGATCAAAGTAAGTTGAAATTCCTCCTTAATCCGTCGTATTAGCTCCGCTAAATCTTCCGCTTCCTGAGTGTTCATGCCTGCTGAAGGCTCGTCCAGAAGAACTAATTGGGGCTTGGTCATTAAAGCTCGAGCAATGTCCAGTTTTCTTTGCAAACCATAGGGAAGGTTAGAAGACACTTCTTCCCGATAAGGAACAAGGTCAAAAACTTCTAAAATATAATCTACTCTTTTTTTAATTTCTCTTTCCTCGCGGAAAAATGAGGGAAAACTAAACAAACTACTCCAAAAATTACATCGAGCATGAAGATGAGAAGCGATTTTTAAATTCATCTCTACAGTCAGCGAAGAAAAAAGTCTTAAATTTTGAAAAGTGCGAGTAAGCCCCAGGGCCACAACCTGATCGGGGCGCCAAAAAGTAATATCTTTTCCTTTAAAAATTATTTTTCCCCGGGTAGGTTTTATTATTCCACTGATCAGATTAAAAATGGTGGTTTTACCCGCTCCATTAGGCCCAATCAAGCCGTAAACACTATCTGGAGGTAATTTTAATTGATAACCACTTACTGCAGTTAAACCTCCAAAACTTTTCCATAAGTCTTCTACTTCTAATATGAAATACGTCATCTTTTTATTTCTCTCCATATATCAAAAAGGCGGGCTCAAAGCCCGCCTTCATGTGTTCATTTGGCAATCTTAGGATCAGGTAAATATTGAGGAGTAATTTGCTTTATAGTAGCAAATTTCCCGTTTTTCACTTCAATTATGGCTACCGATTTATCAGGTATCTGACTGCCTTCCTTGTAAGAAATAACACCCGATACCCCCTGAAAATCCTTAATTTGAGATAAACCTTCTGGGATACTCTTAGGATCATCGGTGCCTGCTATTTCTATAGCTTTAGCTAAGACTTTTAAGGTATCGTAGCCTAGAGCAGCAAAAGCATTTTCAGGAGGGTTACCAAACATAGCTTCATAGGCTTCCTTAAACTGCTGAACAACAGGGTTGGGATCTTCTAAAGACATATGAGTGGCAAAGACCACTCCTTCAGCATATTCTCCGCCGGTCTCCACTAAAAGAGGAGTATCAAAACCGTCTTCACCAAAGATAGGAATAGTTACTCCTCCTTCTCTAATCTGTTTGACGATTAGCCCGCAATTACCAGGAATCCCTCCTACGTAAACAAAATCTACCTCTCCTCGATCCTGGTATTCTTTAAGACGAGCTACCATGCTGGAAAAATCTGTCCAGCTGGTTTCAAAGTAGTCTTCATAAGCGATTTCTCCACCATAATGTTTCATGGCATCTGCAAAATAGGCACAAACCGCCACACTAAAGTCCACTGCTGTATCTACCCAAATAGCACCCTTTTTAAGTCCTAAATCATTTATGGCATATTCAGCAATAGCCGCTGCTTGAGCGTTATCACCAAAGCAGGCTAGCCAGGCACCAGTACGCTCTGGTATACGGGGATGAGTAGCTCCAGGGGTAATAAAAGGAACGCCATATTCCCGGGCCAAGGGAGCAGCAATATTCACCCAGTGAGTATCACAGTAGCCTATCAGAGCACACACCTTCTCGTTTTCCACTAATCTGATTACTGCTGCTACAGTTTCTCCCTCATCAGCTTTCGTATCTACTGTTTTAAGTTCAATTGGTCTTCCCAAAACCCCTCCTGCCTGGTTAATCTCTTCAGTCGCTAATTTAATTCCATTGAGAGCTGGAGTGTCAATAGAAGCCCAAGGTCCCGTGAGACCCATTACTATCCCCACCTTAATAGCTTCCTGCGCATAAGCCAAAGATGCACCCCCCACTAAAAGAAACGCCAAAATCACAGTTAGTAGTTTTTTCATAGCTCTACCTCCTTTAAACTATTCTTATAACTTTATATCCTTCTAAGAGTTATTAGTCAACATACAAAGTGGCTCTTCCATTTCTTTTTTCCAGTAAGCTAAAGGCAATATTCCCCCATTGGCACCCCATCCTATTTCTCCCTGGCTATTGACTGCAATAACTCCACAAAATATCTTTTTCTCCCGAGCTAATTCTATCCCCATATTCACCGCTTTTTGAGCATCTACTTTCTCCATCCATTCTCCAATCCGTCGAGCTAAACCCCATCTTATTATTTCCTCTCCTTCACCAGTCATAGATACTGCTCCGAAGGGACAGGCAAAAGTTCCACAACCTATCAAGGGAGAATCTCCG
Source organism: Candidatus Sordicultor fermentans (assembly GCA_002385475.1). Taxonomy (GTDB): domain Bacteria; phylum Atribacterota; class Atribacteria; order Atribacterales; family Caldatribacteriaceae; genus Sordicultor; species Sordicultor fermentans. The sequence goes on along the minus strand of DGDO01000134.1, from coordinate 15,823 downwards.
ACTCTCCCGGGAAGCTGCATTTTCACTCCTCCAGTTGAGGTTCCCGCAGCCAGGCTTCCCTTTTCATCTTTAGCTACTGCACCTACTGTTCCCCAGTGAGTTTCCCGCAATTTTTCCCGGGCTTTCTCTAAGTAACAGTGATAGATGGGATTTTTTTCTTTCTCTGCTTCACAAATGGATTCTTTCAGGGTTTCTATGGTTAATTCTGCTACCGGATTGTAAGGCTCAAATCCCAGAAGGCTAGCGAACAAATTAGCTCCCTCTCCTACAAGGAGTATATGACGGGTTTTTTCCATTACTGCTCGGGCCACAGAAATGGGGTTTTTAACATTTTTAATAGCTGCTACGCCTCCACAAGAATAATCATTTTTCATCACGCTAGCTGACATTTCTATTTCTCCCAAAAGATTGGGAAAGGAGCCAGTTCCAGCATTTAAGCGAGGGTCATCCTCCAAAATCTTTATTGCGCTTTCCACTCCATCAATGGCTTCTTTTTCTCTCATTACCTCTCGAGCCATTTCGCAAGCTCGAATTAAGGTGTCAAAAGCCAAGAAATCTTTCTCTGATAGTCCTCCATGAACTACTACGACCATTTTTTATTTCTGTCCCTCCTTCACTTACTAATAAAACCTTATGTATTATTGTATAGCACGAACAAAGAGAGATCTTGAAAACAAAAGAGAATCAGGCAAAAAGAGATAGTTGCTCTGCTCGCTTTATCTTTTTACCATTCAAAAGGATAAAAGGCAGAGCCTTATCTATCCGCACTCCCAGCCGGGAAAGCGCTTTAGGGTCATGAAAAGTACTCTCTCGGCGCAAATTTATAATCCGTCGTGCCGAAGTCGTCCCTATACCAGGCACCCGGATTAAAACTTCCCAGGGAGCAGAATTTACTTCCACCGGAAAAAACTCAGGATGGTGATTGGCCCACAAAACTTTAGGGTCAAGAGATAAAGGAAAATTACCCTCTTCGTCAAAGATTAACTCTTCAAAAGAAAAGTTATATCGACGAAGTAAAAAGTCAGCTTGATATAGACGATGTTCTCGCCAGGTAGATACGGGAGGTTTGTAAGAAAGAGGGGTATCAGCAACTGGCTGAAAAGCACTATAGTAAACTCTAGCTAAACCAAAATGCTCATAAAGCTGAGAAGTAGTATGCATGATTTCTCTATCGGTCTCCTTGCTTCCCCCTACCACTAACTGAGTAGTAACCCCGGCAGGAGCAGAAAGCCCTTTTTTCTTCTGACTTTCAAACCATTGAAACTTCTGCCAGATACCAAAAAAATTCTTTTGAGGAGCAATTTGGCAGAGGCTTTGGGGAGTGGGAGCTTCTAAGTTAACCGATACTCGAGTAGCCAGTTTGACAGCTTCTTCTAAGTAATCGTTGCTCACATCAGGCAATATTTTGAGATGGAGATAACCGGAAAAATGGAGACGATAGCGCAAAATTTCTGCCACTTTTAGCATCTCGTTCATAGCCCAAGAAGGGCTTCTATCCACAGCAGAGCTTAAGAAAAGCCCTTTTACCATCCCCCTCTGGTAAAGATGCCAGAAAAGACTCGCTAATTCTTCAGCAGAAAAGGAAGCGACGGGGTGGCCTCTTCCTTCCCGATTGGCACAGTAAAGGCAATTATGCACGCAATCATTAGAAAGAAGGATTTTGAGAATGTTTACTTTTTTCCCGCCATCGGGGAGATTAACCGGATAAATCCAGCCTCCCTGAGGATGGCGCTTTCTTGATTCTTCCCCTCCACATGAACCGCATAAATCAAAACGAGCTCCCTCTCCTAAAATTTCTATCTTGTAATCTAAGTCTAAAGAAGCTTTCCCCATTTTTTATCCCTTATCCATTCTACTCCACTTAGCTAATTTTAGCTACTCAAGAAAGGGACCACCTCGTATCTTCCTTACGTCATCCAATTCAGGAATATTAACAACCTCCTCAATACTTAAATTTCTAACATGCTCGGTTTTTACCCAGTGTTTTTGGTTCCCTGATAGAAAGAGAGAATAAAATACAACAGGTATCCAGGTAATCCCGTACCAGGCATAATAAAAGAGATAAACGACATATTTAAAGGTAACTTTCCCTTCTCGCAGGGAAGGGCCAATAACTATCTGGTAAACACTTTGCAAAAGAGCAAAAGGTATCCACCAATACCAAAAAAAGAATAAACCCGAAGCGGGGGAACTAATTATCCAGCGTGTTACTTCAAAAACAGTTAAAACAAAACTTAAAATAACAATAAAGGGAGTCAGAAGATAAAGGAAATAATCCAGATATTGAAAACGAAAAGTGGTGAAAAATTTAGCTAATAATTTAGGCCCATAATGCCAGCCTACCCAGTAATGACCTTGCATCCATCTTAATCTCTGACGATGAGAAGCCAGATAAGAAAGGGGTTTTTCGTCATAAGTTATTGCCCACTCATTCCAGTGTACTTTCCCTCCAGAGAGAACCAGTTTAGCACTAAACTCCAAATCCTCAGTCAAACTCTGGAGGTCCCAGCCTAAACGCTTAATACAGGAAACAGTAATAGCTAAACCAGTCCCTCCTAATGTTGCTGATAACCCCCAATTAGCTCGAGCTAATTGCCAGAAACGATTGGTATACCAGTAGGCTAAGGCATAAACCCTGGTAAGCCAGGAATCAGAAAAGTTTTTGGTATCCAGATAGCCCTGAACAGCTTCTGCCCCGGGATGGGCTTCTAAATAATCGTTCATCTGAGAGAGAAAATGAGGATTAGCTAAATTATCAGCATCAAATATAACTACTGCTTCGTATTCATCAAGAGGGATATTGTTCAATGCCCAGCGAATATTCTGAGTCTTTCCCGGATGGAGAGGATCGTTACGCAGTAAAGCTATTCCACCATACTCCTTTGCAATTTCTGGGGTAGCATCGTTACAGGCATCACATGCTACATAAACATCAAAGAATTCCCGGGGATAGCTTTGTTTATTGAGACTATCCAGCAGAGAGCCGATAACTTTTTCTTCGTTATGAGCAGGAACCAAAATAGCAAAGCGTCGCAGAGAAGAAGCGGGGGGCAAGGGCTTTGCTGGCCAAAAACCACGAAAACTCACGATGGCCTGGTATATTCCGTAGAAGCAAAGAAAAACAATGACCCATTGGACAAAATCCAGCTCTAACGACTTAAAGCGAGAGAAGAACGGCCAATACAATATATCACTCCTTTTTTAATAGTTCAAAAAACCTACCAACCAGCACCATTTTTCACGTACAAATAAAGGTCGTGTTCACTATCCACAGCTACTGGTTTCCAGTTCTTCAAAACCCAAACATAGGAAACAATACGAGCTCCTGGTTTTAATTCTCGCTGGAATTTTTCTTGCAAAAGGTCATTTACGTGAGAATATAAAAATATGGTAACCACGTCTGCTTCTTTTAAATCTACTTGATGCAAATTACCAAAAATTACTTTTACCCGGCGGGAAAGCCCTTTTACCCAGACTTTCACCAGAGCTAAAAAATAGAGCCACGGATTAAGTTCTACTCCCACTGCCCGAGCACCAAATTCTCGAGCAGCACAAATGATAATCCTCCCATCCCCGCAGCCTAAATCATAAACTACCTCATCAGGCTTAACTTCAGCCATCTCTAACATTCTTCTCACTCTTTTCATATCCGTAGGTTGCCAGGGAATACCATTAAAGAAAACCGGGAAAAACCAGAAAAAAAATAAAAGAGCTACAGCGATTATAAATAGCCCTATCCCCCAGATCATAACTGTTCGCCCACAAATTTTTCTGCTAAATAAGAACTACGAACTAAAGGGCCACTGGCTACTCCCCGAAAGCCTAAAGAGTAAGCTATATCTTCATACCAGGTGAAAACCTGGGGAGGAACGTATTCTTTTACCTCTAAGTGCCGGGGAGAAGGGCGAAGATATTGACCAATAGTAACCACATCACATCCCACACCTCTTAAGTCCTCTAACACTTCTAACACTTCTTCCTTTCCCTCCCCAAGACCTACCATCAAACCCGATTTAGTGATAATTGAGGGAGAAATCTCTTTTACTCTCTTAAGGATAGTTAATGACCTCTCATAAGAAGCCAGAGGTCGCACTACAGGGTAAAGACGAGGTACAGTTTCCACGTTGTGGTTAAAAACTTCTGGTTGCTCTTTTACTACCACTTGCAAATCTTCTTCTCTGCCTTGAAAATCAGGAGTGAGAACTTCTATCGTAGAAAAAGGGAGAACTTTGCGAATTTCTCGAATGGTAGCCACAAAATGATAGGCACCTCCATCAGGAAGGTCATCCCGGGTGACTGAGGTGATAACCACGTGCTTCAATCCCAGCTGCCGAGATGCTTCCCCCACCCTTCTTGGTTCTTCAAAATCCAGAGGCTGAGGTATTCCTTTTTCTACCGCGCAAAAACGACACCGTCGAGTACAGATGCTTCCCATGATTAGAAAAGTGGCTACTTTTCTCGCAAAACATTCTCCTCGATTGGGGCAACGGGCACTCTCACAAACAGTATGAAGAGAAAGAGATTGGAGCAATTTTTGTGTTTCTTCTCCTTCTCCCAGGGAGATTCTCTTTTTTATCCAGGAAGGTAAACTATTCAAAGACTTAATCCCCTTTCTAAAATCAAATCAACTTTAGATATTTCTTTCACTCGAAATCCTAAAACCTCTCCTAAGTCTTGAGCCAGAAATTCTTGCATCTTTTCTCTTTCTTCCAGTGAGTAAAAATGACCAGTAACATGCTCCAGGGAAGTTACTCCTTTATCAATGATACCACAGGGAACAATGTAACTAAAATGGGGAAGAAAAGTGGAAATATTAAGGGCAAAACCATGATAAGTAACCCATCTCTTTACTGCTATACCTATAGCAGCAATTTTCTGGGGTGTCTCTCGCCTGACCCATACTCCGGTGTAAGGAGGAAGACGAAAGGCTTCCACTTCAAACCTCCTCAAAAACCGGATTATAGCTTCTTCTAAAGAACGCAAAAAAAGATGAACATCTTTTCTCCAAAAATTAAGATTTATTATAGGATAACCAACAATTTGCCCCGGCCCGTGGTAAGTGATGTCTCCTCCTCTTTCTACTTCATACAATTTAATACCCTCTTTCTCTAAAACACTTTCATCTACCAGAAGGTGATTTCGAGAAGCTCCTTTTCCTAGAGTAAAAACCGGAGGGTGTTCCATCAAAAGAAGAAAACCGGGGATATTTTCTCTTTCTACTTTATCTCGGAGAGACAACTGCAGACTATGGGCAAATGAGTATTCTATCTGTCCTCCTCGGACAAACCAGAGTTTTTCCACTTATCCTACCACGACTTTGCCAGACATAAACTTGGCGGAGAGGGTGGGATTCGAACCCACGAGGCGAGGCTTAACTCGTCTAATCGCTTAGCAGGCGACTGCCTTCAGCCACTCGGCCACCTCTCCGCTTTTCGTTAGTATATCATATTTTTTTATTTTCTCAACTTCTATAATCTTAACAAGTTTTGGGTAGCCACTTTATGACACTATCAGCTAACCTATAGTTAGCTGAAATAACGCCGGAGCACTATATATCCAGGCGTGTGCGACAGTTTCTTCCCTTCTGTCCCCGCAAGCACAAACAGCTTACAGAGTAGAGCTACAGTGAATAATACTCCTATAGCTCTTAGAAAACATAACCCAGTAGTATTTAACCAAACTTGCGCTATAAGTGTCAGAAATTAGCGCTATAACAGGCTTTTCTTTTTAAGGACTCCCATTTTCTGGTAACACGGATTTTTTCTGCCAGAATGGTCTATCTTTATACTTTAATGCCTGATATATTTTTCTTACTTCTTCTTCTAGTTGTTCATTATCCTCACTATAAAAATGGTTTTTTAATCTCCAAAAAGGGGGCCGTTATCCGGATATTTTCTCCCCCGGAGGTGGAAGAAAAAAGAGTAAAATTTAGAGATCATGGTTGGCGGGTTGTATCAATTATTATATACTGGAAAGACACAGATACAGTAGCTATCAAGCAGAAGAGAATCTTGCCACAGATGAACGGGGATTCAATATTTTAGATACCTCTCCAGATTGAGTGAGCCTTTAGCTATACCAAGCAACTCGGCATCATCTACTACGATTACCCTGGTAGAAAGAGAACCTCAAAGGAGAGCCAATGCTACCAGGAGTTCGTCACTGGTAAAAAATATTTTAGGGAGGTGTAATTATGCAATACGGTCACTTTGAAGGAAGGGAATACGTGATTACTAACCCTCACACTCCTGTAAAGTGGATTAATTATGTAGGGACTATTGACTTTGGTGGTTTTGTGGATCACACCGGGGGAATGCTCATCTGCAAAGGCGATCCTGCACTTAACCGGATCACTAAATATATCACTCAACTTCCTGCCTCGGAGTTTAGGGGATCCACTATTTATGTTAGAAGAAGGAAAGCTAATCGAAATTTCCTCTATTCTCCCTATTATGTGCCCACTTTACATTTATACGATCTTTACGAGTGTCGAGTAGGGCTGGGATACTCTCGTTTTATTATGGAATGTGAAGGGCTCCGCTCAGAAATAACGGTGTTTGTGCCGGAGGGGGAAAGCGTAGTGTTACAAGATGTAAGGATCAAAAACATAGGAAAAGACCCCATAGATGAATTAGATATAATACCTGTAGTGGAATACTCCCATTTTGATGCACTCAAACAGCTTACTAATGCAGATTGGGTTCCCCAAACTATGACAAGTAAAGCCATAGGAAACCCGGGAAGCTTACTTATTCTCAGACAATGTGCCTTCATGCAAATAGGGAGAGCAGAAAATTTCCTTACTTCTAACTGGCCAGTTTCTTCTTTTGAGACTGATAGAAAGCGCTTCCTGGGAGCTAATGAATATGGAATGTGGACATCTCCACTTGCTCTCAAACAAAAAGAATTGAGTAATTTCGAACCGTTACGGGGAGATAACATTGGAGCTTTAATACACCACCTTGGCACTCTCCAGCCCGGAGAAGAACGAAGACTCATTATCCAGCTGGGACAAGCAGAGTCTGTAGAAAAAGCGATACCGGCCATTGAGCGCTTTCGAAAACCAGAAGAAGTGGATGCTGCTCTTTCCCAGATGGAGTATTTCTGGGAAAATTACCTGAACGTATGCCAGGTGGAAACTCCGGATAGAGAGTTTAATCTACTGGTCAATACCCACAATCCCCGACAGTGTTTTATTACCCTTAATTGGTCCAGATATCTTTCGTACTACCAGTTAGGATACGGAGAGCGAGGCATTGGCATGAGAGATTCCAGTCAGGACGTAATGGCTGTGGTCTCTGGAGCTCCCGAGCGGGCTAAGAATCTACTCAGAAAACTCCTTTCAATTCAAAAACAAAATGGTTCAGCGATGCACCAGTTCAACCCCCAAACTATGGAGGCTACCATAGGCGATGCACAAGAAATGAAAGATAGGCCCAAATATTATGGAGATGACCATCTGTGGTTAGTTTTTGCTGTATGTCATTACCTCACAGAGACCGGTGATTACACTTTCTTAGAGGAGAAAATACCCTTTTACGAGAAGGGCGAAGATGGCAAACCCTTAGAGGTAGTTACTGTTCTGGAACACCTGGAGCGAGCTGTAGAGTTTACATGGAACAATGTAGGTGCTCACGGAATACCCCTTCTGGGCTTTGCAGACTGGAACGACACAATAAATCTCAGAAACGGTGCGGAGTCATTTTTCATTGCCCATCAGTTCAGTAAGGCATGCAGAGATCTCTGTGAGCTTATGGAGTATTTGGGAGAAGAAGAAAAAGTTAAGAAACACCAGGCCTACGCTGAGGAAATGAAAAAGCGAGTAAATGAAGTAGGATGGGATGGTGAGTGGTATTTGCGATATTTTGACTATGATGGTACTCCTCTGGGTTCCAAGCAAAATACTAAGGGAAAGATTTTTACCAATGCCCAGTCATGGGCAGTAATTTCGAATAATGCTCCTCTGGAAAGGGCCAATAAAGCTCTAGATGCGGTATACACCTATCTTCATACCGAGTACGGAATAAAGCTCAGCACACCAGGATATGACCATTACGATCCGAATATCGGTGGAGTTACTACTTATCCCCCTGGTGCAAAAGAGAACGGAGGAATCTTCCTTCATGCCAATCCGTGGGTAATAATAGCTGAATGTATGATGAGAAATGGAGAGAGAGCTTATCAGTACTTCAGCGAAATCAATCCCATCAAGAAAAACGAGATCATCGATATTTATGAAGTAGAGCCCTATGTATTCTGCCAAAATATCCTGGGTGACGAGCACCCTCAGTTTGGGTTGGGTAGAAATAGCTGGCTCACTGGAACAGCGAGCTGGATGTATCAGGCAGCTACCCAATATATCCTGGGGGTGAGAGTTTCGCATCAGGGTTTAATAATCGATCCTTGTATTCCTTTTGAGTGGAAGATCTACACCGTAAGGAAAAAGACAAGAGGAGCGTGGTACACGATTACCGTACACAATCCGTCTCACGTATCAGAAGGTGTTAGGTCCTGTACAGTAAATAACGAGACTGTGCTTCTGGATAATGGCCGGGTGGTGATTCCTTTCGCGCCAGAGGGCTCGGAAAATACGGTGGAAGTAGTGCTTGGACAATGAGAAATGAGAAGAAAATAGTGGAACTCACTAACTGGTGAGCAACCTGCGGCACAAGATAAAAGTACAAATAATTAAGAAATTAAAATAATTCGTCGGAAAGATGCAGAACAACATACGGTGTGGAATAAAAGATGTACTGAGAGAGTAAAAACTTCTCGATCATAGAAGGATAGGCTCTTTTTTCCTTATTGTTCTGTGATATAATCAAACAAGTGAAATTCTCACCTTCCAAAAGGTGAAATAAAAATATAACCCTTAGTCGGGTGAAAAGGAATCAGTAAGTGTCTTCTCCAGAGAGGAAATTTGCTGTCTTAACTGCCGATATAATTGGCTCTCGAAAATTAAAAGACCGGGGTTTTTCCAGAGAGCAAATAGAACAGGCCATTTCCGAACTTAATATAGCCAGAAAGACGTTTATTGCCTCTAAATTTTGCCTCCTGAGAGGAGATGAAATTCAGGGAGTGGTTTTTCCCCCTCAGAAGGCCATAATGATGGTTAGATACTTACGTTTTTATCTAAGACCAGTTCAGGTCAGGGTGGGAATAGGAATAGGAGATATCACTACAGAAATAGATAGAAATAACCCCTGGAATATGGATGGCAGTTCTTTTCATCGAGCCAGAAAAGCACTGGAGGAAATAAAAATTTCTCGTCAACCCGCTACCTTCATTAATTCTCTCGAAGAAAACTTCGATTATAATCTGAACGTTATTCTGGCTTTAATGGATGTAATAAGTAACCGCTGGACAGATGGTCAGTGGGAAGCTATCCATACTTATGAACAAATGGGGACCTATCAAAAAGCAGCGCAGGTTCTGAAAGTGAGACCGCAAAATGTAGCCAAACGTTGTCAGGCTGCTCATTGGAAAGTCTTTTCTGAGGCGGAAAAGCACATTCATAACCTGATAAGCTCAAAATTTTCCGCTGATAATGAGGAGGAAAATTGAATGGAGCTCTCCAGTAAGTGGCTAATACTGGAGCTATTACTTTTTTCCCATGGTGTGGCTGATTTCGTTTTGCAGAGCAACAAAATGATAGAGAACAAAGTAACAAGACGATGGACCACCTATATTTCTCACTTCTTTATTGTCTGGGGACTTTCAGTCCTGTTTTTATACCCTTTTATTTCCTGGCAAGCGGGAGGAGTTCTCCTGGGCCTTGCTTTTACCCACTTAGTGATAGACTGGATTGGCTACCACCTTACTCCTCCCCACAAAATAGATAGCAATCCTCTGGGCTTTGTATTAGACCAGCTATCTCACTTAATTTTTATTCTCCTCGCCTGGCAATGGCTATGCCACTTCTCCCACCTATCTTCCTCTGGTTTTTACTCTGAGATAATGACACCAGCCCGGATAGAAAAACTAACCAGTGTAATGGTGGTAGGTAATGTATATCTCTATGTGGTCTTTGGTGGAGCTATATTTATAGGAAAAGCAATGCGTTCTCTACCCCAGGAAGTGAGAAAATATGAAATAACCGGGATGGGAAGATATATAGGCATTTTAGAAAGAACCATCATCTTGACTTTTATTCTCTATCAGGCAGTTACCGGGATAGCTTTTGTCTTGATGGCTAAGTCATTAACTCGATATCAAGAATTGAATAACAAATCATTTGCCGAATATTACCTCATAGGAACTCTCTGGAGCACTGCTTTAGCCCTGATAGGGGGGCTATTTTTCTACCTCTGTAAATGAGCTCTAGGGAGCAATCTACAAAAATTTCAGAACCACTTTTCTACTTAGCATATTCAAATCTGATATATTTGCTCCATTGTTAGCATTCCTTTCTTTACCCCCTTTAGATTTCACACCTGAAAGGGTAATGTATTTTTAAGGGTGCTGACAATGGAGGTTCTTCTATTTCCTGCTGTACTTTTTAACTTCCGCTGTGCTGCATTTCTATTCTACCAAATACACAAACATACCTGGTCGTTTGGAGCTGGTAGCTGCCATGGCAGTCGTGCAAGAAAATGTCTTGTCTATACATGGGGGCATTCTGACAGCAAGATTGGCGGGGATAAACTGCGCGAAAGATGGTAGATCAAACACATAAGCTAAATACAGCGAAGGAACGTATCGTAATTAAGGAAAAATTGAATATACAAAACAAGGTGTCCTCGAGATGGATTAGCATTCTGGAGAATTTCACCTGATATCAAACTCAAATACCCCTTAGCAAAAAAGCAAATGAAAGCAGGAACCCTTAAAAATCCGGGAACCTGCCAAACGTCCTCGTTAAGTAATATGAGGGGGGGTGAACCCCCTCATATTACTTATTATCGTCATCCACTACTCGGTAATCGGCGTCGACGACATTTTCATCTTGAGTAGTTTCGTTTGAGCTACCAGCCTGGCTGGAAGCAGAAGCTTCCGATTGAGCAGTCTTTTGATAGAGCTCCTGCGCCATGGCGTGAGAAGCATTTTGCAAATCGTCCATTTTTCTTCTGATATCGGCTATATCATCTTTATTCATGGCTTCCCTTAAAGCATTGAGAGCGTTCTCTACTTGAGCCCTGGTTTCAGAAGATAGTTTGTCTCCTGATTCCCGCAGGTTTTTCTCTACGGTGTAAATCAGATTATCAGCCTGATTGCGAACTTCAACTTCTTCTTGTCTACGACGGTCTTCTTCAGCATGGAGTTCTGCTTCTCTAATCATTCGGTCAATATCCTCTTTAGAAAGACCGCTCGAGGCTTTAATGGTAATAGTCTGTTCTTTGTTAGTAGCCAGGTCTTTAGCTGAGACGTGCAAAATACCATCAGCATCGATATCAAATTTTACTTCAATCTGAGGTACGCCTCGTGGGGCAGGAGGAATACCAGTCAACTGGAATCTGCCCAGAGAGACATTGTCCCGCGCCATAGGACGTTCTCCCTGCAAGACGTGAACCTCTACTGTAGTCTGGTTGTCTGCAGCAGTAGTGAAAATCTGGCTTTTAGAAACAGGAATAGTGGTATTGCGCTCAATTATTTTAGTAAACACTCCTCCTAAAGTCTCAATCCCTAAAGAAAGAGGAGTGACATCCAGAAGAAGTACGTCCTTTACCTCTCCTCCTAGCACTCCTGCCTGAATAGCTGCTCCTACTGCTACTACTTCATCAGGGTTGACTCCTCTTCGAGGTTCTTTCTTGAATATTCTCTCCACTATTTCCTGCACTTTAGGCATACGAGTCATTCCACCTACTAAAACTACAGCATTTATATCCTCTGGCTTCAGGCCCGCATCTTGTAAAGCCCGCTCACAAGGACCAATGGTTCTCTCAATAAGATCTATAGTCAATTGCTCTAATTTCGCTCGAGTTAGAGTCATTACCAGATGCCTAGGGCCACTGGCATCAGCGGTAATAAAAGGTAAGTTTATCTCGGTCTGCAAAGCAGTAGAAAGCTCACACTTTGCTTTTTCTGCTGCTTCTTTTAACCTCTGGAGAGCCATCTGGTCTCCTCGTAAATCAATACCTTGATCTTTTCTGAATTCATCAATAATGTAGTCCATTATCCTTCGGTCAAAGTCATCCCCACCTAAGAAAGTATCTCCAGCGGTGGACTTTACTTCGAACACTCCTTCTCCAATTTCTAGAATAGAGATATCGAAAGTTCCTCCACCTAAATCGTAAACGGCAATTACTTCTTCCTTATCCCTACCCAAGCCATAAGCCAGAGCAGCAGCGGTAGGTTCGTTAATAATCCTTTTTACATCCAGACCAGCAATCTTCCCTGCATCTTTGGTAGCCTGTCTCTGGCTATCATTAAAGTAAGCAGGTACAGTTATCACTGCTTCAGTAATTTTTTCTCCCAGATATTCCTCAGCATCTTCCTTGATCTTCCGCAAAATCATAGCAGAAATCTCAGGAGGGGTGTAAACCCGGTCTCCTACTTTAATACACGCCTCACCATATTCGCCAGGAACAATTTCATAAGGTAGAACTTTACGTGCTCTTTCCACCTCTGGGTCATCGTAACGACGCCCCATTAACCGCTTAATGGAATATATGGTATTTTTGGGGTTAGTTATAGCCTGTCTTCTGGCTAACTGCCCCACTAATATTTCGCCGTTTTTAGTAAAGGCTACCACCGAAGGAGTAAGGCGAGATCCTTCTTTGTTAGGAATAATTACTGCTTGTCCTCCTTCCAGGTATGCCGCTACTGAGTTAGTAGTACCTAAATCTATACCAATCACTTTAGCCATATTCTATCATCCTCCTTAGGCCATAAAATCTTTAGAAATCCTATTTACTCTTACTTGAGCAGGACGTAAAACTTCGTCCTGGTAAAAATAGCCACGGCGTGTCTCCTCTACTATTTCATAATCATCATGATCGGGAAGGCATACCGTAGCGATTGCTTCGTGATATTTAGGATCAAACTTTTGTCCTTCGGTTTCAATGGGTTTAACTCCTTCTTCTCCCAGAATAGTTAAAAACTTACGATAAATTAATTCTATTCCCTGAACTATAGCTTCATCTATCTCTTTGGCTTTTGCTTCTCGTATAGCTCTCTCCATATCATCTAAGATAGGCAAAAGTTTGAATATAAGGTCTCGATTGGCCTTTTTTACAAAATCTTGTCGGAAGAGGGTTTCTCTTTTGCGAAAATTATCAAAATCGGCTTTCAATCTTTTCAAATCATTAAGATAATCTTTAATTGCCTTTTCTTTTTCTTCTATTATTTTCTTCTGTTTTTCTACCAAAGAACGTAATTCTTCTATTTCAGAGAGACCACTTTCTTCCAGTTCTCTGTTTTCATTAGTCTCTTCGGCCTCTTTAAGCATTTCTTTTTCTTTCGTCAAGATCGCTGCCCCCCTTTCTTCTGTAATGTCAAATGTAATGTCAATTTTTTACCTTCTTCGACTATCAAATTAAACCACCATTTTGAGCTTTTGTCAAGTAAGGTCAAAAAAAAATTTACCTTTAAAAATCATGTTCTTTTATGGTTAACTATGGTATGGAACCCATTACAACCTGCATCTACTTAACGTTGGTCTTTTGGGTTTTCTAATTTTTATGTTTTTCTTTTCCGGGGTGATAGGAGATTTAACTCTTATAGTTCTGGGGCAATCCCGAGTTTTTAACCTCCGATGTAACCTTGCTTTTAAAATTTGAGTAATTTAACAGGTTTTACGGAACACTATAATATATGGTACAATACAACGCGTAAATTTTTTCCCTCCTATATAATAGGATAAAATAAAAAAGGTAAAAACAAAATGGGAGAGATCAGAAATCCTCGGCCGGTAAAGTTATTCATCGCTGTTCTTTATGAAGAAAGAAACATATTAGAAGATATTTTACCCCAGCTTGAAAAACGATGGGGAGAAATTGAGTGGATTAGTGAGGAGATTCCTTTCACTTACACTGACTATTACCGAAATATTGGAGAAAACTTGAAAAGAGTATTTATAGTCTTCAAACCCTTGATTGACCCAGGAGAATTAGCCGACATAAAAGTTGCCACCAACGAGATAGAAAAAACTACTCAGGAAGGAAAGAAAGAACGAAGAATCAATTTAGATCCCGGTTACTTTGACGGGGGTAAAATTGTGCTGGCCAGTACTAAAAATTTCTCTCACCGCGTCTATCTCTGCAGAGGTATATACGCTGAAGCCACTATTAAATGGGAAAAAGGAGACTTTCGGCCTTTCCCTTATACTTATCCCGACTACCAGAGTCCTGAGTATCGCCCTTCCCTTTGGAAAATCAGAGAGCTTTATCAAAAGTCTCTACACCAAAAAGACGTCGATAATAAAGATTAGATTGTAAAAGCTCTTCGTGTGTTCCGTCACCTCTAACTCTTCCATCTTCAATAACAATAATCCGGTCTAAATCTTTTACCATACTCAAGGAATGAGCCACTACTATTACTATCTTATCTTCCTCAATGTTGGCAATGGTATCTAAAATATATTTCTCCGATTCAGGATCCAGGTTAGAGGTAGCCTCATCAAAAATTAAAATAGGAGGATCTTTTAGCAAAGCTCGAGCAATGGCAATTCTCTGTTTTTGCCCTCCGGAGAAGCGAGCTCCTCCTTCTCCCACTTCAGTGTCATAACCTTTTTCTAGATGGACAATAAATTCATGAGCGTGAGCTCTAACAGAAGCAAGGTGAACCTCTTCTGAGGTGGCATCTAAGTTTCCATATAGGATGTTTTCTCTTATCGTTCCCCCTAAAATCAGAGTGTCCTGTAATACTACCCCCATCAAGCTTCTCAACGAGGAAAAAGTCAATTCTCGAATATCAACACCATCAATTTCTATGCTCCCCTCATCCGGGTCATAAAAACGGAGAAGTAAGTTAATTAACGTACTCTTTCCCGCTCCGCTTCGTCCCACTATCCCCACTTTTTCTCCTTTTTTTATTTCTAGATTAAAATTTTCCAGTACTTTTTCTTCCTGGTAAGAAAAAGAAACATTCTTGAATTTTATCCCTTCTTGCAAAGAAGTTATTTCTTTTTGTCCTTCCATCTCTTTACCCCACAAAGGAAGATCTAGAAAATCAAAGAGTCGTTCAGCAGAAGCCAAACTCTGCTGAAGAACCTGGAAGCTGCTGGAAAAACGTGAGAGAGGGGTGGAAGCAGTAAGTAAATATCCCAGAAAGGCTATTAACTCACCGGTAGTAAGGTAACCTTGAATAACCTCTCTTCCACCATACAATAAAACAGCGGTAACACCACAAGCAGAGACCAATTCTACCAGAGGGGTAAGTAATGCCTTAGCTCGAACTTGCTCCATGGCCAGATCAAAGCTGGCCTCATTTTCTGCTTCGAATTTTTCGATTTCATAATTGCCAGTCATATAAGATTGAAAAATCTTCATTCCCGCCATTGCTCTCTCTACTAGAGAAGCCAATGATGCCACTCTCTTTTGCAAGAGATGAGAAACTCCCTTAACTTTTTTTCCCAGGTACTCTACGCTAAAACCCACCAGAGGTAAAACCGCTACTGAAAACAGAGCCAGCTTCCAGTGGATAAGAAACAACAAAATTATAGAGCCAGAAAAAATAAAAAAGTCCATAAACAGGTTAACAAAAGTATTAGAAAAAAGATTCTGTAAAATTGCCACATCATTGGTGAGGCGAGACACTACCTCTCCTGCAGGATTATCGCGGAAAAAAGAAGCAGGAAGAAAATAAAGATGCTGATACAATTCAGAACGGAGACGAGTTGTGGCCCGAAATCCAGAAAAAGAAACCCATAAGTTCTGAAGATAAA
>DGDO01000063.1 GCA_002385475.1 Candidatus Sordicultor fermentans | reverse complement strand
TTTTAAATACTGTGGACCCCTCGTAGAAACACTCAGGGGTGACGGATAAGGGGCAATAGAGGCACTCAGGGGTGACGACAAAAGGATGACAGAACCATTCAGGAATAATGTCTCCTTTTTCACCATTTCTGAAATCCTCAATTGGGAATCCACTGAGAGACACTTTTTTCCTCAGTAGGTTACTTTTATTTAAGTCTTTGTTTTTTGTCTTTGGGGGGTTGTGAAGGGGGAGTTCTCTCTGGAAACCTCATTTCTGATTGTTGCTTGTGGGGCTTTTATTTGCTATTCTTTTTTATATCTGTTTTATTTTGATAAGGTAAAATGGAAAAGTTATGGATTCAAGTCTTAGCTTGTTTGGTGGAATTTAGTTTAGTATTCAGTATATCCGGTTTTTGATGCAGAACCTTTTGATACCCCGAATTTTTCTCTAAAATTGGAGTAGAACCTCACAGAGGAAAGGGAGTAAAATAGGAAGAGAAATGATATATTATATATGTAAGTATTTAGCCATTTTCTTGTTGAAGGTTTTTTTCTCTTTTCGAGTGAAAGGGGTAAATCATATTCCCAGGCAGGGGCCTTGTATTTTGGTGGCTAACCATTCCAGCAATCTTGACCCCATTGTGCTGGGATGTGCCTCTTCTCGGAGAGTACATTTTGTAGCTAAAGAGGAACTTTTCCGTAACCCTTTAGTCTCCTTTTTCTTACGGCGTTTAGGAGCTTTTCCTCTTCACCGGGGAGAAGGAGATAAGGAAGCAGTGAAAAGGATTTTTTCTCTTCTTAAAGAGGGAAAAGTAGTAGGTCTTTTCCCCGAAGGAACTCGTAATCAGGGGGAACTGGGAACTTTCCAGAGAGGAGCCCTGAAGCTTCTTCTTCGCGCTGAAGTGCCAGTGGTGGTAGCCGGTATCCGGGGGACTTATGAAAGCCTGCCCCGAGATAAGAAGATACCCCGTCCTTTCCCCATCCAGGTGACCTTTTCTCCTCCTTTTGAAGTTAAAGGTTGGAGTGTGGAAGAAGTAGAGAAGAAGATCAGGGAGGAAATGGAGGTATTATTGAGTGATGAAGTTCAGTAGAGAAGCTTTTTTAGCGTTTATGTTTCTATTGATTATTTTTTCTGTGGCAGAGGGAGCTTCCTGGGAAGTAGAAAAGATAATTGAAGAAGTGGGGGGAGAGTTGCCTTTTTTAGATTATCCAGTGGGTATTCTGGTAGATGACCGGAATCAGTTAATTTTAGTTAATGATTGGGGGAATAACAGATTTCTTTCTTTAACCCCGGATGGACAGATACAGAAAGCTTTAACCGGATTGAATAGTCCGGCAGGCCTGGGAAAAGATGAACAACGGAATAGAATCTACATTGTAGAGCAAAAAGCCAATCAAGTGAGAGTTATAAATAGTGATGATTTCTCTACCTCTGGTTTTTTGAAAGCTAAAACTCCTCTACAAGAGCCCCGGGGTATCTGGATAGATGAAGAGGGGAAAATATACGTGGCTGATACCGGTAAATCTCGAATAGTGGTTTTCAGTCCAGAAGGGGAGGAGCTTTTCACCTTTGGGAAGGAAGGTATGGGGAATGATGAGTTTTATTATCCTCGAGGGGTGGCAGTAGATGGAGATGGTCATATCTGGGTGGTAGATACTCAACATCACTGCATAAAAGTGTTTGACGAAAAGGGTAATTTCCTCTTCCGTTTTGGTCAGGGAGGAGAAGGGGAAGAAGACTTCAATCAACCTCGCTATTTATTCATTCAAGGAAACTGGGTATTTATTTCTGATTATCGCAATCACCGCATAAAAGTATATAACCGGGAGGGAGTTCTCCAGGAGATAATGGGAGAGGAAGGGCGGGGTGAGGGAGAGTTCTCCTTTCCTGAAGGTCTCTGGATAGACAAAGATGGCAAATTATGGATAGCTGATGCTGGCAATAATCGTCTGCAGGTTATTGATGTTAACTTTTTAATCAACCCTAAATTGCATTTAGCTTCTTTGCTGGAAGAAGGAGAAAGTCAGAAATTCATGCAAGTGATGGAGAGACTTTCTCCCGAAGAAAGAGAAGACCCCGAGGTAGCTCGTCTGCTACTGGAGTTCTTCCGAAAAAGAGGAGACTTAGATAGGGCAATTTATCAAGCAGAGGACTTATTTCTGAATGATAGTGCAAATCGGGATTACTGGAAGAAAACTTTGGGAGAGCTTTACTACGAGAAAGGTGTCCATCTGCGGGAAGAAGGAAAATTAAAAGAAGCCCAGGAGTTTTTCCGTAAGTCCTGGCAGAGTGGTAACAGTCATTCTCTTTTCCTTTATCTCTGGACTTCCTTCCTCCTTCTGGGAGGCTCCAATCTTTTCATTCTCATTCTGGCAATCATTCTCTTGTTTTTGATTATGGTATTTTCTCGTTTGAGAAAAGGACATTATAGAGGGTGGTAGAGATGGTTAGAAAAGCGGCGGTAGCGGGGTATTTCTATCCCGGTCGGGAGAGGGAGCTCCGCCAGATGATTAAAGAGCTTTTTTACTCTGAAGCAGGTCCTCATGGAAAGGAAGAGGAGCTAACAAAATGGAAAGAGGTAAGTGGAGTAGTCAGTCCCCATGCAGGCTACATCTATTCTGGAGCAGTGGCTTGCTGGTCGTTTTACTCTCTTTCTCTGGCTTCTCCGGTGGATACCATAGTTATAATTGGGCCCAACCATCGAGGAGCAGGTAAAAGAGTAGCTTTAAGTGATGCCGATTTCTGGGAAACACCTCTGGGAGAAGTAGCGGTAGATCTGGAAGCGGTGGAATTCCTTGCTTCTCATTATCCTCTTTTTTCTCCCGATTCCCGGGCTCATCAACTGGAGCATTCTGTGGAAGTCCAGATTCCATTTTTGCAATATTTTCTTCCTTATCCCTTTCAAATTGTACCCGTTACTGTTTGGGATCAAACTTTGGAAGTAGCTTTAGAAATAAGTCAAGCTGTGCAAGAGCTATCCCGGAAGCGTAAAATAGCGGTAGTGGCCAGTAGTGATTTTTCTCATTATGAGCCAGCCCGGGTAGCAGAAGCAAAAGATAGCCATGCTATATCCTGTATTGTTTCTTTGCAGAGCGAGGAGTTCTATAGGGTGATAAGGAGGGAAAATATAAGCATCTGTGGCCCGGCAGGGATTGCTGCTTTGATGGAGTATCATAAAAGGCGTTCACAGGAGGAAGGAAAACTGCTCTTTTACTCCCATAGTGGAAAGGTAAGTGGTGACTATCAAGAAGTAGTGGGATATGCTTCTCTAATTTTTCCTGTTACTGCAGAATAAAAGCAGGTTATTTATCCTGGAGGGCTATAATTTGCTATAAGCTTTTTATCGTCCAATGTGCATTTTAGGTGAAGAGTCTTTTAAATTGTTTTTGCTGGATTTGCTTCTGGATTCCGGAATTTATAAAGTTAGCTAAAAGTCAACTTTAAGGAGGTATGGTGATAATGGCAGCCACCAAATTAAGCATTATTGGGGCAGGAAGTGCAGCGTTTTCTCTGAGATTGGTAGGAGATCTTTGTAAAACAAAGGAGTTAGCCGGTAGTCTTGTATCCTTTATGGATATTGATGAGAGCAGGTTGAACGCAGTGTATGTATTAGCTAAAAAATATGCTGAAGAGCTGGGAGTTGATTTGGAATTTGAAACCACTACCAGTGTGGAGGATGCGATAAGGAATTCATCTTTTGTTGTTAATACAGCGCTGGTTGGCGGACATAGTTATTTTGAAAAAGTCAGGCGAATTTCTGAGAAATATGGTTATTATAGAGGGATAGATTCTCAGGAATTTAATATGGTTTCTGATTATTATACAATCAGTAATTTCAATCAACTAAAATTTATGTATGATGTTGCAAAAATGATAGAGAAACTTTCGCCCAAAGCCTGGCTTTTGCAAGCAGCAAACCCTGTTTTTGAACTGACTAATTTAATATCCAGGAATGTTCCTATAAACATGGTAGGTATATGTCACGGTCATCATGCTGTGGACCACATGATAGAGGTTCTGGGATTGGATAAAAATAAAGTGGACTGGCAGGTTGCCGGAGTAAACCATGGAATATGGCTGACCAGATTTTTGTACGAAGGAAAGGATGCCTATCCTCTGATTGATAAATGGTTTGAGGAGGAGCTTGCAAGCTGGAAACCAACAAATCCATTTGATGACCAGCTATCTCCTGTGGCGAAGGATATGTACGAATTCTACGGGAAAATACCCATTGGGGATACGGTAAGGAACGGAAGCTGGAAATACCATTACAACCTCGAAACCAAGAAAAAATGGTTTGGTGAACCATGGGGAGGAGTGGATTCAGAATTAGGCTGGAAGTGGTACCAGGAAAGGCAGGCAGAAGTTGCGATAACCATGCAGAAAGTGGCGAGATACTTCCAGGAAAATCCAGAAGCAAAATTGCTATCCCGGGAAACGTACGATGAAATAGTTTCTCTTGCAAAAGATGAAGTTAAAGAGGAATTTACGCAGGAAGTATTCAAAATTCTAGACCCGGAAAAGAAAAGTGGAGAGCAGCATATATTGTTAGTTAATGCTTTATTAAACAATGAGAAAGTTGACCTTGTTTTGAATGTGCTTAACAAAGGAGCGCTTCCAGGGATTCCAGACGATGTTGCGGTGGAAATTCCGGTTTACGCAGATAAAGACGGGATACATCCTTACCAGGTGGAACCAGGTATTCCGGAAAGAATTAAAAAGATGTATCTGATGCCAAGAATTTTAAGAATGGAGTGGGCTTTAGAAGCTTTTCTGACAGGAGATAGAAGAGTCTTAGAAGAATTCCTGATAAGGGATCCCCGAACTAAATCTTATGACCAGGTGGTTAAAGTAATAGACGAAGTACTTGGTCTTCCTGAAAATGAAGAAATGAGGAAACATTATTCAAATTCCAGAAAATAGCCATCATTCCTTTTAAAAGTGCGAGGCAAAGTCTCTCCCGGGGCATGGATGCTACTCCTGTGGTCTTTATGCTCTATATCCTCGTAAAAATAAAAAAGAGAGAGCCGTTGGGGTAAGGTGCATTTTGTGAAAGATCTGCAGAAGGCCCTGAATTAAATCAGAACTCATCTATTGAGGATATGAAAGATAAATTTGAGAGAGAACACTGCTCTACTATCCTTCTCTGGATAGACTTTGTTTCCTTTTGGGGATAAACTATCTGTGTCAGGAAAATCCCCGGGAAAATGGAAGGCTGGAAGAAAATTTCCCATGGAAAGGAAGGATGATAGATGATAAAAGCTTTTGACCATGTTACCATCACCGTTTCTGACCTGGAGCGCTCTATAGATTTTTACCAGCGTGTTCTGGGATTCAAAGTGTTGGGCATATTAGAGCAAAATGGCGGTGACTTTAAGATAGTGTATCTGGATGCCGGAGGAGCCACCATAGAATTATTTCATTTTAAGGAAAAGGGCAGACCTCTTACAGAGGCAAAAGACCTGGATATAGGGATTAAGCATATTGGTTTTAAGGTGGATAACGTGGATGAAGTGGTAAAGAAATTGAAAGAAGCTGGTGTCAGGTTCACTCTTGAGCCTTTTGATGCCACAGGGGGAGTGAGAATTGCCTTTTTCAAAGACCCTGATGGTATACTCATAGAACTGATTCAGGGAGAGTTAGAGCTACTCCCCTACAAAGAAAGCCAGTGAACTTATTTATAATATCCAGCTACTATTTAAGATAATAAAATTTGCCTTGTGGCCAGATGGGTGCTTTAAGAAAGGAACTATTGGCCGGTTGGAAGACCTGTTTATTAGAGCACTGGCAAGGTACGAACTTTATCACTAAGCTGGCCGCGGGTAAGCTACTGACTGCCTCTTGCCCGGAGATGCTTTTCTGTGAATAAACAGTGGCAATAAAAAACTCTCTTTGTCTACGCGTTGACAGCAAGGGAGTGTATAAATGTGTCATTCATGATGACAGATCTATACTTTTTACTTGTATTTGCCCGTTGAGATAGAATGGCTGATAATACCATTTCTATCTGTATTTTTAAAACATGGTGAGCTGTGCTGAAATTGATGTAATACCTGGACTAAAAACCCGGTCTCTATTTTTCGGCTACATCGATAAGCGATATTGTGGGGAAAAGAGCGAGAAAGGTGTAATGGCTTGGTATTCTTGTAACCTATAAAAACTTTTTCTCCCCCCTATTGACGAAATGGAAAAGTGGTGGTATATTATTATTGCCATCGGTTCTGAGGAGTTAAGCCGGAGGATGGAAAAAAGAGCTTCTGTTTGAAAGATAAGAAGCTCAAAGCTTTTGAGTGGAAGTCCATCCTGAAATTTCTCGCCTGCGAGGGCGAGAAAGCAAAGGCTAAGGTTTATCGGAACCGATGGCTTTTTTTATTCCAGACTATAGGAAAAAACCTCCCTACAATCTCCAAGAAGCGAAAAAGGCAAAAGAAAGAGATCAAAAATACCCACTATCCGCGTTGTCATTCCTGAATGGTTCTATCAGGAATCCAGAGCTATAAAGAAAAATATCTCCTTATTACCCGGAAAAAGAATAAAACAAAAAATACAAAGGATAGGAAAGACAAAAATTACTGGGAGAGACGTCTTTCCCAGTATAGAGGCACACCCCCTATTGTCAAGAAAATGCCTCCTCCATACTTGACTTCTCAATATTTTTAGAAATCTAAGCGGGAAGTGGAATGCTGTCATAGATTTGTAAATTGTATATGAAGGGGAGTTTAAGATGGTTCAGCATCCGGTATTAAAGAAAGTAACCTTACAAAAAGTAAAAACATTAGCATGAGCAGGAAGAGATTGTTTTTGCTTATCTCTTTGGCTCTTCGACTTAGCATGTGTTTGGTAGAATAGAAATGCAACACAGCGGAAGTTAAAAAGTACAGCATAAAAATTACTACAAACCTGGAATTCAGCAAGTGGAATGGAATATTTTATGATGAGATAAGACATCTGCCATCATTGACCGTTTAGTTCATCACAGTCATTTACTGGTCTTTTCCGAACCAAGTTATCCTTTGCCTCATTCTACTATGAACTGTTAATTCTGGAATTGAAGGTGCTGCAAAAATTAACTTCCGGAATGTTGCAAATTCATATTGCCAAATACATTAGCAATATATCTTGATGAAACTCATCTCCGGGCAAATAACTTATTTTATGACGTTGAATTATCAAGAGAAATAGAAAAAACCCTTAAAATACCGGTAGATATAGTT
>DGDO01000081.1 GCA_002385475.1 Candidatus Sordicultor fermentans | reverse complement strand
GTTTTAAGTGACCATAATATCCCTTTAGGATATGAACTATTTCCTGGTAATACCTGGGAAGGACATACGGTAGGAAAAGTAATCCAGAAACTTAAAAGAGATTTCTCTCTAGATAAAGTTATTCTGGTAGGAGATAAAGGGATACTGAGTAAAAGTACCCTGGAAGAGATAGAGAAAGCTGGTTGTGAGTATATTGTATCTGCTAAGCTGCCGAAGCTAAAGAAGAAATACGAGAATGAGATACTGGATAGAGATAGCTACACACCAGTTAATGAAGACTTAAGAGTAAAGGAAATGGAAGTAGAGGGAAAAAGAGTAATTTTAGGTTACAGTGAAAAAAGAAGAGAAAGAGACGAGGAGATAAGAAAAGCACTGGTAGAGAAGTTAGAAAAAAGAATAGGAGAGAAAAGTAGCAGCCAGTTAGTTAAACCTTCCTACCGGAAGTATGTGAAGTTTAAGGAATGGGAAGTAGAGATAGACCAAAAGAAAGTAGAAGAAGCCAGTTTATGGGATGGGTATTTTGGCTATTACACTTCTAACCAGGAATTAACTCCTGAGGAGGTAATTGGAGCCTATAAACTTCTATGGCAGATAGAGGAATCCTTCCGGTGTATGAAAAGTACTTTGGATATCCGGCCAGTATACCACTGGACTCCTAAAAGAATTCAAGGACACATCATGTTATGTTTCTTGAGCTTCTATATCTTGAGAGTGATGCAGTATGAGTTAAAAGAAAAGGGGCTAAATATACCCATAGAGAGGGTGATGGAAAGCTTAGATGAGATAAGAGCAGTAGAGATAATAGACAGGAATAAATGTTTCTTAGTAAGGACTGCCATAGAGAATGATAATGCTCAGATATTTAGAGCTTTAGGGATAAAGATTCCCAAGTTTATTCTCAGTGAAACTGTAGTGGAGTAAACAAAAAAGAGACTCTTTATTCCTTGATATATCAACGTTTTTAAATTACAGCTGTCAAAGTCAGGATTAACTTCCGAAACGCTGCAAATTCATATTGCCAAACACAGCCAGAGAAAAGGAGGGGGGGTGCGGAGAAATATTCTCTCTTACTGTACGCACTCAAGAATTTGAAATTCATTCTTCAGGAAAGATGATAGCTCATCAGCACAACCATTAAAGATGGGTAAAGAAATGTTTGACAAGAGCTATGAGGTCAGCAAAAGTCCTATAAAATGGTTATGCATCGTTTTCTTCTTATTATAGAGAGCACAGCAAAGGCCTGATTCTCAGCTAACTAAAGGTAGCCTGTTCTCCTCTCTGCACCGTGTTCGCAGTGGTGGAAAGGGGATATAGCAGATTGTTCTGTAGTGATACGTAAAGCCTCCAAGTCTTGCTCAATCTGGTTTTTGAGCTCCGAAAGAGAGGGAAAAACCATTTCTTCTCTCAAGAAAGCCTGGAATTCTATGGTCAGCCTTTCTCCATAAAGCTCTCGAGAGACTTCCGGGATGAAAACTTCCACCAGCCGGCGAGGAGAAAAATTTACCGTAGGCCTGTGGCCTACATAAATAAGAGAAGGGTTTCTCTCTCCTATCTCTTTTCCGGAAACGTAACCGGTATACACTCCAGATGCAGGAAGAAGCTTGTAAGAAGGAGGATAAAGATTGGCAGTGGGGAATCCCAATTTTCTTCCCACTCCTTTTCCCCGTCGGACTCGCCCCTCGAGAAAGAAAGAATAACCTAATAAGCGATTAGCAGAAAGTAAATCGCCGCTTTCTAAATGCCATCTAATGCGGGAGCTGGAGATAAGCTCTCCCCCTTCCCGAAGGGAAGGAACCACTGTTACTTCTATTCCTCTAAAAGAAAGATGGTTTTTCAAAAGCTGAGCGTCGCCTTGAGCCTGGAAACCAAAACGAAAATTCTCTCCCACCACCACTCCCCGGGGTCTAATTTCCTGTTCCACAAGAGTTAAAAACTCCTGAGCTGTCATTTCTCGGAAGCTCTTGTTAAAACGCACAAATTGCAAAAGGGACTGAGGAAATAGCTCCTGTATCAGGCAATACTTCTCTCGATAAGTAAGGATGTGCTTGACCTCTTCTGAAGAGAGAAAGTTTCGAGGATGAGGATAAAAAGTAAAAATATGCAGTTTAGCTTTCTCCTCTTGAGCCAGGCGATAAGCTTCGCCTAAGAGGTATTGGTGACCACGATGAACTCCATCAAAAAAGCCCAGAGCTAAAATATTATTCTCTGCAGATTTTATTCCTCTCTGCCACATATCTATTCTCCTAAAATTATCCGGGGTCTCAATTCTCCATCATCCTCTATTTTACCCAGACCTAAAAATTTATCCCCCTCATACATCTTAACCCATCCTTTTTTTTGCCAGGGAGAAAAGACAAACCCTCCATGTTTTATCCTTTTCGCTTCTTTCTCTTCTAAGTGAACCGAGGTAATCCAGTACAAACCCTGATCGGGGGGAATGCTTTTTGAGAGGAGAAACTGCCGGTCTATTTCCCTTTCTGTTATCTCTTCACTCTGCTCCAGAGAAAAATCGCCTACTTTTTCCCGACGAAGAGAAAAAAGGTAAGCGCCCAAACCGCTATCTTCTCCCCACTCGTGAGCCAGACTGCGGATGTAAGTTCCACTGGAGCAGCGAACTAAAATTTCTGCCTCTGGCCACTCTCCTTCTTCCCAGGATATGAGCTCCAGATCATAAATCTCTACTTCTTTTTCCTGCACAGGGAGTGTTTTGCCCTGGCGAGCATACCGATAACGAGGTTTGCCCCGGTGTTTACTGGCAGAAAAAGGAGGCACCTGCTGCTTTATTGCTCCTCGATATTTGAGGAGAAGCTCCTCTCCTTCCTTTTTTGATAAATTGCCTTTTCTAACTTTTACTATTTTTCCTGTAACATCATAAGTATCGGTAGATATACCAAAACGGATTCGAGCCCGGTAAGTTTTATCCAGAGCCTGGAAAAAAGAAGCAAGGCGCGTGGCTTTACCCCAGCAAACTACCATTACCCCTCGGGCGAAAGGGTCAAGGGTGCCAGTGTGGCCAGCTTTTTCTCCCAAGATTTTTCCCACCCGTTCTGTAATTTCAAAGGAAGTCATTCCTACCGGCTTATAAACATTAAGTATTCCGCCCGGCACTCTCTTTTTTTACCTCTTCAGTAAGCGATGGGGGATTGCTCAGGAATTTTCTCACCACACTTAAAACTTCCTCTTTTACCCGGGGAAAATCGCCTTCGATTTTGAATCCCGCCGCTTTATGATGCCCTCCTCCCCCAAAATAATGAGCGATAGGCAAAATATCCCTTTCTTCTTGAGAGCGCAAACTCACCCTAAAAGACCCATCCTCCACTTCTTTAAAAAAGAGAGAAAGCTCTGCTCCCGGGATATAAAGCCCATAATCTACTATTCCCTCACTATCTTCCTCTTGCGCCCCGCAGGCTTCAAAGTCTTCTTTAGTTAAATAAATCACCGAAAACCGAAAATCTTCATCATAAAAAAGATGGTCAAGCGCCCGCCCCAAGAGCTTCAAAGCTTCTAATCTCCGAAAGTGAAAAGCATAACGCATTATCTGGGCAAGAGATGCACCTGAGTTAATCAAATCTTCTACCACTTGCAAAAGGCGAGAATCCATATCCACAAATTGAAAACCACCAGTATCGGTCACAAAACCAGTAAGAAGGTTAATCGCCATATCGGAGCTTATTTTTACTCCTGCTTCCTTTATTAGCTCGTAAACCAGAAGAGTGGAAGAAGGGGAGTCGGGGACTACCCAGTTTATATCTCCAAAACGAGCGTTATCGGGGTGATGGTCTATATTCACAAGAAGAGAGGCCCCATTGCATAGCTCTTTTAATCTTCCCAGGCGATCGGGATGGGAACAATCTAAAACTATTACCACATCTCTCTCAGAAGAAGAATTCAGAGAATAGAACTCTTCCAGAGTCAGCAGTTCTTCCTTTCCAGGCAAAAACTCGTAAAAGTAAGGTATTGCCTCATCTTGAACCATAAACGATTCTTTCCCTTCTTCTTTTAAAAAGAAAAAGGTGGCAAGCATAGACCCCAATCCATCTCCATCAATATTCTGATGAGAAATGATTATAAAATGATTATGGAGCTGGAAGGCCTCAATTATCTCCTTTTTCGCTTCCATCTTCTTTCCTTTCCATCTGATTAAGAAGTTCTACTACCTGAAAAGCTTTTTCCATAGTATCATCTATCACAAAAACAATTTCGGGCATAAACTTGATTCTCAGACGAAGAGCTAATTCACTTTTTATAAAACCGGTAGCTTTTTGCAGTGCCTGGTATTTTTCTTCTTTATCCCCTTCGGGAAAATAAATAAATACCTTGGCTTGCCGCAGGTCTTGAGATACTTTCACTCGAGTGATGGTAAATCGCTTCAAGCGAGGGTCCCTCACCCGAGATAACAAAATAATTGACACTTCTCTTTTAATTAATTCTGCTACCCGTTCTACTCTTTGTTCTTTCATCGGGATTCACCTGGCTTTCCGCTTATTTTCCAATCCTCAATAAATTTCTATGGTCAAATTGGTGATTTCCAGGCGGTCGTCTCCTTCTACAAATTGAACCACTTGCTGAAGGAGAAGCTGGACACTCCGCTCATCGTTTCCCACACAGGAGATTCCCAGACTACTTTTCCTCCACCGGGAATTAGTAGAAATTTCAATCACTGAAACATTAAACCGATTCCGCAGCCTTTCTTTCAGAGAATTAACCACTCTTCTTTTATCTTTAAGAGAAAAGCTCTCATTAATAAAGATATCAATTTGACAGGCTCCTACTCTCATTTTTCTTCTTCTTTAATGACATAAGCCTCCAGTATATCCCCTTCCTGGAAATCGTCAAAGTTTTCTAAACCTATTCCACACTCATATCCTTGAGTTACTTCTCTTACATCCTCTTTAAATCTCTTGAGAGAGGTTATTTTGGCTCCCTCTTTTATGACTTCTTCCCCTCTCAAAATTCGCGCTAAAGCCCCTCGCTCTATTTTACCCTGGGTCACATAAGAACCAGCAATCTCTCCCACCCGGGGTATTTTAAATATCGCTCTAACTTCTGCTCTACCCAGCGTCTCTTCCACCAGACGAGGCTCTATAAGACCTTTAATGGCTTTTTCTATATCATCAATCACCTCATAGATGACCCGATAAAGTCTTACCTCCACTCCTTCTCTTTTGGCTATTTTAGCTGCCTCACTTAGCAATCTAACGTTAAAGCCAATAACTATTCCCTGCGAAGCCGAAGCTAACATAATATCGGTTTCGGTGATGTTGCCTACTCCTTGATACACAATATTAATTTTTACTTCTTCTTCCTCTAAAGAAGCAATAGCTTTCTCCAGAGCTTCAAGCGACCCTTGAAAGTCGGCCTTCAAAATTAGATTGAGCTCCCGACTTTTTCCTTCTTCTGGAGCCAGCATTTCTTCCAGAGAGATAGAATAAGGTCTGGATTCCTTCAATAATTTTTCTTTTTCTCTCTCTTTTCTCCGCTCGGCGATGAGATGGGCTATTTTTTCTTCCCCCACCACCATCAATTTAGTTCCCGCCGGTGGTAAATCGGAAAAACCCACCACCTCAACGGGCGTAGAGGGATAAGCCTCACGAACGGTTTTTCCCAGATAATTTAATAATGACTTCACCCTTCCCCAGCTGCTTCCTGCTACAAAATAATCTCCCACTTTCAATATCCCTTCTTGCACAATCACCGTAGCAACCGGGCCTCTTCCTCGATCCAGGCGAGACTCTATAACCACTCCTGTGGCATAACCGGTGTGTCGAGCTTGCAGCTCCAGAAGGTCAGCCTGCAAAAGGATCAGATCTAAAAGGTCAGAAATTCCTTTTTTCTGAAGAGCAGAAATGTTCACAAAAATAGTTTCCCCTCCCCATTCCTCGGGGATTAAGTCATATTCAGCAAGTTGCTGTTTTACTCTTTCCGGGTTGGCTCCTACTTTATCTATTTTATTAATGGCCACGATAATGGGAACGTTGGCCGCTTTTGCATGCTGGATAGCTTCCACGGTCTGGGGCATAACCCCATCGTCGGCGGCTACCACTAAAACTGCGATGTCGGTAGCCTGTGCTCCTCGAGCTCGCATGGTAGTGAATGCTTCATGACCGGGAGTGTCGATGAAAGTGATTTTTCTCCCATCTATCTCTACCTGGTATGCACCAATTTTCTGAGTGATACCGCCAAATTCAGTCTCTGCCACCTGAGAGCTTCTGATAGCATCCAGAAGAGTGGTTTTACCATGGTCAACGTGACCCAGAATAGTAACCACCGGAGGGCGAGGATAGGTTTTAGTATCCAGTATTTTGTGGGTCAATTCTTTCAGGTCTTTTTCCCACTTCACATACCAGCCTCTTTCTCTTGCCAGTCTTTCCACCACAAGAGGAGGGAGAAAGTCTTTAGGACCAAAGACCATATTTAAATCAGCCAATTCTAGTATAAGCTCTTCTACCTCTTCGTTAAATATTTTTGCTACTTCTCTTAAAGTAGGTAAGGAATCAAAGCTAAGAGTTTTTTCTTGTTTTTTTCGAGCTTCTTCTTCTTTCTTTTTTTGATAACTTATTTCTTCTTGCAATAGCTCGACCAGTTCTTCATCAACGTTGCTCATATGGTTTTTAACTTCTACTCCCAGCTCTTTAAGTAAATCAACCACCTCTTTGGTGGGCATTCCTAAGTTTTCTGCTACTTTGTAAACTCTTATCTTAGACATTGTTTACCTCCTTTTCCTGGGATTCTACATAGCTACCCAATACCTCCTTTAGTTTCTTTAATTCTTCTTCTCTCACCTCTACTCGCAGAGCATGAGAGAGATTTTTAAGGTTCAGTTTATCTATACATTCCCTGCGGGGACAGAGATAAAATCCTCTTCCTGCTTTTTTCCCCGTGGGGTCTATTTCAATACCCTCTTCCCCTTTAACCAATCTAATCAAAGCCTTTTTTTCTTTCCTTTCTCGACAACCGATACATGTCCTAATGGGAATCTTCCTGGCCAATGTCTTTTTCCCCTTTGATGTCAATCCTCCAGCTGGTTACCCGAGCAGCCAGACGAGCATTTTGCCCATCTTTACCAATGGCTAAAGACAGCTGGTCTTCGGGCACAAAAACCCGGGCAGTATCAGTTTCCTCGTCTAACTCTACTTTTACCACCCGAGCAGGGCTCAAGGCCTCGGCGATCAGAAGCCGGGGGTCATTGCTCCACCTTATAATATCAATTTTCTCTCCCCTCAACTCATCAGTGATATTCTTCACTCGAGAGCCGCGGTTACCTATGCAAGACCCCACCGGGTCTATTTTATCGCTTCGACTTTCCACCACCACTTTGCTCCTCACACCCGGTTCCCGGGCGATGGCTTTTATATCTACTAAACCATCGTGTACTTCTGGAACTTCGAGCTCAAACAACCTTTTCACCAGACCAGGATGAGTACGAGAAAGAACGATTCGAGAACCCTTGCTGGTTTTCTTCACTTCTACAATGTAGAATTTCATTCTCCCTCCTATCCGGTAGTTTTCGGTAGGAACTTGCTCACTAAAAGGAAGTAAGCCTTCAGTTTTGCCCAAATCCACAATGATGTTGCTACCTTCTTTTTTAGAGATTATACCGGTTATAATTTCTCCTTGTTTTTCCACAAACTCGGCATAAATCAAGTCTCTTTCTGCTTCTCTTATTCTCTGCACAATCACCTGTTTAGCTGTTTGAGCAGCAATTCTTCCAAAATCCTGGGGAGTCACCTCTATTTCCACTGTTTCTCCCACCCGGGCATCAATTCCCAGTCTTTTAGCTTCTTCTTCTAATATTTCTGTGGTAGAGTCTTTCAATTTATCTACCACTGTTTTTCGAGCAAAAACTTTTATGCTACCATCCTGGGGATCAAGAATAACCGAAACCCCCTTCTGGGAGCTTTTAAAGCTCTTCCGATAGGCAGAAAGAAGAGCAGCCTCAATGGCTTCCTTCAGTGTCTCTCGAGGAATGCCTTTAGTTTTTTCTATTTGCTCAATAGCAGCAAAAATTTCTTTGCTCATATTACCAACCCTAAAAGGATTTTCCAAGTATAAAGAACTTATAAACAAGAAAGAGTGGGAAGACCCACTCTTTCTTGTCAGCACTTTTCGACTGCTACTATTTTAACTCAAATCGTTAAATAGTGCAAATTTTTGAGGGTTGCAGATGGTGTCAACCCATCGCAGAGGCACCATTATTTTCCCCTCTCTTATCAGTCTAAGCCTTCTTACTACGATAGCCTCCCCACCCTCCTTTTTTCCTCTCTGGAAGAGCGAGGGGAAGAATAAGAGCCGAAGGTTTCCTTTTTGTCATGCCTGAAATTCAGGCGGGAATCCCCCTCTTTCGTCATGCCTGAAGTCTTTTATCAGGCATCCATATGCTTTTAAATACTTCTGGACCCC
>DGDO01000071.1 GCA_002385475.1 Candidatus Sordicultor fermentans | reverse complement strand
AGATGTGTATAAGAGACAGACATTGAAGATTTAGAAAAAGTGGGGGTAAAAGCAATTAATGAGGCCCTTGCTTCTTGTGAAGTAATAGTCATCGATGAAATTGGAAAGATGGAGCTTTGCTCTCCTGAATTTGAGAAAGCAGTGAGAGAGGCAGTGAATAGTGAAAAAAGAGTTTTAGCTACTATCCCCGTTTTTCCCCTCCCTTTTCTGGAAGGTATTAAAAGCCGCCCTGACGTGGCAATTTTTCAGCTTTTCTACAATAATCGAGAAGAAGTTTATCAAAAAATAAAAAGAGAATTTCACTGAATTTGAATTAGTTGTTGTTTAAGATTCCCTTTTCTTTAGCCAAAAGAAGGCTGTGTAAAGCAGAAAGCGTACTTTCTACCCCCCGATTGGGATTAAGCCCATCCGGGGTTAATCCATCAGCACAGGATCCGTCCTC
The DNA here is from genome assembly GCA_002385475.1 of Candidatus Sordicultor fermentans. Lineage (GTDB taxonomy): Bacteria > Atribacterota > Atribacteria > Atribacterales > Caldatribacteriaceae > Sordicultor > Sordicultor fermentans. The sequence continues at coordinate 12,101 of DGDO01000071.1, read as the reverse complement.
AGGGTCATAAAGAGGAAGACAATGGCAGTTTCTTCCCCAAAACCACTCAATGGCAGACCGAGCTTTACACCGATAGTGGGGTTGAGCAGTTGCCTCAAACGCCTCTTCTCCAGTAATAGTCATCCACATGGCCTCAATAGGTTGCTGATCAAATTGGGCTTTTTCCCCTCCCCGAGGAAACCACCCTCTATTTCCCACTGGCTGAAATATAAGCTGATGGTCAAATACATGATCGCTCATAAAATCGAAACTCTCCCTGGCTATTTCTAATAGCTTTTTATCTCCCAAAAGTTGATAAGAAACAAAAAGAGAACCAGGAAGAAGAGCATTGCCCCAGGTCATAATATCTTCAAACCAGGCCCATTGAGGAGAAGCGTTTCTTTCATATTGTTCAACTAATCTTCCTGCCAGAGTACGAACAGCAGAAGGTATATCTAAATTGGGGAAAGTGATTTCTCTTTGCCGGGAAAGCTCTTTTAACCCAAAAATTAAAAAAGCTACCGGGCGAGGCGAAGAGTAAGAAAATAGAGTAGGAAGAAATTTTTCCAGCATCTCCCTTATAACTAATTTGAAGTCTACAGGAATAGCGGTATTCAAAGTAGCTGATAAAGCCCAGAAGGTTCGACATTGACAATCTTCTGAACCAACTACATCCAGGAAACGCCGGTCGATAGAAACTTCATTATGAAACTGACCATTTTCCTTTTGAACCCAACGAAGGAAAGCCAGATACCGCTGAGCCAATTTTTTCGCCAGCGGATCAGGGGAAATAGAGTAAAATTTAGAAACCACTAAGAGTCCTCGACAATTATCGTCAGTAGTATATCCAAACTCAAATTTGGGAAGTTTATAATCAGCATGTTGCAAAAGACCAAAGTGGTCACTGAGGGAAGCTAAATGATCCAGCTTGATTGAGGAAAGAACTGCTTTTTCCTGTAAAATATGCATATCTATCTTATCTCTCACCATTCAAAATTTAGCTAATCTTCGACTAATAGTGATTTACTTGAGAAATCAGGCTGATTTCTTTCCGAGAAAGAAACAGTTTCTTGATTAATAATTTCTTCAAATAATCGGGCATAATCTCTTCCCACTTCCGTCCATTTTAATTTAGCACCAAACTTTTGAGCGTTTTTTTCTATTTGGCGAAAATAAGCAGGATTTTCTAAAACCCTGAAAAGAGCATCTTTAATGCTTTGAGAATCAGCAAATTTTACCAATATTCCTCTATCTTTTCCGATCAGCTCTTGAGCATATAAGTAAGGAGTGGAAATGATAACTTTTCCAAACCGCATAGCGTAAGCTAAAGTACCACTAACAATTTGCTGAGAATTTAAATAAGGAGTAAGGTAAATGTCGGTAGCCACCAGATACTTAACCAATTCTTCTTTACTCAGATAACGGTTCACAAAGATAACGTGTTCTTCTAAATTCAGCTCTTTTACCAATTGCTCTAAAAAATTCCTGTATGACTCTCCCTCTCTCGCTTTAACCCGGGGATGAGTGGCTCCTATTATTAGATACACTACCTGAGGAAACTTATGTACTACCTCAGGTAGCGCTTGAATAACATATTCAATCCCCTTTCCCCGGCTAATCAAACCAAAGGTGGACAAAACAATTCTATCACTGAGTCCCAGGGCAGACTTCTGCCCTTCCTTCTCATAGGAATAACTGGAGGGAGCACCATGATGGATAACCACCAATTTTTGGGAAGGTGCCTGATATTTATCCTCTAAAATGGGAATAGCTAAACTATTCATTACCACTACTTTTTCTGATCTCTGGATTATTTTCTGGAGAACTGCAACCTGACCAGGAGAAGGATGAGAAAGAACAGTATGTAAAGTAGTAATAGCTGGTTTTCTCAGCCTGTCTAAGAACTCCACCACCATCTCTCCATCTTCTCCTCCAAAGATACCATATTCGTGCTGAATACTTACTGCTTCCAATTCTTTGTTAGCGTATTCCGCTGCTTGCCAATAATCTTCTTTTTTCTCCTTCTGAATTATAAACTTAACTTCTTCAGGATAAGAAATAGTCTCGTCATCCTGAGATACAGCTATAATTTCTGGAGAAAAAGAAGAAGGTATTGCTTGGACCAAATCTTCAGTAAAGGTAGCAATCCCACAGGGAGTGGGGGGATAAGTGGATAAAAACCCTATTCGCAGGGAGCTAAGCATTACCAATTGCTCGCTTTCTGCTCCAGGGCTTCGATTAACTCGTCCTTAGTTCGCCCGTATTTATCTTCATACCGGACTATATCTTCCTCATCAAAATAACCAAAAGAGATTTCCAAAACTCTGACTTTCTTATCTCCGGCACTGAGACGGTGTTTAGAATGTTTAGGAACAAACACCGGTTCTAACTCTTCAGGAAAATACAACTCTCCGTCTATTTCTGCCATTACTCCATCAGTAAGAGGTATCCACAATTCCTCTCTATAATTATGGGATTGGAGGCTTAAAACCTCTCCCGGGTTTATTTCCAGTATTTTCACTGTGGTGGGAGTATTCAAAGTGTACTGAATAAACCTGCCCCACGGTTTTTCGACTTCTAAAGGCTGGTAAGTTTTAGGAGGGGAAGTTGCGCGCCGGGAACCAATAGCTTTGACCATAATAATCACCTCCTCAAAGTTTTGGTTCCTCACTAAATTAGCGAAGAAAATCAATATTAACTTTTTTAACTGTCGTGTACTTATTGTAGGTGAAAACAGAATTAATGTCAAATTGACAAGGAAAGCAGATAGGTTCGAGCTTTCTTCCTATTAAAATGGATAGCCCTCTCACCACCTCAGCCCTCTCCTCCGGTAGTTCTTTTCCTGACAATCGTTCACTAAGAAACGCCCCAGGAGATAATGCCTTATTTTTATATTTTCTGCCGTTATTCCCATATTCATCATAAAAAATCAGATTATTTCGCCAAACATCCACCAATTCTAACATCACCGAATATTAGTCGTCATGTGGATTTAAGAGAACTCCTGCTTGATTTTTCACCCTCTTTGAGGCCAAAACCTGAAGTAGGAATGAAGCTGTGCTCCGCAGTATAACCCGGGGTTACAAAAGATAGTAACCTGTTTCTTTCTTGATCTACCTGCAAATATTCATTTTCTTACTTTTTTGGCCATGTAAATATCAGGTTTTCCTATTCCATTTGCATCTGGCATTACCCCTACAATAATAAAACCAATTTTCTGGTAAAATTCAAATGGGTGCCTTTTTAAATTCCTAATATTAACTATTTTTTCATAAAGATTTTCGTATAAATTCGTATTTGAAAGGGACGTAGAATTATTCTCATCATCAGCTCCTACCCAAATTGTTAACCCACCACGTTCCCTGACCTTCTCTTCTAAGTCATTCACCAGGCCTTTTCCTATACCTTGACCCCTGAACTCTCTCTTAACTACAAGCGGATGAAGCTCCCAAACATTTCCGTTATACATGCTTTTACCGCCAATCCATCCCAGGACGACTTTATCATCATTAACTGCAATTCTACTTATCCTATTTTCTCCAATTGATTCATACACTTCTCCCAGGGCTAACTCCATAGTCGACCATGCTTCGGATATATCCTTAAAACTTTCATATAAAATTGTAGCAGCCTGGTCTATCAATTCTTTATTTTCTTTGTTTAAATCAATAATTTTCATCTTCTCACCCCCAATTTTTGCTTTTACCTTATAATCGGAATCGGCCAGGAAGGGCCACGTCCAATGAGCCAGGCTATATCCGATTATGGCTGAATTGCCAGAATTTTCCCTTCTTAATAAATTTTGTCACCAGGGACCTCTTCTGCTCAGGCTTAAACCATCTAAAAGACTTTTTTGCCAGAGCTTTCCGCACTAACATTGAGTATAAATTTCTGTTATTTATCTTACTATTTTTATGACCTAATAATTCTTGAATGTATATGAAATCGACTCCACTTTTTGGTAAACACGTTGCAAGGCCGTGCCTTAATGCATTAAGTGTTCTCCCGTAATTTTGCAGGCATGCTCAAAGATTTTCTGAACCGCTCTGACATGTTGAGATTATTTTGAAGCTCCTTAACTCCATTCAGGGCTCCTGCGTTAACACTTGTAGAAAAACCGGCTACATAACAGGATCTGTTTAGATTTTCCGGTCTCTAAATTTCCATTAGTATTTGAAAATGATCAGTATTTATCAACAGGATATCAGCGATGTTCTTTGACGGTTTTTATCTTGTTTACAAGAACAAGATCGTAAGGGAACAAAGACCCAGTCTTGCCTGACTGGCTTTTTTGATATCGACTTCTGACGATGGTTTATTTTTCTCTGATTTTTCATTTGTTGCAGCAAATTATAAACGATATTCATAGAGTTTATCAAACCTCCAAGTTGTCTCGTGTGGCTATTCTGTAATAATGTCATCTTCAAAAATTCTCGGAGAAATTCCTTTAGTAATAAAATGACCGGAGAAAGATAAGAAAATGGGCACATCCGCAATATTATTATGATGCATCTCTAAAAGCTGATAGCACAATGACAGTGAATGAGAAAAGATTAGGCAAGAATATCCAGTAAATATGGGGGTGCATCCTCACAAGATAATGAAAGAAATAACTCAATATTTAGTAATAAAAGAGCAAGAAGAGCTGAAAAGGGCTAAAAACTCAAAGAAAAATTTCTGAGATTGATTTTGACTGGACCGGGAAGCCCATTCAGAAAACAGAAAAAAGCTATCGGGGAGTAAACTCTTCAAAGGGAGAAAAATCCAGTTTCAGGAAGCGCCGCAAAATCTGGACGATCCGTGAGGAAGCCTGTCCATCACCAAAAACCAACCGGCTCTTCCTTTCTTCTCTTTCCTCCAAAAGCTTGGTGGCTAAAGATACGATTTCATTCTGGTTACAACCTACCAGATACCCGAGACCCGCCTCTATCATCTCCGGCCTTTCGGTAAAGTCTCGAGTAATTAAAACTGGTACTCCCAGAGCCGAAGCTTCCTCCTGCACCCCCCCTGAATCACTGATTAAAAGAGTGCTCCGGGAAAGAAGCTTGACGAAGTCAAAATAATTCAGCGGTTCTAAGAGAAAAACCTGAGAGGTGGTAGAGAGAAGAGGAATAATTTTATCCCTCACCACCGGATTGGGATGAAGAGGAAAAAAAATTTTTATCTCTGGTAATCTTTCTCCGAGGGTTCGGAGAGCTTTCGCGACCTCTTCTATCCCTGCTTCCCAATTTTCTCGACGATGAGCAGTGACTGTTATTATTTTTAAATTTTCCTCCTCTCCTATCTCCCGGAGAAGAATTTCATTCTGGAAAGGCAGATTTTTCTCTAAAACCTGGAAAAGAGCATCCACGATAGTATTACCGGTAACGTAGATTTTTTCCTCCTCTATTCCTTCCTTGAGGAGATTTTTCCGAGAGTGAGGAGTAGGTGCAAAGTGTAAATCAGCAAGATTGCTGATTAAAACGCGGTTCATCTCTTCCGGGAAAGGACTGTACTTTTCTCTGGTACGCAAGCCCGCCTCTACATGAGCGCAGTTTATTTTATCGTAAAAAGCAGCAAGAGCTCCACAAAAAGCGCTGGTAGTGTCTCCCTGCACTACGACTAAATCTGGCCTATCTTGAGAGAAAACTCCCTCTAACCCTTTTATAATCCGGGAGGTAAGATAAAAAAGAGATTGTTTAGCAGCCATAACATCTAAATCATAGTGAGGAGAAAGTCCAAAAAGTTGAAGAAAATAGCCAGCCATATCCCGATGTTGACCGGTATTTACGATTTTAATCTCAAATTCTTTTTCCCGGGAAAGAGAAGAAATAACTGGAGCCAGCTTTATAACCTCAGGGCGAGTACCCAGAACAAAAAAAGTTTTAACTTTTTTCAACAGTTTTTTTCCCTTCTGGTATATCAAACACTCCCAGGCTCTTCCCCCATCGCCAGAAGAGAGCAAAAAGAAGGAGCAGAAGGAGCAGAGAGTAAGTACCATTTCGAACAAAAGTATTAACAATGATAGCTATTACCCCCAAAAAGATGCTTATTATATAGAACAAAACCACCACCCTTCGGGGGGAGTACCCCCGCTCTAAAAGACGATGATGGAGGTGTCCCCGATCAGCAGAAGATACCGGTAAGTGATTCTTACTCCTCCTGATAATAGCAAAGAAAGTATCCAGAATAGGAACCCCTAAAATCAAAATGGGAATAGCCAGAGTGAAAGTAGCAGCACTTTTAACTGCTCCCTGCACCGATATGGTAGCCAGCATTCCCCCTAAAAATAGTGCACCACTATCTCCCAGAAAAATCTTCGCTGGAGGAAAATTGTAGAATAAAAATCCAACAGTAGCTCCCGTAAGAAGAAAAGATAAAACCGCTGGCTCTATTCTTCCCTCCTGCCAGGCAATGATTCCCAGGGTAAAAGAAGCAATAGCTCCTATACCAGCGGATAAGCCATCCATACCATCGATAAGATTTAAAGCGTTAGTTATCCCTACTATCCAGAGTAATGTCAGAGGGTAACCCCAATTGCCCAGATAAATCATTGTATCCCAGGGAAGGGTAAAAAACTGAATGGTAACCCCTCCTGCAATAAGGATAAGAGCACCTAAGGTTTGTCCTATGAGCTTCCCCCAGGGAGGTAGGAATAGAAGGTCATCTATTAAACCGGTGAGAAATATAACTCCCCCTCCTGCCAGAAGGTAAAAGGGAAAAGAGAAGTAACCCAGAAGAGAGAGAAAAAAAACAGCTAAAAAGAAAGCAAGAAATAAAGCAATTCCTCCCAGGTGAGGAACAGGTTTAACGTGGACCTTCCTCTTCCCATCCGGCATATCTAACCATTTTTTCTTTTCACTGAAGTGGATAACGAAGGGAACTACGACCACAGCCGAAATACAAGATAGAAAACTAAAAAACAGAACCTGTTTCAACGGGATATCACCCGCCCCTCCCAGATGCACATTTCTATTCCTGCTTCTTCTAACATTTCGTCAGCTAAAGGATCGGGATAGAAATCTTGATATACTATCCTCACTACTCCAGCGTTAATTAGCATTTTAGCACATAAAATGCAAGGTTTGTGAGTGCAATACAGAGTAGCGTCTTTAGTGCTTACTCCATGTAAGGCTGCCTGTATTATAGCATTCTGCTCAGCGTGTAATCCTCTACACAATTCTTGCTGTTGACCAGAAGGAATATCTTTCACGCTGCGTAAACAGTTCTCCGGGGTACAGTGGGTTATCCCTCGGGGAACTCCATTATACCCGGTAGTCAAGATTTGTTTGTCTCTCACCATAACTGCCCCTACCTGGCGGCGCAGGCAGGTAGAGCGAGTACTCACAAGATGAGCAATAGACATAAAATAGGTATCCCAATCCGGTCTATCTTTCATTCTTCTCGTATTCCTCTATTTTATTCAACCGGCGAGCATGCCTTTCTCCAGTAAAATTAGCCTCTAACCATATCCGGACGATTTCCCGAGCCAGGCCCTTCCCCACTACCCTTCCTCCTAAGGTGAGAATATTGGCATCATTGTGTTCCCGGGCAAAACGGGCGGAAAAAGTATCATGGCATAGTGAAGCCCTTATTCCTTTAACTTTATTGGCAGCAATGGACATACCAATACCGGTTCCGCAGACCAGAATCCCTCTTTCTCCCTCCCCTTTTGCTACATCTTCTGCCACCTGAAAAGCTACATCAGGATAATCACAAGATTGAACATCGTAGGTCCCGTAATCTTTTACCTCATATCCCAGCTCCTGAATAAAAATCTTGAGGTCTTCTTTCAGCTCAAAACCTCCATGGTCGCTACCTATAAGCAGTTTCATTTTTACTCCTCCTTTTCCGAATTACACTGGCTCTTTCTCTCCCTGAAAGGTCAGGAATAGAACGTAGATATTCCAGAAAAAGAGTATCAGCTAATTTTTGTATGGCTTCTTTTTGCTCCGGGTCATGTTCTAAGAAAAATAACCCCCCTTCTTTTAAGAAAGACTCCCCTTCTTTTAAAACTCTCTCTATCATATCTAGCCCTTCTTCTCCAGCAAGAAGTGCCTCCCGAGGTTCATAGAGTCTAATTTCGGGAGATAGAGAATCCCAGTCCTCCTCTCTGACGTAGGGGGGGTTAGAAAGAATAACGTCAAACTTAACAGGGGGAAAAGCAGAAAAAAGGTCAGATAGAAGAAAAACGCTTCTTTTCTCCACTCCTAAAAGGTGAGCATTTTCCTTTGATAGCTCCACTGCTTTCGGGAAAATATCTGCTCCATATAAATAGAGGTTTTCTACCCAGAAAGCACAGGATATGCCAATTACTCCACTCCCGCAGCCCATATCGCAAACCATTATTTTTTCTTCCGGTAAGGAGCGAAGGTAAACAATAGCTTCTTCCACCCAGCTTTCTGTATCTAAACGAGGGATAAACACTCCTTTTCTTAAGCGAAAAGGAAGAGAGAAGAATTCCCATTCCCCGGCAAGGTACTGGATGGGAACGCCTTGCAAGCGTTTCTTGAAAATATCGTGCAGGTGAGTTAATTTTGGGGGGGGAAGCTCCTCATCCCAGAAAAGATAAACTCGAGAAGGCTCTACTTCTAAAACAGAGGCTAAAAGCAAGCGAGCCTCTCTCGCAGGAGAAGAAAAAGAGTGTTCTTTTAAGTCTTTTACTAAGCCTTGCCACACCTCTTTAACTGAGGGCATTTAACTCACTTTTTCTAGCGTTCTCATTTTTTCTTCTGCCGCTAAAGCCTCAATTATTTCATCCAGTTCTCCTTCCAGAACTGACTCCAGATGGTAAAGAGTTAAGTTAATTCGGTGGTCAGTAACCCGATTTTGAGGAAAGTTATAAGTGCGGATTCTTTCGCTTCGCTCCCCGCTACCAATTTGTATTCTTCTTTCCTGGTCTATTTCTTCTTTCTGGCTTTCTCTTTCCATTTCCAGTAAACGGCTACGCAAAATTCTCAAAGCCTTAGCTTTATTTTTATGCTGGGATTTTTCATCCTGGCAAGTTACTACCATTCCTGTGGGGATATGGGTAACCCGAACAGCAGAGTCAGTAGTATTGACGCTTTGTCCTCCCGGACCTGAGGAACGATACACGTCTACCCGTATGTCTTCCGGCCTGATTTCTACATCTACCTCATCAGCTTCCGGAAGTACTGCCACAGTAGCCGTAGAGGTGTGAATACGCCCTCCTGCCTCAGTTACCGGGACTCTCTGCACCCGATGCACTCCACTTTCAAATTTAAATTTACTATAAGCTCCTTTTCCTTCTACAGCAAATATTATTTCCTTAAATCCCCCCAGCTCCGTTGGGTTAGAGCTCATTACTTCTACTTTCCAACCATTGCGCTCTGCATAATGACTGTACATTCGGAAAAGATCAGCTACAAATAAGGCTGCTTCTTCCCCTCCTGTGCCAGCTCGAATTTCCACCAGGGTGTTTTTTTCATCTCGGGGGTCCCGGGGGATGAGCATTACTTTGAGTTCTTCTTCCAATTCTTGAAGGGAAGTTTTTAACTTCTCTATTTCTTCTTCTAAAAGAGCACGGAGCTCCAGGTCACTTTCTACACGGAGAAGCTCCCGATTCTCTTCCAGCTCTCTTTCTTTTTTCTCATATTCTTCGTACTTCCCGACTACAGGCTCTATCTCAGCCAGAGCTTGAGTTAAGCTCCGGTAAGTAGCCATATCCTTCATTGATTGAGGATTGGCTATTTTTTGAGTCAAATCTTGATATTCCTTAACTATCTCTCCTATTTTCTCCCGCCACATAATTATCCTCCCCTAAACTCCCTTTCAAAGCAGCAAAAGCCACCTCCAGCTGACTATCATCCGGCTCTCGAGTGGTGATGCGCTGCAGAAGTAAACCGGGCAAAGTTAAAATATAAGCTAAGCGATTGTCTTGATACCGGGACAAAATTTTAATCGCCTCATAAGCCAGACCTGCTACTAAAGGAATGAGCAATACCCTGCTTACTATCCTCGTAACTAACCCTGGCCTACCCAGAAAAGAGAAAACAAATATACTGATTACCAGCACTATAATTAACCAGTTGGTTCCACAGCGAGGATGAAGGGTAGTAAACTTTCGAGCATTTTCTGGAGTAAGCTCCTCACCGTTTTCCCAAGTAAAAATAGCTTTATGCTCTGCTCCATGATATTCGAACACTCGTCTGATGTCTTTCATCTGGGATATTAATAATAAATAGGCTAAAAAAATCCCTATACGAATTAATCCCTCCACCAGGTTATAAACGAAAGTAGAAGATATAAACTGATCAACTAAAGAAGAAAGAAAGGCAGGCAAAGCTATAAACAAACCGGCAAAAATTCCCAGAGCCAAAAGGATAGAAATCCCGATATCCATACTGCTCAATTTCTCTTCTTCCTCCTCGAGTGCCAGCGAAGCAGAGTGAGAAAGGGCTTTGATACCCACTACCAAAGAATCAATTAACCCCACCACTCCTCTAATTATAGGCCAGGATAGGAAAGGATATTTCTGAGCAATAGGTCTTTGCTCTTTTACCTCTAATGCAATATCACCGTTAGGTTTGCGCACCGCCGTGGCTAAACGAAAAGGACTGCGCATCATCACCCCCTCGATGAGAGCCTGTCCTCCTACATCGAATTTCACTTTATTTTTCTCTTTTTTTCCAGGGTTTTCCACAACTATTCTCTCCCTCTCGACACTCTCCCTCTACACAAGGAGGTCCAGCCCATTCAAAAATTGCTGGAGCCAAATCTTTTACTAATTCTAACATTTTTTGGGCCAATTCTCGAATTTCCCACTGAGCTCTATTGCACAGCCGCAGGCGAAAGATGTGCAATAGCTCCCGAGCATTAGCCGACAGAACCAGGTTAGTAGCTATACCCTGCGCCATCATATAACGGGCGTCTTCTTGAGGTATTCCCAAATTTATCAGTTCCTGGTAAGCTTTTTTACTTTCCTCTATAGCTTTACAAAATAGTTCTTGAGCCTCTGAATTCTCAACAACAGAAGGGGGAATTATAAAATCAGCTTCTTTTACAGAGACATAACGCTGGCTCTGTTGAGAATAAGAAGCCAGACGATGCCTCACCAGTTGATGAGAAGTTACCCGTGATATACCTTCAATGGCAAAAGTAAAAGAAGCATGCTCTAACACTGATTCATGGCCTCGTTCGATGAGTTCCCGAATCAGGTGTTCCGCTCGCTCCTTTGAGATAGCAAGAGGAAGCTTGCTGCTATAACAAGTACGAGCAGCTAAGGCAACGGTAATCTCAGGATCAGGTGTATAACTCAGAAGAGTTACTTTCATCATCGCAGAATGATGTAGCTAGAAAAGATAGCTACCTGAGGAAGCGAAATTAATAATTATCTCCATATTTATTACGGAATTTCTCTACTCTCCCTGCAGTATCTACTAACTTCTGTTGTCCGGTAAAGAAAGGATGGCATTTAGAGCAAATTTCCACCTTGATTTCAGGGAATCTGGTGGAACGGGTAACAAAAGTGTTACCGCAGGCACAAATTACTCGAGTTTCTTTATATTCGGGATGAATTCCTTTTTTCATAGCTTTATATCACCTCTACTTTAGAGTCACACCATTATAGCAAATGCTTATTCTCTCTGTCAAAAACCACCAGGAGAAAATTGCTTCCGTCTATTTTTTTTCCTTTTTTATAATATCCCGCAAAGCATGCTAAACCACTCAAGATTTGAAAGCCGGTTACGTTGGGTAAAAAATTCGGATCATCTCAGTGAGGGATACTTTTTATTCCTCAGTTTTCCCCTCAGCTAACTTTTGTTTTTTATTCTGCCTTTATTTTTTACGTCTTACACCTACGTCGTAAACTGTCTATTTCCATGACTGAAAAAGATGCTTTTCTTCCTCCGTAGGCTTTGCTTTTTTACATTTTTTGCTTTTTTACATTTTTTGTTTTTTTATATTATTGTCTTTCGGAGAATTATAAGAGGAAGTTTTTCTTCCCTATTATAGCTCAGAGTCCGTCATTCCTGAAATTTAGCGGGAAACCCGCCTTCTCTGCCATGCCTGAAGTCTTTTATCAAGCATCCAAATATTCTTGAATACTGTGGACCTCTCGCAGAGACATTCAGGGGTGACAGACAATGGGATGACAAAACCATTCAGGGGCAGGCTAAAAA
>DGDO01000050.1:6108-6253 GCA_002385475.1 Candidatus Sordicultor fermentans | reverse complement strand
TTAAAAATTGCCGGGGTGACGAATGAGGATGATAGAACCATTCAGGGGTGACGACCTCCCTTTTTGTCATGCCTGAAATTCAGGCGGGAATCCCCCCCCCGCCGTCATTCCCGAAATCTTTAATCGGGAATCCAAGTTTTTGCTT
>DGDO01000050.1:0-5880 GCA_002385475.1 Candidatus Sordicultor fermentans | reverse complement strand
GGTGACGAGGAGGTGGGAATCCACGTTTTTGCTTTTTTCTTTCTTTTTGGAACTGTAGGGGCGTCACCTCCCATTATTTAGATTCCTGATAGAGGCATTCAGGAATGACGGGCAAGGTGATGGTGGAGGCGTTCAGGGGTGACGCCTTTTTCGTCATGCCTGAGCGCTTTTATCAGGCATCCACTGAGGAAGATGTTTTCCCTTCCTCAGTAGTCTTTGTTTTTCAGGTTTTTATCTTTTGATCAGAAATCTGTTACACACCACGTTTAAGTATTTCTATAAAACAGTGTGTAATATAGAGTCTTTGTACCCGCCTTTTTCTCCACAAGGTAGTAAATTGAGCTATAATAAATGCAGCAAACGAGGGGGAAGAGGTGATGAAAATTAAAGAAATAATCTTTATGGTGGAAGAAGACCCGGAAGGTGGATATAATGCTAAAGCGCTATATTACTCCATCTTCACTGAAGGGGAATCGTTAGAAGAACTTAAAGCAAATATTAAGGATGCTATAAAATGCCATTTTGATAAGGAAGAAGATATTCCCCGTATTATTCGCTTGCACATTGTAAGAGAAGAAACATTCACTTATGCCTAAGATCCAAGAGATATTTCGGGTAGGGAGCTCACAAAACTACTTAATAAATAATAGATATAAAGTTGTAAGAGAGACAGCGAGCCATTTGAGATTGACTTCTGATTTTATGGGATATTCACACCACATTACTATCCCTGACCACTGCCCTCTTAAGGTGGGCACATTAAACAACATATTAAAAGATATAGCTGAATATTTAAAAATTCCTAAGGAGCAACTAATAGAAGAACTTTTTGGGAAATAATGTCCCACTGGGAGAGGAAAAACGTCTCCCCCAGTAGTTTTTGTCTTTTTATGTTTTTTGTTTTTGGTCTTTTGATTTTGGGGGTGATAGGGGGTCTTTTTCCCCTAAACTGAGGGAGAAAAGCTTCCCTCAGTTTTTTTGCCTTTAATCTTTTAATTTTTATTCTTTATTTTTTCCTTTTTTTGGGGGATTATAAAGGGGTTCTCCCCTTTATAGTTCGGGGTTATAAGGGGGCTTGCCCCCTCATTGTCTCTTTGTCATTTCCGAAATATTTTGTCGGGAATCCCCCCCCTTCCGTCATTCCCGAAATCTTCAATCGGGAATCCAGAGGCTTTTACTGAGGAAGCTTTCCCCTCAGTAAATCTTTATTTTTTTCTTTTGTTTTTGCTTTTCTCGGGGTTTATAAGGGGGTTTACCTCTTATAGTCTTCCCCCTCATAGGTGGCTTTTATTTCTTTCCTGGCTTATGGTATTCTTTGCTCCGGAAAATCCTCTCTCCACACTTCCCACATACCAAATCCCGAGGAGTTTTTACTCCCCAAGCCAGCATCATAGCTCACCTTGATAAGCTCAGGGTTTCCGGTTATCTCGTATTGTCCCATCCACCCGTGGATGACAGTTTGTTTATAAACAATGATTTTCTCATGATTTTTATTCACCCGGAGAGGGACAATGTCAAACTGAAGATTATCATCGAGGGGTGAGTCATTAACTAAGAGGTATTTTTTTATCAGATTATCTCGAATCTTTTCTCCAAATTCTTTTTCCTGGGGGTTGTAGTAATAGGTCTTTTTCTTTCCTTCCTGGGTATATAGTGTGCTATAGGTTACGACAGGCGAGAGCATTTCAACCTGCACTCTCTTGGTAAACTTTTTCTCCATCATGACTTCGACGCTTTCCGTCCAGACTTTATTATTTCCTAAACTCAGCTCCCTCCTTTTCACTAAAAAGTGAGATAGGCTTTCTAAAATATCAACCTTGGGAGAGGCAATAAGGAGAGAAACAGGAGGATAGAAAGTGAATCCTTCTTGAGGGTTATAGTTCATTTTTCCCAGAAGTCGGGAAAAAGTGAAGAGCTTAAAGGTTCTTGAGCCCAGCTTGTATCCCTCACTGTGAAGCATATTGGAGAGAGCCCGATCCAGATTTGAATATATGAAGCCCTGAATGATGTGGTTGTGATGAGTGGGAAGACATATTTTACGGTCGGACTGAAAGGTAACTTTTATTCTCAACAATACCCCCCTCTTTTTATAATCAGGAAGTGTAACCTATTCTATCAAATACCACCCCTGAGAGGAAGCCCCCTCAGGTGGTACTTCTTCTCGAGAGTTGCAAGAGAGCTAAATTGCGGGGTTTTTGTACCTTTTTCCTGAGGATAATCCACCTCAGCCTGCTATTGCAAGCCCCGTCACATCGTACGCTCGAGGAAAAGCACTCCAACGTTGAGGGAGAAAAAGGCCGGCAAATATTCAGGGAAATTGTGTAACGGGTTATATAAAGCTATGTTCAGAGGCCAGAAAAAATTTTCCTTGTATTATTTACTATATATTGGTAAAATATTCAAAAATAGTTTAGGAGGAAGAAATGCAGGAGCTTCCTTTAAAGTGCAAAAATTGTAAGGCGTTGATTACCTTGGAGGACGTAACAGAAATTGGAATTTATAAAATTCCTGCTTACCGGGGCAGTGGATACATAAGATATATATGTCCCAATTGCAAAGATTTCTGCGAAGTTAATTTTAACTTAGAGAAACTGGAGGATGTAGCACGGATTACCACTAAAAAGAAGAAAAAGGCCAAACCCAAAGGCCAAATAACCATTGACGAAATAATCCAGTTTCACAAAGAGCTGGAAAATTTAAAAAATGCTGATTTTTTAAAGGATTCCTGAAAAGGTTGATTGGTAATGGTGAGTACCAAAGAAGAAGAAAAGAAATATTTTCAAGAGTTATTGAATCCTGAATTAGGGGCACTGTTTCGTACTGCTCTGCGTATGACTCGTAACCGAGAAGACGCTGAAGATTTAGTTCAAGAAACAGTGACCAAAGCTTTTGCTGCCTTTGATCGGTTTGAAAAGGGGACTAATTTTCGAGCCTGGATATTCCGAATCTTAACCAACACTTTTATAAACAACTATTACCGGGTAAGAGACAGGCAAAAGCTT
The DNA here is from genome assembly GCA_002385475.1 of Candidatus Sordicultor fermentans. Classification (GTDB taxonomy): domain Bacteria; phylum Atribacterota; class Atribacteria; order Atribacterales; family Caldatribacteriaceae; genus Sordicultor; species Sordicultor fermentans. The sequence continues at coordinate 2,878 of DGDO01000050.1, read as the reverse complement.
CCTTCCTTAGATGAGATGGAAGAAGAATCTTTTTTCCAACCTATAGCTGAGGGAATAACCCCAGAGGAAGCTTTGTTAAATACTTTAACCAAGGAGGATATTCTTAAAGCTATAGAGGATCTACCTGTAGAGTTTAGAGCTGTGGTGGTCTTGGTCCTGGTGGAGGGCTTCTCCTATAAAGAAGCAGCAGAAATACTGGATATACCTATAGGGACAGTTATGTCTCGTCTGTGGCGAGGTAGAAGATTGCTGCAAAAGTCGCTATGGGAATACTCTTCCACCCGGAGAAATGATTCAGAAAGGAAGAACCAGGAAGGATGGACTGCAAAGAAGTCTTAGGTAAGATATATCTGTATTTAGACAATGAAATATTAACCGAAAGCGAAAGGCGGCAAATCGAAGAACACCTGAAGTGGTGCTTTAAATGCTGCCAGATGTACGAGTTAGAGAGAAATCTGGAGAACTTAATCAGAATAAATGGGCGTAATGATGAAGTTCCTGCCAGTCTGTTTTTCAGAATAGAAAACGTCATCGCTCAATTTTAGTCGAGGAATAAAAATTGTTTCCCTCTCACCCCATAGCCATCGAAAGATGGGCCAAGTCTCTGGTGGAAAGCTACCGGAAGACAGAAAAAATAACTAATATAGAGAACAAGCATTTTCCCTCTCGAGATAAAGTGATAGAGATTTCTGAGGAATTGAGGGAATTGCTCTTTCCTGGTTATTTAGGAAGAACCAATCTATCCTGGCTCAACGCTGAATATTTTGTGGGGGGCAAATTAGACTATATCTTTGGCGAGTTGAGCCGAGAAATCGCTTTTTCTCTGGGCGATAAATCACCGGAGGGGGAAGAAAGAGCCTATCGTGAAACGGAAGTATTTTTCGGTAAGCTACCTGCGGTGCGCGAGATGTTAGAAGACGACGTTCAAGCTGCCTTTGACGGTGACCCGGCGGCCAAAAGTCTGGATGAGGTAATATTCAGTTACCCCTGTCTTGTGGCTATCTCGATCTATCGCCTGGCTCACGAGCTTTTTATTCAGGGAATTCCTCTTATACCTCGAATGATGACCGAATATGCTCACTCAGCGACTGGTATAGATATTCACCCCGGGGCCAAAATCGGTCGAAGCTTTTTCATTGACCACGGAACAGGAGTGGTGATTGGAGAAACCTGTGAAATTGGCAATAATGTTAAAATTTACCAGGGGGTGACACTGGGGGCTCTATCTTTCCCCAAAGATGAACGAGGTAAAATTATTCGGGGGATTAAGCGTCATCCTACCATTGAAGATAACGTAACTATCTATGCTGGAGCTACCATCCTGGGAGGCCAAACTATAATCGGGAAGGGCAGTGTAGTAGGAGGTAATGTCTGGCTTACTCACTCTATTCCTCCTTATACCAAGGTAGCCATTGAGGAACCTCGTCTCAAAATATCAGAAAACCAAAAACTATGAGTGCTCGTCGCCACCTTATTTTTCTTCTCATCTGGCTGGGTGGGGTTATATTATATCTTTTCTTTCCCTTTCCTATTTTAAAAATAGTGGTTCTGTATATCTGGCCTATTTTCTGGTTTTCCCTTTCCTTTTTTTACGCTGTTTCTGCCTTTTCTTTTTCTCGCCAGAAAGGAATTTCTTTCTTCCGTTCTTTATTGTACGGAATAGAAGCCTTCTTCCACTATCCTAAATTCCAGTGGGTGAGAAAACCACAGCTACCTCTTACCGATGAGGAAAAAATCCAACTTCTTAAAGAATCACCAAAAATTACCAGGGTTACCTGGCCTTCTTCTTTTTTATGTCCTTTTTGTCGGATAGAAATCCCTGAAACTTTGAAAACTATCCCCAACGAGGGGATAGCAGTAAAGAGTCGTCCTCTTTACTGCCCTAAGTGCCACACTCGTCTTGATGTCTGTCGATATTGTATCTTTTTTGAACCTGCCGCCAGCTCGCTTCTTGGTGGGGGAGTGGATATAAGCACCGGGAAGTGCACAGTAATAAAGAAAAACCAACCCATAGAAGAGATATGCGAGCCTTCTGTCGCTAAACGCTTGCGAGAAATGGGATGGAACACTTTATATGCTGGTGTTAAAATCCCTGATTCTTTTACTCCTCCTGATAGCTGCCGTCAGTTTCAGTTTGATGAGCACAAGACTTCCCTCGACCATTTGCCCGATATGGGAAGGGTAAGGTATTTACTCCTCAAGCTGGAGGAAACTTATTCCCAGAATTCTTCTCCTTCTTCCTCCTCTTTTAAGAAGTTAATCGAGTCAGCAAAGTCAAAACCCAATAATGAACTAAGTTCGTCATTAATCAACTCCAATAGAGATATCAATTGATCCTGGGCTTTAAGATAATCCACAAACAGAGGTTCAGAAAGCAATTGTTTGCTAATTTCTTCTAATTCTTCTAAATATTCATCGGGTATATCTTCTTCACTATCGGCCAATTTGTCCAGCATGTCTTGTTTTTCCTCTAACTGTTGATAAAGAGAAAGAAAGTTAGGGTCGTTAGCTAAAAGAGCTCTTTTTTCCTGGAAATTCTGGTAAGCGGCAGAAGATATAATTTGTTGAGCTAATTGGTCAATAGCCTCCTTCATGCTTTTGGTCAGTTTTGCCACAGGTGCACCTCCTTCATAATTTTATCTATTGTAACAGAAAAGATTAAACTTGGTTATACCATATAGAATTTTTCTAAACTTTCTTTTTAAAAATTCAAATTATCCCTTTCGTGTCCTCTTTCTTTCGAGGGACAAAACCCCTCTTTTCCCCTTTTGATTAGAACCATAAGAGGCCGCTGTCCCTGAATGCCTCTAGGAGGGGTCCAAAAGTATTTAAAAACTAAAAAAAGCATCCACCAGTGGATTCCCACCTCCTCGTCACC
>DGDO01000102.1:18987-41489 GCA_002385475.1 Candidatus Sordicultor fermentans | reverse complement strand
AGATGTGTATAAGAGACAGGTGTTGAACTGCCTCCCTTTATAGAATTAGAGGTAGTGGAAACTACTCCGGGAATTAGAGGAGATACGGCTTCCGGCGGTTCGAAGCCTGCTACTTTAGAAACTGGTGTAGTAGTTCAAGTTCCTCTTTTTGTTAACGAAGGAGATAAGGTGCGGGTAGATACTCGTACCCGAGAATATTTAGAAAGAGTATAGCTCGAGGTGATCAGTTCTGAAAAGTGCGGAAGTTTCGCTACCTGAAGGACAAGTTCTTTATTCTTTAAAAGCTTTGCAAGCTTTAGTGGATGAGGTAGTTGAGGGTTTTAACGGAGTTGAATCCTGGGAAAAAAACTCAGAAGAGAGCTTACGGATAGAAACAAAGAAGGGGGCTATTTCTCTTCAATTATTTCTCATCCTGAATCTAAAGAAGAGAGTGCCGGAAACAGCCTGGGAGCTTCAGAAGGGATTAAAAGAGATGCTGGAGAAAAAAACTGGTTTGCGAGTGGATCGGATTGATATCTATGTTCAGGGCTTTGCCGTTCATCAAAAAAATAGCACGGTTTTAGCTATGGAGTAAAATGTTGCGAAGGAAAGCGCGAGTAGCTGCTTTACAAATTTTATTTCAGATGGATATGAGAGATAAAAAACTGGAGGAAGTACTTCCTTATTTTAAAGTTCCTAAGGGGTGGGACGAAGATACCCTTTCCTTTTTTTTCCGTTTAGTGCAGGGGGTAGAGACTAAAAAAAAGGAGATTGATGAAATACTTTCTCAGGCTTCAGAAGAGTGGCCTCTTTATCGGATGGCTAACGTAGATCGCAACATCTTACGTTTAGCTGTATTTGAAATACTTTTTCTTCCCGAAGTGCCGGTAAGCGTGGCTATCAATGAGGCGGTGGAATTGGGAAAGAAGTATGGAACAGAGGAGTCAGGAAGATTCATTAATGGAATTTTAGGGCAATTAGTTAGAAGCTTAGAAGAAAGGGGAAACTATCTTCCTAAAAGAGAAAGAACATGAAAATAGAAGATTTTCTCCAAGAAAATGCTCACCTAGTAGACGAATATCTGGAACGTAACTTTGCTCCCCTGAGCGCTACCTCTTCTTTAGTATTTCCTATCCTTTATGGGGCAAAAGGGGGGAAGAAAATTCGTGCTTCTCTTACCCTGGCTACGGGTTTCGGTTATGGAGTAGAAAAAGAACATTTACTACCTGTAGCCGGTGCTATAGAGATGATACATGCTTTTTCTCTGGTGCATGATGACCTTCCTTGTATGGACAATGATGATTACCGTCGAGGGAAACCCAGTATGCATCGAGCTTTTGGAGAGGCCATGGCTGTTTTAACAGGAGATGCTCTTTTGATAGAGGGGTTACGGCTCATAGTGGGAAATGAAGAATTGGCTAAACTTTTCGGTAAAGAAAAAGTACTGGATATGACAAATGTTATCTTAAAAGCTCTGGGCATAGAGGGAATGGTGGGAGGACAGGTATTAGACTTAGAAGGGGAGGGAAGAGAAGTAAGCGAGGAAAAAGTTTGGGAGATATATCGCAAAAAGACCGGTTCCCTTCTTACCGCTTCTATTCTATGCGGAGCAATAGCTGGTTCCGCTCCTTCCCAGGAAAAAGAAATTTTGGAAAACTTTGGCATGCTTTTGGGGGAATGTTTTCAAATTAAAGACGATATATTAGATGTAACTCAAGAAAAAGAGGTTTTAGGTAAAACTCCAGGTAAAGATAAAATACAGGACAAAGCTACTTTAGTGAAAGTTAAAGGGGTGGAAGAGAGCGAAAAAATAATGAAAGATAAATGGGAAGAAGCTATCTGTCTTCTTTCTTCTATTCCTCGGCCTTTCCCCTTCCTTTTGGAAATAGCCAGGTTTGTAATAGAGAGAAAATACTAAGAATGAAAAAAGGAAAAATTCGTCTGGATGAGCTCTTAGTAGAAAGTGGCTTATGTGACAGCAGAGAAAAAGCTCAAAGAATAATCGGAAGTGGAAAGGTAAAAGTAGAAGGTTTAAGCCAACATCTTAAGCCCTCTACTTTGGTAGAAAAGGGCGTTTCTATCCAGATAGAGGAGCCTCCTCGATTTGTTAGTCGAGGAGGAGAAAAATTAGAAAAAGCGATAAATGAATTCGGCATTAATCCTCAAGATTTGGTATTTGCCGATATTGGTGCTTCTACCGGTGGGTTTACCGATTGTCTTATCCAGAGAGGGGCATCAAAAGTTTACGCTATTGATGTGGGGCATGGCCAGTTGCACGAAAAACTTCGCCATCATCCCCAAGTAGTGGTTAAAGAGAAAGTTAATGCTCGTTATCTTGACTTGAGTTTTTTAGGAGAGAGAGTAGATGGTGTTACCATAGATGTCTCTTTCATTTCTCTCCGTCTCATTTTCTCTCCCGCCACTTCCATTCTCAAGGATAATGGCATATTAATTGCTTTGATCAAACCTCAATTTGAAGCTGGCCGTAGAGAGGTTAAGAGAGGATTGATAAAAGATAAAAAAGTGCATGAGCGAGTTTTAGAAGAAATTTTGACTCAAGCTCAAGAAGCGGGACTTTCTTTTCAAGGTTTAACTTTTTCCCCTCTTCGGGGGGCAAAAGGTAACATAGAATTTTTAGGATACTGGAAAAAGGAGAGGTCAGATTTAACAAATGAAGGCTTAAGAAGTATAATAAGTCGAGTGGTGGAAGAAGCTCACCAAAGTAAGAGAAAATAGTAATATGAATTTTAATCCCTGGGTATGAGGGATAATATTTTCCTTCGCTTCGGCAGTAGTGGTTACTATATCTGTTTCATCAGCTTGGATAAGACACCGAAGAAAAAGAATTATCTCTCTCGAGCTCAGGTGGCAGAAAGAGAAGCAGCTTCTCTTTTAGAAAATAGTGGTTTTAAATTAGTAGGGGAGCAACCAGAAAGAGAATTTTTTATTCGGGTAAATGGTAAGAAAATTCCTTGTAAGATACGAGCAGATTATCTTGTGCGTCGAGGAAGAAGAGATATATATATGTGGCTGAAGTAAAAACCGGTGAATATTTGCGTTTTGATCATTCTCGGGTGAAGAGACAGTTGTTAGAGTGTTATCTGGTTTACCACCCTAAAGCGATTATACTGGTGAATGGAGAAAGTAATGAGTTATACCAGGTAGCTTTTCCTTTTAGTAGTGCTTCTACCTGGAGATGAGTGGTAATTTTCAGTAGCTTATTTTTTATTTTGGGTTTAATAATTGGACGATGGATAAAGTTTTAAGTACAGCACATATTTTCATTAAAAAGAAAAATCAGAAAGTGAGAGACAAGGCCCGAGAGCTGGACAATTTTCTCCAGTCTAGAGGGATAAATACCCTTATTGTGGAAGGAGAAACCCACATAGAAGAAAAGCCAGAAGTGGTATTCGTTTTAGGAGGAGATGGTACTTTCCTTTCTGCGAGCTGGCTTTATTCTCCTTTAGAGATTCCTCTTTTAGGTATTGATATGGGAGGATTGGGGTTTTTAGCCGAGGTAAGCGTGGAAAATATGTTTCAAGCAGCAGAAGAGGTGATAAAAGGAAAATTCGAGGTAGAAGAGCGGATGATGGCTCAATGTCGCATTGTCTATGGGGATGGAAGTTCTAATACCGATTTTGCTCTTAATGATGTGGTAATCTATAGAGGACCTTTTGCTCAGATGATCCGTCTTTCCACTTACATTGATGGAGAATTTTTGGCCTCCTTTCCCGCTGATGGATTAATTGTAGCTACCCCTACCGGCTCCAGTGCTTATTCTCTTTCTGCCGGTGGGCCAATACTTCATCCTATTCTCGAACTTTTGGTGGTAACTCCTATTTGCGCTCATACTCTATATGCCCGTTCAATAGTGGTAGCCCCTTCTTCTACTATTGAAATAGTTCTGGAATCAGAAAAGGAGGGAACCATGGTAACCCTGGATGGGCAACGAGGTTATTCTATACAAAAAGGAGAACATGTCACTGTCAACAAATCTCCCTTTTCGGTGCGTTTAATTCATGTGGAACCCAAAAGACCGTTTTATTCTCTATTACGCAGTAAGTTATCCTGGGGAATGGATATTCGAAAGCCAGTGGAGGAATGTTAAAAACTCTAAGAATCGAAAATTTTGTTATCGTCGATTATCAAGAAATAGACTTTGCACCCGGTTTTAATGTGGTTACCGGGGAAACTGGAGCAGGTAAATCTCTTCTGATCAATGCTTTTTCTTTTCTTCTAGGAGCTCGTCCTCGAGAAGAGTGGATAAGAAGAGAAAGTGATTTTGCCCGGGTGGAAGGATGGTTTGACATTTCTTTTTCTCCCTTTTTACAGGAAAGATTAAGAGAGGAAGGATGGAACGAGGAAATAAAGGGGGAGATGGTTCTTTCCCGAGAAGTAAATAGAGAGGGAAGAAGCAAAGCTCGTATCAACGGTAGAAGCGTCACCTTGACTACCTTAAAAGAGGTGGCTTCTCATCTTGTGGATATTTACGGACAAGGGGAAAACAATCGCTTTCTCACTCCCGAGAACAAATTAGCTATTTTAGATTCTTTTTTGGATGAAGAGGGACAACTTGGTCGGGAAAATTACCTGCATCTTAGAGAGGAAAGAAATGAAATAAAAAAGGAAATCCAGAAACTGAAAAGGGGGCAGGAAGTAGAATTAGAAGAAATAAAAGAAATGTTAGAAGAAATGGAAAGAATGGGTTTGACTCCCGAGAAAATTGAAGAAGTAGAAGAACAATTTCAAAGGCTTGTTAACTCTCAGAGGTACCGAGAAGTAGTGGAGGAGGTTATATCTCTTCTTTCTGGAAGTGAAGAAAAAGAAGGATTTTTATCTTCCTTGAGAAGGATAAGAAGGAGTTTAGAAGGGAAAAATGAATTAGCTCTTTTTCCTCCTTCTGTGGAAGAAACCCTTAAAAATGTAGAGTTAGAGTTACAAGAGGTGCTCTATCAAGTAGAAAAAGTCAAGGACTCTTTCGATTTACCCCCTTCAAAAGTGGAAGAATTGGAAAAAGAAATAGCAGAAATCGAAAGGTGGAAGAGGAAATATCATTGTCTAACCACTAAAGATTTAATCCATTTTATTGGGGAAAAAAAAGCAAAGCTTTCTCAACTACATCAGGAGCTGGAGGAATTAGAAGAATGGGAGAGGGAGTTAGAAATTAAAGAGAAAAACTTAATGGAAGCACGGGAGAAGCTTTTCCGTCATCGAGAAAAAGCAGCTAAAATATTCAAAGAAAAATTAGAGAAAGAATTAAAAGAACTTTCCTTTCCCAAAGTGGCTTTGGAGATAGAATTGGAAAAGAAAGAGGAAGACGACGAAGTCTCCTTCCTTATCTCTTTAAATCCAGGGGAACCTCTTTTCCCGGTGGAGCGGGTAGCTTCTGGTGGAGAACTATCCCGAATAATTTTAGCTATAAAATCTCTGACCAGAGAGGTGAGAGAAATTCCCATTTTAGTTTTTGATGAAATTGACCAGGGAGTAGGAGGCCAGACTGCTTTCTGGGTAGGAGATAAACTAAGAAAAATTGCCATCGGGCATCAAGTTATTTCCATCACTCATTTACCTCAAATTGCCTGTTTTGCCCATCATCACCTTAAAGTGGAAAAGCGAGGAGATGAGGAAAGCACCTGGGTGGAAGTTTTCTCTCTTTCCGCAGAAGAAAGAGTTAAAGAATTGGCTCGGATGATGGGAGACGAAGGTCGGGATGATTCAGCTCTTCAATACGCTGAAACTTTGATGAAAAGAGCTCAGAATGCAAATACTTAAAAACAGCAGTTTTTTATCTCAAGAGATGGAAGATAAAGAAATATTTGTTTTGGCCGGTCCTAATGGAGTAGGGAAAACGGAAATAGCTCTGAATCTAACTTCTTTTTTTCGCTCTTTGGGTCTGGATAGTTATCTCTTAGATCTGGATTTTACCAAAGCTGATTTTACTGCTCGAAGTGAACGATTTTTGAGCCAGGTTTCTATTTTACCCGGGGGAAAAGGAAAATACGCTGATACTCCTCTGTGGGATAAAGAAATTCCTGAAGTTCTTTCCCAAATAAATAAAACCCATCGCCTCGTTGTAGACTTAGGGGGAGACCTGAAAGGTATGAAATTGTGGCGGAGTTTGCAATCTTTCTGGAAGAATAAACAAGTTCACTTAACACTGGTGACCAACTTCTGTCGTCCTTTTTCGGAAGAAGAGTTTTACTTTGATTTTATGGAAAGGGCTAACACTACTTTAAATCTTGAGTTTCACTCTGTTATTTCCAATACTCACCTTATAGAATACACTGATGGAGAAATCTTAAAAATGGGGTGGCAAAAGGCTGGAGATTTTTCACAAAAAGAGAATCTACCCATTTTTTTTGTAAGTATCTGGGAAGATCTGATAGAAAATTTATCCTGGAATATTTTTGATAGTGCAGTGGTTGGCATTCAAAGATTTTTGCATCTACCATGGATGAAATAAAGGAGTAGATAGAAATGGCTAAAGCAAAAGTTATTATCAATCGAGAGTTTTGTAAAGGTTGCAGTTTGTGTGTTAATATCTGTCCTAAAAAAGTATTAACTATCGAGAATAATTTTAATTCTAAAGGTTACTATCCGGCTACAATGGTTGATGAAGAGAAGTGTACAGCCTGTGCTTTTTGCGCCCAGGTTTGTCCGGATGTGGCCATATCAATTTATAGGGAGTAAAAAATGGAAAGAATTTTAATGAAAGGTAATGAGGCATTAGCGGAAGCAGCTATTCAAGCTGGTTGCCGATTTTATTTTGGTTATCCCATTACTCCTCAAACCGAGATAAGTGAATATTTGTCCCGGCGTCTTCCGGAGGTGGGAGGGGTTTTCCTTCAAGCGGAAAGCGAGATAGCAGCCATAAACATGGTTTATGGAGCAGCGTCTACCGGGGTGCGGGTAATGACTTCTTCTTCCGGGCCAGGAATTAGTTTGAAACAGGAAGGAATCTCTTACCTGGCTTCTGCAGAACTACCCTGCGTGATAGTAAATATGAGCCGAGGAGGTCCGGGTTTAGGTAACATCCAGCCTGCTCAGAGCGATTATTTTCAAGCTACAAGAGGTGGGGGTCATGGAGATTACCGCACGTTAGTGCTTGCTCCTTCTTCGGTACAAGAACTGGTAAGCTTAACTCATCGGGCATTTTACCTGGCTGATAAATATCGCAACCCGGTAAAAATTCTGGGAGACGGTATGCTGGGACAAATGATGGAGCCAGTAACCTGGGAAGCAGTTGAGCTACCTTCTCTTCCTCCCAAAAATTGGGCAATAAAAGGGAAAAATGAGGGAGAACGAAAGTTTATCCTATGTATGGAATTAGACCCTCGAGAATTAGAAAATTTTAACCGCAAACTGGAAAGGAAATACCAGCAGATGGCAGAAGAAGATAGTGCCTGGGAAATATTTGGAGAAGAAGACAACCCTGACCTGCTCCTTGTAGGTTTTGGGACAGTAGCGCGCATCTTAAAAAGTGTGGTGAGAGAGGGGAAAAAAGAAGGATGGCGTCTTTCCCTCATTCGCCCCATCACTCTTTTTCCCTTTCCTTATAATGAAGTACAGGAAATGGCGCAGAAAGCGGGTAAAGTTCTCGTTGTAGAAATGAATTTGGGCCAGATGGTAGAGGATGTGAAATTGGGAGTGGAAGGGAAAGCCCCAGTGCATTTTTATGGTAGAGTAGGGGGTATGATACCTACAGTGGATGAAATTCTCCAGAAAATTGCTGATATTTTGAGAGGAGAGGGTCGAAAATGAGAACGATCTTTGAGAGACCTAAAACTCTGATTAATAAACCTTTTACCTATTGTCCAGGTTGTCATCATGGCCTGGCTCAGAGACTCATAGCTGAGGTTATAGATGAGCTGGATATTGCAGGAAAAACAATAGGAGTAGGGCCAGTAGGTTGCTCAGTGTATATTTACGAATTCTTTGACCTTGATTTTGTTATGGGGGCTCACGGTCGAGCTCCAGCAGTGGCTACTGGAATAAAAAGGTCTCTTCCTGACCGGATAGTTTTTTCCTATCAAGGAGATGGAGACATAGCCGCTATTGGCACAGCAGAAATAGTGCACTGTGCCAACCGGGGAGAACTTATTACCTCTTTTTTTATAAACAATGCAGTTTTTGGTATGACAGGAGGACAGATGGCTCCCACTACCTTACCCGGACAGAAAACCACCACTTCTCCTTTAGGAAGAAACACAGAAGTGCAGGGATTTCCCTTCAAGTTAGGAGAAATGTTAGCTCGGGCTGAGGGAAGCGCTTACATCGCTCGGGTAGCTCTTACTAACCCTCGGTTAATTGGTCAGGCTAAGCGGTGTATCAAAAAAGCTTTTCTCACTCAAATAGAAAAGAAAGGATTTGCACTGGTGGAAATTCTTTCTCCCTGTCCCACCAATTGGGGTATGACTCCTCCGGAGGCAGTGCAGTGGGTAGAGGAGAAAATGATACCTTATTTTCCCTTAGGAGAAATAAAAGTAAAGGAGGATAGCTCTCATGCATCATGAAATATTAATTGGAGGATTTGGAGGGCAGGGAATCCTCTTTTTGGGAAGAGTGCTGGCTACCGCTGGAATGATAGAAGGATATGAAGTAAGCTGGTTTCCTTCCTATGGTCCGGAAATGCGAGGAGGGACAGCCAGTTGTACGGTAATAATTTCTGAAGAGGAAATAGGAGCTACAGTGACTGACCATCCTGATATTTGTATAGTAATGAACGAACCTTCTTTTAATCGCTTTTCTCCCTTGGTTAAGGAAGGTGGACTTTTAGTAGTTAACTCTTCTTTAATTCGGGAAAATTGCTCTCGTCAAGATATCGATATTTTAGAGGTCCCAGCCAATGAACTGGCAGGAAAAGAGGTGGGAGTTGCTGAAACCACTAACATGGTAATACTGGGAGCACTGATAGCTCGCAAGCCGGTAGTGAGTTTTTCTGCAGCAGAGAAAGCTCTGGAAAAAATTTTAACCGGGAAAAAGGCAAATCTCTTATCGGTCAATTTTAAAGCTTTAGAAGTGGGAAAGAGCTTTGAAAAGAAAGGAGGGGTAGTAAGTGTTAGTAAAAGATCGGATGAATAGGGAGGTAGTGACTGTTCCTCCTTCTACTACTATTATAGAAGCTCAAAAAATCATGAAGGACAAAAATATTCGTCGTTTACCAGTGGTGGAAAAAGAGGAGTTGGTAGGTATTGTTACCTATAATGACCTTTTGGAGGCTTCCCCTTCTAAAGCCACTGCTTTAAGTCGATTTGAGATTACCTATCTTTTAAGCAAAATGAGTGTGGCAGAAATCATGACCAGGAAAGTGGTTTACGTAAAACCTGATACTCCTATTGAAGAAGCAGCTCTAATTATGAATAAAAACCAAATTGGCGGTTTACCGGTAGTAGAAGATGGTCGAGTAGTGGGGATAATTACTGAGTCGGATATTTTTGAAATTTTAGTAGAGACTCTGGGAGTCAGGGAAGGGGGAACTCGCTTGACTTTAGAGCTCCCTCAGAGACCGGGAGTTCTCCATGAAGTTACAGGAGTAATTAGAAAGTACGAAGTTAATATTCTCAGTTTAGCTACTTTTTACCAGCAACAGAAATCAGATTACCGTTATGTGGTTATGCGATTAGCTACCCGGGAACCAGAAAAAATCATTGGAGAGTTAAACCAAAATCCAGACGTCAATGTGTACCACGTATGGGTGACTCCAGAGGAGGAATAATATTGTTTTTTCCTTACTTAGAAAATGAAGATGGCTTTTCTTTACCTCAGGAAATAAGCAAAGAAGTGCTCTTAGAAACCGGAATTTTTAAGGTGGTTAAAAACACTTACCGGGAAAAAATGGAAAGGATTTTTATTGTTCATCCTGGAGCAGTAGCTATAAGTGCCACCACTCAGGATGACAAGCTTCTTTTAATTAAGCAATTTCGTGCTCCAGTTAAGGAGTGGTTATGGGAAATCCCTGCGGGAACTTTAGAAATAGATGAAGAACCACTCTTTTGTGCTCAACGGGAGCTGGAAGAGGAAACTGGTTTTGTCAGTAATAACTGGCAACATCTATTTCCCCTGGTTTTAGCTCCCGGTTACAGCAGTGAGATAATCCATTTCTTTAGGGCAAAAGATGCCTCACCAGTTGTTGAGGCCCGAGCCGGGGATGAAGATGAATTGATTTATTTTCGAGAGGTAAGCAGAAAAGAGGCTCAAGAAATGTTAGACCGACAAGAAATAAAAGATGCTAAGACGAGAATTGGTATTTATGAGTGGATGAAAGAAAAGGAATGAGAGTCCTTATTGCTCTTCTTGATGGGGTGGGGATAGGAGAATTGCCCGATGCTTCCTTTTATGGTGACGAAGGAAGTCATACTCTAAGAAATACTGCTCAAGCAGTAGGAGGACTTTATCTCCCTGCTCTGGAAAAATTAGGTTTAGGATGGATAGATGATATTCCGGGGGTGAAAAAAATAGAAAATCCCCTGGCTTTTACAGGGAAAATGAAAGAGAAATCACCGGGTAAAGATACTACCACTGGTCACTGGGAAATAGCCGGTATAATATTGGAAAAACCCTTTCCGGTGTATCCCCGAGGTTTTCCTCCCTCGGTTATAGAAAAGCTCGAGAGAGCCTGGGGTAGAAAAATACTGGGCAATAAACCTGCTTCAGGAACGGCGATTATTGAAGAATTAGGAGAAGAGCACTTAAAAACTGGTTACCCCATTGTTTATACTTCGGCTGATAGTGTTTTGCAGGTTGCAGCTCACGAGGAAGTTATTCCTCTTTCTGAGCTTTATAAAATGTGTCAAAAGGCAAGAGAAATAATGCAGGGAGAACATGCTGTAGCTCGAGTAATTGCTCGGCCTTTTGTGGGGCGTCCCGGTCAATTTAAAAGAACAGCTAATCGGCGGGATTTCTCTCTTCCTCCTCCTCAAGATACAATACTCGATGTCCTTGCCCGTTATGGTAAGAAAAACATTGGAGTAGGTAAGATCCAGGATATTTTTGCTGGAAGAGGATTAAGTGAGAATATAAAGATAGCTAACAATGAGGAGGGGTTTCGAGTTTTACGAGAATTGCAGAAGAGCAGAAAAGGAGACCTGGTGTGGGTTAATTTTAACGATTTTGACACTATTTTTGGTCATCGCAATAATCCCCGGGGGTTTGCTCAAGCTTTAGAAGACTGGGATAAAGAGTTAAGTTCTTTCCTCTCCTTTTTGCGAGAAGATGAGTTCCTGTTTATAACTGCCGACCACGGATGTGATCCTACTACTCCCAGTACTGACCACTCCCGAGAATATGTTCCCCTGTTAGTTTTTAACCCCTGTTATTCTCAGGGCGTGTCTTTAGGAATAAGAGAAACTTTTGCTGACGTTGCTGCCACTATAGCTCAGATGATGGAGGTGGAGTGGAATGGTCCGGGAACAAGCTTTGCTTTCCAGATATTATCCGGAAAAAACTCTCCTTAAGTTTCAAGAGATCATCTCCTCTTTTTCAAAAAAACCCCGATTAGCTATAGTAGCTGGTTCTGGTTGGGGAGAAATAGTGGAGGGAGAGTTAATCAATGAATTTTCCTATTCTTCTTTAGGAATTCCTTTTTTTACCGAGGTAGAAGGACATGCTGGTAAACTCCGTTTATTAAAGAAAAACAATCTTACCTTTCTTCTTTTTAGCGGTCGACTTCATCTCTATCAGGGCTACTCGTTTTTTGAGGCAACTCTTCCCGTTCTTTTTTCTCGCCTGGCTGGAGTAGAAGCTATTGTTTTAACCAATTCAGCAGGAAGCCTTTCTTTTTCTCTCCCTCCCGGTAGCGTGGTTCTTATTGATGACCAAGTGGACCTTACTTTTTATCCCGACCCAATTTTGTTTTCTCCTCCATTTTTTGACAAAGAAATTCAAGAAATTTTTAAAAAAGTGGGGAAAGAAGAAGGTATTACTCTTAACCAGGGAGTATATGTAGGGGTTTTAGGTCCTTCTTTTGAAACCCCGGCTGAAGTTCGGTTCTTATCCCGCTTTGGTGATATGGTGGGCATGTCTACAGTGAAAGAAGCAAAATTGGCTTCTCTTTTAGGTCTTAGAATAGGGGGAATTTCTTTAGTTACCAACTGGGGAGCAGGTATGAGCAGTTCTTTTCTTCACCACCAGGAAGTTCTACAGACCGCTGCTTCTCTTCAACCTCTTCTCCATAGATTATTTTCTTCTTTTTTAGAAGAATGGGGTAAAAATGCAAATCGTAGTTAGTCACGAAGGAACAGATTTCGATGCCTTAGCTTCCATGTTTGCGGTTACCAAGCTCTTTCCCGGAACCAAGATGGTTATCTGGGGAACAGCTAATCGCAACGTTCGTCATTTCCTCTCTCTCTATGGTAATTTTTTTCCAATTCTCAAAGAAAAAGAAGTGGACTGGGAAAAAGTAAATAAAATATACGTAGTTGATACTACTTATTGGGAGCGCTTGAGTAAAGCAGGAGAACTGATCAGGGATGGTAAAGTAGAAGTAGTCTTTTTTGACCATCATTCTGAAGGAGAAAATTCTGAAGGAGAAAAAAAGGAAGGGGTCGTCATAATTAAAGAATATGGTGCCTGCACTACTATCTTGGTGGAAAAAATAATGGAACAGAAAATAGCTCTCTCTCCACTTGAAGCTACTCTTCTGGCTTTGGGCATTTATGAAGATACTGGTTCTTTTACTTTTTCCACCACTCGAGCTGAAGATTTGTCCGCTGCTTCTTTTCTCCTCCGACAGGGTGCTAAAGTGGGCTTTGTGAATCGTTTTACTGGCATTCAACTTACTCCGGAACAGAGGGAAACTCTTAAAAAGATGATTAATTTGCTCCACGTAGAGGAAATAGAAGGAATTCCCGTTCATTTTTGCCGGATGAAATTAACTGAGTATGTAGAAGGTATTTCTTTACTGGTCCATAAATTAATGGACTTAGAAGAGATTGAACTGCTTTTTGTCTTGATGGAGACAGAAAATAAAGTTTATGTCATTGCTCGTAGTCGTTTAGAAGAAGTGGACTTAGCGAAAATCCTGGGAAAGATGGGAGGAGGAGGCCATCATAGTGCCGCTTCTCTTACTGTCAAAGGAAAAAAAATAGAGGAAGTAGAAGAAATGATTCGAGAAGCTCTATCAGCCTCTCTTTCTTTTACCCGGGCAAAGGAAGTTATGTCCTGTCCGGTAAAAGTAATTTCTCCTTCTACTACCATTGGTGAGGCTCTTCTAATTCTCATGCGATTTGGCTTTTCTGGATTACCGATAGTGGATGAAAATGGAAAATTAGTGGGTATGATTGCTCGACGAGATGTGGAAAAGGCCTTTCGTCATGGTTTACAAAACGCCCCGGTAAAGAGCTTTATGTCTTCCCAGCTTGTTGCTGTGGATCCAGAAGATTCCATATTTAAAGTTCGTAATTTGATGGTAGAAAAAGATATTGGAAGAATACCGGTGGTAAGAGGAGATACTCTTTTAGGAATCATAACCCGAAGCGATCTTCTACGAGTTTTGCATCAGCGGGAAAATTCGGTGGTGCAAGAGCTTACTCGTCTTAACCTGGCTGAAAAGCTATATCTCCATTTCTCCCCTCTCGATTTAAAGCTTTTACACTTTATTGGTGATGAATCTAAAAGAGCAGGAGCAAAAGCATATTTAGTAGGGGGAGTAGTTAGAGATATAATTCTGGGGTTTCCTGGCTATGATTTAGATATAGTAGTGGAGGGAGATGCTATAGAATTAGCTCAAACCATATCCCGAAAGTTAGAGGGTAAAGTAGTTTCTTATCCTCCTTTCGGTACGGCTATTTTATTTCTGAAAGATGGAAGAAGAGTGGATTTTGCTTCTGC
This sequence comes from Candidatus Sordicultor fermentans, assembly GCA_002385475.1. GTDB lineage: Bacteria > Atribacterota > Atribacteria > Atribacterales > Caldatribacteriaceae > Sordicultor > Sordicultor fermentans. The sequence continues at coordinate 27,683 of DGDO01000102.1, read as the reverse complement.
TCGTTCAGAATATTATGACTCTCCTGGAGCTCCTCCTCATGTAGAATACAGTAACTTGCGGCGAGACCTATTTCGCCGTGATTTTACCATCAATGCCATGGCTATTAGTATCGGGACAGATGATTGGGGAGATTTATTCGACTTCTTTGGGGGATTAAAAGATTTAGAAAATAAAACTTTGCGAGTGCTTCATCCTCTCAGTTTTGTCGAGGATCCCGCCCGTGCTATCCGTGCTGTTCGCTTTGAGCAGAAGTATGGCTTCGAAATAGAACCCTTTACCTTGAGTTTACTCAAACAAACGGTGAGAGAAGGGTTATTGAATAAAATTAAACCGGATCGGTTAAAGGAAGAAATTAATCTCATTTTACGTTTACCTGACTTTTATCGCTTGTTAGAGCGCTTATATCAATTGGATATGTTTCCCTATATCTTTCCGGGAAGCACCTGGAGAAGAGAGTTTGAACCCGTTTATCAAAGATTGGTGAAACTCTTAGACCGGTTTTCTTTTCTATCTTTGGATTACTTTCTGGCTAAACTTTCTCCTTTATGGGGAGAAATGGATCCCGCTTATTTAGGAGAACTGAAAGAAAGGTTAGCCCTTTCTAAAGCTTCTATCCGCAAAATTAGTACTTACTTAGATAAAAAAGAGGAATTAGAAGAAAAACTTCCTGATGAGACGTTACCTGATTCTCAAGCTTATCTCCTTCTACGCTCCCTGGGGGATGAATTTTTACTCCTCCTTGAGGCTAAATGGGGAGAGGATTCCCTCCCTGGAAGGAGAGTGGAGCAATATTTGAAAGAATGGAGAAAAATTACTCCCTATCTTACAGGAGAAGATTTAAGGAGAAAAGGAATTCCCGCTGGGCCGATTTATGCTAAAATTCTGGAAGAGTTGAAACTGGCAAGAATTGATGGCTTAGTTAAAAGCAGGGAAGAAGAGGAAATATTAGTAGAAAAAATCTGGAGGAATGAGGCGCATGAAAGATAAAGAAACCATTTTCAGCGGAATGAGACCTACTGGTAAAATGCATATTGGTCACTATTTTGGAGCACTGAAAAATTGGGTAGAACTGCAAGAAAAATACCATTGTATTTTTGGCATTACTGATTGGCATGCTTTAACTACTTCTTTTGAAGATACCGATCAACTAGAAAATAATATTATAGAAATGGCTGCTGATTGGTTGGCAGTGGGGATTGATCCAGAAAAGTGTGTTTTAATTCTTCAGTCCTGGGTTCCAGAACATGCCGAGCTTCACTTATTATTTTCTATGATTACCCCGGTGGGATGGCTAGAGAGAAATCCGGTCCTTAAAGAGCAACTTCAGGATATGGGTCTCAAAGAGGTAGTAGGGTATGGACACTTAGGCTACCCAGTACTCATGGCTTCTGATATTCTTATTTATAAAGCAGTCAAGGTACCGGTAGGTGAAGATCAAATCCCCCACATAGAAATTACTCGGGAAATAGCCCGTCGTTTCAACTATTTATACGGGGAAGTTTTTCCTGAGCCACAAGCTTTGCTTACTGAGGCCCCTCGCATTCTGGGTATAGATGGGAAAAAGATGAGCAAAAGTTTAAATAATTATATCGGGCTCTCTGAACCTCCGGAAGAAGTGAAAAAGAAAGTTCACTCCATGTTTACCGATCCAGAAAAAATACGTTTATCTGACCCAGGACATCCTGAGCGATGCAATGTATTTTCTCTTCACCGCCTTCTTACTAATCCCCGGGTTTTAGAGATAGAAAAAGATTGTCGGGAAGGGAAGTGGGGATGTGTGAGTTGTAAAGAGGAGTTGGGCGAATTGATGGTGGAATTTTTAGAAAAAGTGGTTCCTCACCGGGAAAAATATCAACAAGAAAAACATTTAGTTAAAGAGATTCTCTGGGAAGGAAGCAAAAAGGCTCGCCAATTAGCTCGAGCTACCTTGGAAGAAGCCAAAGATGCTATGAAATTGAAATATGATTTTAAATCCTGAATCTCAGTGGAAGAAACTTCTCCAAGAAACTCCTTTTCCTCAATGCATCGGAGTGTGGGAAGAAATTCTCACCTTTTTAGAAAATCAATTAGACGAAGCATTAGGAAAAGAGACTGAAGAAAAAGAAGAGGCTAATCTATTGCAAGAAAGAGAAGAAAGGTTTCTTCTCTTTACTCAGCTTCTTTCTAGCCTGGAGGAGCGAGAGGAAAACACTCTGAAAGCCCCTGAAAAACGATGGGAGGCTATTCAAAATAGAGAAGTTAAAGAGATAGAAAAATTAACTCTGGCAGAACTTTTATCTCTTTATGAGCTTTATTTAACTCCGGAAACCCCTCCTCCTGATGTATCACTGGACTCCCAGTTTCAAAAATTATTGGGTGAGAGAAAAATGGTAATTAAAAAAATGGTGAGAGAAAAAGAATTCCGGGATATGGATGAATTTTTCTATGATTGCCCAGATCGAAAAGCCACTATTGCCACTTTTTTAATCTTGCTGGATTTAGTTTTTAGAAAGGAACTGCAAATGAGAAGGGGAGAAGATGGCCGAATATATTTTGGAAAAACCTATCCTCCGGTTAAAGAACCTAATTGAAGCTTTACTTTTTTCTTCTCCCCATCCGGTATCCTGCTCGGAAATGGTAAAGCTAACTGAAGCAGACAAGAGAACTGTAATTCAAACTCTACAAGAACTTCAAGATGAATACGAAAAAAGAGAAGGGGCTCTTGCTATCCGGGAAATAAACGGAAAGTGGCAGATGATAGTCAAACCAGAGTATGGTCAAGAACTGAAAGAAAAGATGAAGGTAAGCAGCACTAAAACCATTTCTCGAAAGGCTCTGGAAACTCTGGCCATCATTTCTCTTTATCAGCCTCTTACTAAAACTCAAATCGACTTAAAAAGAGGGGTGGATTCAGCACAGACTATCCGTACTCTCTTAGAAAGAGGGTTGATAGCTATAGCAGGACGAAGCGACCTCCCGGGCAAGCCTTTCTTGTATAAAACTACTGATAAATTTTTAGAAGTATTTGGAATAAGAAGTGAAGAGGAATTGGAAAGGCTAAAGAATTTATTCTGGGAAAAGAAAAATGGAGAGACTAAATAAATTTTTAGCCCGGGCAGGAGTAGCCTCCCGTAGGAAGTGTGACCAATTAATAAAGGAAGGCAAAGTTACCATTAATGGCAGAATAACCACCAATCCAGCGGAGAGAGTAAGTGGAAAAGAGATAATAAAAGTAGAAAATAAAGTAGTAAAGAAAGAAGAATTGGTTTATATAGAACTATATAAACCGCGAGATTATCTTACTACTCTCTATGATCCGCGAGGGCGGCGAACGGTTGCGGATCTTCTCTCCGGGGTAACTACCCGGGTTTTCCCGGTGGGAAGATTAGATAGTGAAAGTGAAGGATTATTGCTTTTCACAAACGATGGTGCCTTAAGCTATTTTCTTACTCATCCCCGGTTTGAAGTGGAAAAAAAATACCTGGTGTATGTAGAGGGAAAGATAGAAAAGAGAGGGCTCTCCATTTTAAAAAAAGGAATTACAGTTAAAGATATCCCTTACCGCATTCGGCGAGGTGAAATCAAAGAGATTTATTCTAACTGTAGCGTGGTAGAGGTCACCCTTTTGGAAGGAAAGAAGCATGAAATCCGGATAATGTTTGATTATCTGGGGCATCCCGTGTTAAGATTAATAAGGATAAGTATGGGTCCTTTGGTGTTGGACAAAAATATTCTTCCCGGGGAATGGCGTTTCCTCTCCGATGAAGAAGTCCAGCTTTTGCAGAAATATCAGGAGGAAAAGCTTGGCAGATAAATCAGGGTTAATTCAGGTATATTTTGGAGAAGGAAAGGGTAAAACTACCGCTGCTTTGGGAACCACCTTGCGAGCAGCAGGTCAGGGAATGAAGGTTCTTCTTGTACAATTCTTTAAAAACAAGTTTACCGGGGAATTAGCATCTTTGCAACTTTTACCGGGAGTAGATGTTTACCGGTTTGGCAGTGGTGAATTCATACGTGGAGAAGTTTCCCCTGAAGATCAGAGAGAATTTTTTTTAGGCTGGCATATGGTGCGGGAAGCTCTGGAAAAAAAAGAATACGATGTGGTGATTTTAGATGAGTTACCTTACGCTTTCTATTATCATCTTTTAACCTGGGAGGAGTGCAGAGAAGCTTTAGAGCAAAAGAACCCCGAGGTGGAAGTAATCATAACGGGAAGAAAAGTACCGGAAGAGTTGATCACCATTGCTGACCTGGTTTCAGAAATAAAGCTGGTTAAACATCCCTTTAATAAGGGAATACCTGCTCGACGAGGATTTGAATATTGAAATGGAAAAGAAAGTTAGAGGAATAAGAGGAGCAACCGTAGTAGAAAAGGATGACAAGGAGGAAATTAAAAAAGCCGCTAAGGAACTGTTTGACCTCCTTTTGAGAGAAAATAATATCTCTCCTTCAGAAATAGTAGCAGTTTTTATCACCGCCACTCCTGATTTACATTCCACTTTTCCTGCTGAAGCTATTAGAGAAAGAGATGAGTTTCGCTACATCCCTTTTATTTGTGCTCAGGAAATGAGAGTAGAGGGAGCTTTGGAAAAATGTATTCGTTTCCTGGTTTTAGCCTATACCGATAAAGACCAAATTGATATCCATCACCTCTATCTGGGAAAAGCGTCTTCACTCAGGGAAGACCTGAGCCGGAGGGAAAATCTGTGAAAGAAGTTTTAATTCATCCCTTCTCTCAAAAAGTAGAAGGGGAAATTTGTGCCCCTCGAGATAAATCTTTAAGCCATAGAGCAGCTATGATAGGAGCTCTGAGTCAAGGAACGACGGTTATTGATGGTTTTTCTTTTTGTGCTGATTGTCTTTCTACTCTTTCAGGTCTTGAGCTATGGGGAGTGGAAATAATTAAGGAGGAAGAAAAAGAGAGGGTTACAATTAAAAGTGAAGGTTTAGGAAAACTTCAGGAACCGGAAGATGTTATTAATACTGGAAATTCAGGAACTACTATGCGGCTTTTAGCGGGTATAGCCACCGGGATAGAAGGACTTACCATATTTACTGGAGATGAGAGCCTTCGTCGACGCCCGATGAAGAGAATTATGGAACCTTTACGCTTAACCGGTGTAGAAGTGGGAGGAAGAAAAGGGGATTCCTTTCCTCCTTTTTTTGTGCGAGGTAAAAATAGGGTGAAAGCTTTTTCTTATCGTCTTCCTATACCCAGTGCTCAGGTCAAGTCGGCTTTAATTTTTGCTGCTCTTCGAGGAGAAGGAACCTCTTTTATTGAAGAACCCTTACCTTCTCGAGACCATACTGAAAATCTGCTCTGTTACTCAGGGGTTAAAATAGAAAAAAGAGGTGGGGTAATTGAGGTTAATCCTCCTTCTTCTCTCTCTGCTTCTTATTTATCACTTCCTGGCGATTTGTCTTCGGCCTCTTTTTTAATTGCTCTGACCACTCTTTTGCCCCGGTCTCGCATTTTAATTAAAGATATAGGATTGAACCCTACTCGAGCAGGATTTTTGACCTGCCTTCGGCAAATGGGAGGAAATTTTAAGATAATTGGGAAAAGAGAAGAGTTTGGTGAACTCCGGGGAGATATAGAAGTAGAATCTTCTTCCTTACAAGGGGTAAAAATTGGAAAAGATTTAGTTCCTCTTTTGATTGACGAAATACCTATAATTGCAGTTTTAGCTGCTAAGGCACGAGGAACTACTATTATCTCTGGAGCAGAAGAACTGAGAGTAAAAGAGACTGACCGTCTCAAAGCCATAGCTCAAGGATTGAAAACATTAGGAGCGGAGGTAGAGGAAAGAGAAGACGGACTTTTGATTCAGGGACCTTGTGTTTTCCAGGGAGGAAGGGTTAATAGCTATGGAGATCATCGGATAGCCATGAGCTTAGTAGTGGCAGGAATAACGGGAGAAAGAGATTTAGTGGTGGAAGACATAGATTGTGTAAAAATAAGCTATCCTGGTTTCTTTTCTGACTTAGAAAAAATTGGTTACAAGGAGTGGGAGATAAGAGAAAGATGAAAAAATATATAGCCATAGACGGGCCTGCTGGAGCTGGAAAAAGCACAGTAGCTCAAAAATTGGCTCAAAGTTTAAAATATCTCTATCTCGATACCGGAGCGCTGTATCGAGCGATAACTCTTTATTTTTGGGAAAATAATATCCCATTGGAAGATTGTAAGATTCTTACATCTGTACTTTCTCGAATAAAACTGGAGGTTTCCTGGGAAGAAAAATTTCGGATATTTTTAAATGGTAGAGAAGTAACTGAAGATATTCGTCAACCTGAAGTGGATGCTCTGGTCTCTCCAGTAGCTAAAATAAAAGAGGTAAGAAATTATTTGTGTGTTGTGCAACGAGAAATCGCTCTTTCTCGTCCTTCTGTCACGGAAGGAAGAGATATTGGAACAGTAATATTACCTGATGCAGACCTGAAAATTTTCCTCACTGCTCGTCCTGAAATCCGAGCCTATCGCCGGTGGAAGGAAAGGAAAGATAAGGGGAATAATGTAGATTATAAAGTAGTTTTAAAGAATGTGCTGGAGCGAGATTTTATCGATTCTACCCGGGATGACGCTCCTCTGAAAAAAGCGGAAGATGCTATAGAAGTAGATACCTCTTTTTTGAGTGTAGATGAAGTAGTAGAAAAACTTTATAAACTGGTGGAAAACTAAAATGGAAGTATGGACAGCAAATAGGGTAGGCTTTTGCCCCGGGGTAAAGAGAGCTTTTGATTTAGCCCTTCGTGCTCTTTCCCGGGAAAAACCGGTATATTTTTTAGGAGAACTGGTTCATAATTCCCAGGCAGTCAAAATGCTGGAAGAGGAGGGAGGGATAATAGTTACTGACCCTGAAGATATACCTCCTTTTTCTTTAGTGGTTACTCGTTCTCATGGATTGGAGAAAAGAATTAAAGAATTTCTGGAGAGCCGCCAGGTAAAAATTATTGATACCACCTGCCCTCGAGTAAAGAAGGTGCAGATTTTAGCTCAAGAATTAGAAAAAAAAGGGTATAATCTGGTTATTTTAGGTAGCCCTAAACACCCTGAAGTGAGAGCTCTATTAAGCTTTATTTCTCAAAAAGCTCTGGTTCTGGAAAAAAAAGAAGAATGGGGAAAGTTGAGGAATTTTTCTCCTCAGGAAAAATTAGCAGTGGTGGAGCAAACCACCTTCCCCCGGGAAATAAAAGAGGAATTTACTCAGGAAATAAAAGAGGAATTTACTCACCTGAATCTCGAGGTTTTTGATACCTTGTGTGCCGAAACAGAGATGAGACAGAGAGATTTAGTAGAAAGTATCAAACTTCATAAAGTCAATAAAGTAGTGGTGGTGGGAGGGAAAAATAGTTCTAACACTAAAGCCTTATTTCTTACTGCCCGGAGATTAGGGATAGAATCTATCTGGGTAGAAAGAGTTGAGGAACTGGAAGAAGGGTATGGGGATAAAGAGGATAGAATACTAGTGGTAAGTGGAACTTCTACTCCTCATTTTTCGGTGGAGGATGTGGTAAAAAAATTAAAAGCAAGGGAAGCTTCCTTTTATGAAAGAAAAAGTGCCGATGGTAGCCATCATAGGGAAAACAAATGTGGGGAAATCCACTCTATTTAATCATCTTTCCCGGAAGAGAGTAGCTACAGTTGATTCTCACCCCGGAGTTACTCGGGATTTTTTGGAAAACATAGTAGATATAGAGGGAAAAAAAATAAAGCTGGTAGACACCGGGGGGTTAGAAATTTTAGTAGACTCTCAAAATGAGATGCAAAAGAAAATAGAAGAAAAAACCTGGGAGGTAATGGAGAAAGCCGATCTTCTTCTATGGGTATTAGACGGAAGGGAGAACCTTACCAGCATAGACTGGGAATTGGCTTCTCGCCTGCGAAGAATTAAGAGCCCGGTGATAATAGTAATTAATAAGAGAGAAGGGATGACCAGCGAAGCCCCGCCTGCTGAGTTTTTTTCCCTGGGTTTTGAACCTATTATACAAATTTCTGCTACTCACGGAGATGGTCTCAGACAACTTCGCGAAACAATTGCTGAGCTGATAGTAGGAAACACAGAAATTTGCTTTGATAGACACCGTATTCCGGTGGCTATTGTGGGGAAACCCAACGTAGGTAAATCTGCACTCTATAATTCTCTTTTAGGAAAAGAACGTTCCATTGTAAGCGATATTCCGGGTACCACTCGAGACGCGCTTTTATCCACTTTAGATACTAGCTTTGGTTACTACGAGCTGATGGATACTCCAGGATCAATAGCTCGATCTAAAATTAAAGAGAGAATTGATTTTTATGCTGCCTTGAGGACTGAGGAAAGCTTGCAGGATGCTGTTATTGCTCTCTTGGTGATTGATCCTATTCAAGGGATTACTCGCCAGGATAAAAGAATTGCTCAAAAAATAAAGGAAGATAAAAAAGGATGTTTGGTGTTTATTAATAAAAGCGATTTGGTTTTAAACCATCATTCTGAATGGCAAGTTAAAAAATTGGTAGAAGAAGTTCGCCGAGAGTTGAGTTTCTTGAATTATGCTTCCTTTCTGGTTGGATCTGCTTTTTCTCCTTCTGTCTCTTCGGATATTTTATCTGTCCTTGCTGGAATTGCCACTCGTTATTATCAGAGGATAAAAACCAGTTTCTTGAATGAAAAAATAAGAGAAAAAATAAATAAGGAAGGCTGGAAAGTGGGGGGCAGAACCTTCCGCACCTATT
>DGDO01000102.1:904-18911 GCA_002385475.1 Candidatus Sordicultor fermentans | reverse complement strand
CTTCCGCACCTATTATATGCATCAAAAAGATATTGCTCCTCCGCGTTTTTATTTGTCGGTCAATTTTTCTGGCACAAAAAGAGAAGAAGAACTTCTAGTTAACCGCATAGAAAAATTAATCCGAAAGGAAGGAGATTGGGAGGGGGTGCCCATATCTATTGAACTCTCCCGCGAATGAAAAAATTATCCATATTTTTCTTGATTATCTTCAAAAAGAGAGAAGGTATTCTCCTCATACAGTAGATAATTATGGGAGAACACTGCGTCAATTCTCTAAATTTTTAGAGGAGAGAAATCTCACATTAGTTGAGGCTAAAACTCAGGACATAGCCGATTTTTTAGCCTATCTCAAAACTCATCATCAGCTCAAAAGGATTTCTCAAGCCAATCGTATTTCTGCTCTTCGTACTTTTTATCGCTTTCTTCGCCGCCGGGGTATGGTCGATTGTGACCCCACCGATGGATTGGGAAAACTCAATAAGGAAAAGAAACTGCCTAATTTTTTGACTGTAGGAGAAATGGAATTTTTACTCAATTACTTAAAACAAAAAGCGCGAGAAAAGTCGGATTTTCCTTCACTCAGGAACTGGGCATTTTTTGAGCTTCTCTACTCCAGCGGTTTGAGAGTTGGTGAGATAACTGAATTAAAAACCAAAGATCTTGACTTAACGAGTAAAATGGTAAAGGTGAAAGGAAAGGGAGGAAAGGAAAGATTGGTTCCTTTCAATGAAAGCACTCAAAAAGCTTTAAGAAAATATCTAAACCATCGCCCTTTTCCCCGGGAAGAATTGTTCTTGAACCAGAGAGGTGCTCCTTTAACTCCTCGAGGAGCACGAAAAATCTTAGAAACAATTGTAAAAGAGGCCGGGTTAGGTGGAAAAAGAATTTCTCCTCATGTTTTCCGTCACAGTTTTGCCACCCACTTTTTAGGAGGGGGAGCAGAGCTAAGGATGGTGCAGGAAGCCCTGGGTCATTCCAGTCTTTCCACCACTCAAATTTATACCCACTTGAATTGGGATAAAATGAAGAGGATTTATCAAGAAACTCATCCTCATGCTAAGAAGGTGAAAAATGATGATTAAGTCAACTACGGTGATTGCTGTTTTAAAGAATGGTAAGGCAGCCATGGCCTGTGATGGGCAGGTAACGATGAATGAAACCGTACTAAAAGGTGGAGCACGAAAAATTAGACGTATTTATCAAGATAGAGTCCTGGCTGGCTTTGCTGGTAGTGGAGCAGATGGACTAACTCTTCTTGAGCGCCTGGAAGAAAAACTTAATTACTATAGTGGTAATCTTCCCCGTGCTGCTATTGAGCTAGCCAAGAGCTGGAGAACTGATAAAGTTTTGAGACAATTAGATGCTCTTCTCTTAGCTATGGACAAAGAACATATTTTAATCATTTCTGGAAGAGGCGATGTGGTAGAACCTGATGAACCGGTAGCAGCCATTGGCTCGGGAGGGAATTTTGCTCTGGCAGCTGCTAAAGCACTCTGGAGAGAAACCGATAAAGAAGCCGAAGATATTGCTCGCATTTCTCTACAGATTGCTTCCGAAATTTGTATCTATACTAATAGCAATATGACTGTCGAGACTATTTAGCTGGAGAGGAGAAAAATGTCTTTAATAGAAGAGAACCTGACACCTGAGGAAATAGTAGAAGAGCTAAATAAATATATAGTAGGCCAGGATGAGGCTAAAAAATGTGTGGCCATCGCCTTGAGAAATCGAATTCGGAGAAGGATGCTACCTCCTGACGTTGCCGAAGAAATAACTCCTAAAAACATAATCATGATCGGCCCTACCGGTGTAGGCAAAACCGAAATTGCCCGCCGTCTTGCCAAATTGACCAACGCTCCCTTTTTTAAAGTAGAAGCTACCAAGTTTACTGAAGTAGGATATGTGGGAAAAGATGTGGAATCCATAATTAGAGATTTAACTGAATTAGCAGTGAGAATGGAAAAAAATGAACGCATAAAGAATCAAGAAGAAAAAGCTAAAGAAATAGTAGAGGAGCTGATTTTAGACTATCTTTTGGCTTTTAATCCTTCTTCTCTGGAATATGAAGATACTGTAACTGCAGAATCTCCTCGGGTAGATGTAGTTTGGCCCAAGCCTCTTTCTTCTACTCGAGAAAAGCTAAGAGAAAAACTGAAAAAGGGAGAATTGGAAGAACGTTTTATTGAAGTTGAGATAGAGGAAAGCTCTATACCTTTGGGAATTATAGCTGGTGGGGGTATGGAAAGTCTGGGAATAGATTTTCAAGAGCTCTTTAGCGGAGTTTTCCCTTCTCGAAAGAAAAAGAGAAGAGTAAAGGTTAAAGAAGCTCGAGAGATATTATTCAACCAGGAAGTCCAGAAACTAATCGATATGGAAGAAATAAGCACTGAGGCAATAAAAAGAGTAGAAGAAACAGGCATAGTTTTCATTGACGAAATAGATAAAATTGTTTCTCCAGGGGGAAACTATGGCCCAGATGTTTCTCGGGGAGGAGTGCAGAGAGACTTGCTCCCCATAGTGGAGGGCTCTACTGTTCTCACTAAATATGGTCCAGTAAGAACCAATCATATTCTTTTCATAGCTGCTGGGGCCTTTTCCCATACCAAGCCTTCTGACCTTTTACCCGAGCTGCAAGGAAGATTTCCTATCCGGGTAGAATTGTCTTCACTGTCGGAAGAAGACCTTTATCGTATATTAATTGAGCCCTTTAATTCTTTGACTAAACAATATAAAGCATTGCTGGAAACTGAAGGAGTAAGTATAGAGTTTGAGGAAGATGCTTTGCGGGAAATAGCCCACATTTCTCAGGAGCTAAACCAGAGAATGGAAAATATTGGTGCTCGCAGATTGCATACTGTGATGGAAAGACTTTTGCAAGATATCTCTTTTCGGGCTCCTCGTTTAAAAGGGCAAAAGATAGTTATAAATCGAGATTACGTTTTGCAAGAACTTGCTGACATTTTACAGGATGAAGATGTTACTCGCTATATTCTTTAGTCCTTTTGATATTAAGTTGAAAAAATTTCATCCTTTAGGTATACTTACGGGCGGTAATTTAATAAAAACACATGTAGAGTGTTTCTGGTGCTCCGGAGGAGCGAAACTCTACAGAGGTTAAACCAGAAGGAGGTTAAAATAATGGTAGTTACTATGAAACAGCTCCTAGAAGCTGGTGTTCACTTTGGACACCAGACCAGACGTTGGAACCCTAAAATGAAACCCTATATTTTTGCCGAAAGAAACAATATCTATATCATCGATCTCCAAAAAACTGTGGAGCTGGCAGAGAAAGCTTATAATTTTGCTCGAGACCTATCTCGAGAAGGAGGAATGTTTCTCTTTGTGGGTACCAAAAAACAGGCTCAAGAAGCTATTGAGCAAGAGGCTCAGCGTTGTGGCATGTTTTATGTCAACCAGAGATGGTTAGGAGGAATGCTTACTAACTTCTCCACTATTCGCCAGAGTATCGAGCGGTTAAAAAAGATTGAAGAAATGGAAGAGAAAGGGATTCTGGAGCGACTTCCCAAAAAAGAGGTTATGCAGATCAAAAAAAGGAAAGCTCGTCTGGAAAAATATCTGAGCGGTATTCGAGACATGGAAAAATTGCCTGACGCTCTTTTCGTGGTTGATCCTCGAAGGGAAAGAAATGCGGTTTTAGAAGCAAGAAAGATGGATATCCCCATTATAGCTATCGTGGATACTAACTGTGATCCAGACGAAATTGATTATCCCATTCCTGGAAATGATGATGCTATTCGGGCTATTCGCCTCTTTTCTGCTCTTATTGCCGATGCCGTATTGGAAGGAAAGAGGCTGGCTAGCGAAGGTCAAGAAATGATAGCTACAGAAGGAATAGCTATTCCTCAGGAAGAAATAGAGGAAGCAGAAGTAGCGGAAGAAATAGAAGAAATAGTGGTAGATAATAATGATAATAAAGAGGAAGAGGAAAATGTTTCTCAAGAGGAAGATGCTTTGCAAATATTAGAAGAACTCCAGGATTCAGGGTTAGAAGAAATTGAGGATAAAGAAACAGAAAAAGAGGAGGATGATGATAATTCATGAGTGCTACAGCTAAAGAAGTTTTTGAGCTTCGAAATCTGACTGGAGCAGGGGTGATGGACTGTAAAAAAGCGTTAGAAGAAGCAGGAGGAGATATAGAAAAAGCCTGTGATATACTCCGTCGCAAAGGCTTAGAAACTGCAGCTAAAAAGCAGGGCAGAGTAGCACAGGAAGGGTTAATTGGGGCTTATGTTCATACTGATGGTAAAATCGGGGTCCTGGTAGAAGTAAATTGCGAGACTGACTTCGTTGCTCGCACTGATGAGTTTCGCTACCTGGTAAAGGAGTTGACCCTACAGGTAGCTGCTCAAGCTCCTCGCTGGGTGGCTCCAGAAAATGTTCCAGAAGAAATAAAAAAGAAGGAAGAAGAAATTTACCGAGAGCAACTAAAAGACAGCAACAAACCGGAAGAAGTCAAGCAAAAAATTGTAGAAGGAAAGATGAAAAAGTTTTTTGAGGAAAATTGTCTTTTAGAGCAGCCTTATATTAGAGAACCAGAAAAAAAAGTGAAAGACCTTCTCATGGAGACCATCGCTAAATTAGGAGAAAACATAGTAGTCAGGAGGTTCGTGCGCTACAAGCTGGGCGAAGACAATGAGTGATCAACAACTATCTTCTTTGCGATTTAAGAGGATCTTGATTAAATTATCGGGAGAGGCATTAATGGGGTCTCTCCCTTTTGGTATTGACACTCAGGTTCTAGGTTATATCACTAAGGAAATTGAAAAGGTTAAAAATGTGGGAGCAGAAATTTGCATAGTAGTGGGAGGAGGAAATATTTTTCGAGGTAGAACGGCAGGAGATAAGGGCATCAGTCGAGTGACTGCCGATTATATGGGAATGTTAGCCACAGTTATTAATGCTCTGGCCTTGCAAGATTTTTTGGAAAATGAAGGGATTCCCACTCGAGTACAAACCGCTATTGAAATGCGGGCAGTAGCTGAGCCCTATATCAGGAGAAAAGCCATCCGGCATTTAGAAAAAGGAAGGATAGTTATATTTGCCGGTGGTACCGGTAATCCTTACTTTACTACTGATACTGCAGCTGCCTTGAGGGCAGCTGAGGTGCGAGCAGAAGCTTTGCTCAAAGCTACTAAGGTAGACGGAATTTATGAAGCTGACCCCCTGAAGGAAAAAAACGCTTATAAATTTGACCGTTTAGACTATTTAGAGGTTTTAAATCGGGGACTTAAAGTAATGGATTCTACAGCCATTTCTCTTTGTATGGAAAACAACATTCCTATCATCGTATTTAATGTCAACGAGCCAGATAACCTTGTTAAAGTAGTTACTGGCCATAAAATAGGAACTTTAGTAGGGAGGGAGGGAGAAAAATGAATGAAGACTTAAAGTTGGTAATCAAAGATGTGGAAAAAAGGATGAAACAGGCTATAAATGTAGCTCGGGAGGAGCTGTCTCGTGTCAGAACGGGAAGAGCGTCTCCTGCCTTGGTGGAAGATCTGGAAATCGATTATTATGGAACAATTATGAAATTGAAGCAAATAGCTTCTATTACCACTCCTGATGCCCGCACTATTATAATACAACCCTGGGACAAAAATGCTCTTTCTCTCATTGAGAAAGCCATCTGGAAATCAGACTTAGGACTTAACCCTCAAATAGAAGGAGGGGTGATTCGTATAGCCATACCTCCTCTTACTGAAGAGAGAAGAAAAGAGATAGCCAAGATAGCAAAAAAATGGATAGAAGAAGCTAAAGTAGCTATCAGGAATCTTCGACGAGAAGCTAATGAAAAAATCAAAAAAATGGAAAAAAGAGGAGAAATATCTGAGGACGAGAGTGAAAGAGCGCAAGCTGAAGTACAGAAACTTACCGATGAACACATAAATGACTTGGATGGTTTATGGGAAAAGAAAGAAAAAGAAATAATGACTATATAGGTACGATCTTAAGGCACGTAGCCATCATCATGGATGGTAATGGAAGATGGGCAGAGAAACGAGGTTTGCCTCCTCTGGAGGGGCATAGAAAGGGAGTAGAAGTGGTAAGGATTCTGGTAGAAGAAACAGCAAAAGTGGGCATTTCTTTTCTTACTCTTTATGCTTTCTCTACCGAAAACTGGAAAAGGCCAGTAAACGAAATTCAGGGCTTGATGAGACTATTTGTAGAAAGCATGGACAAATATGGCAAGGAGTTGGAGGATAACAAAGTTAGAGTAAAATTTTTGGGAAGGAAAGACGGACTTCCCGAGGACTTAGTTCTGCAGATGAACGATTTAGAAAAACACACAATGAGAGGTGAAAACCTGAATCTCAATCTAGCCATAAACTATGGGGGAAGAGATGAAATTTTGAGGGCAGTGAAAAATATTTACCAGGAAAACCATTCTCTTCTTGCTTCTTTGCTGGAAGAGAATTTCAGTGCCTACCTTGATACCGGAAATCAACCTGACCCTGACCTTTTAATTCGTACCGGAGGAGAGAGAAGAATTAGCAATTTTCTTCTCTGGCAAATTGCTTATACCGAGCTGTGGTTCACTGACACTTTGTGGCCTGATTTCACCATAGAAGAGTATCATCAAGCTTTTCAGGACTTTATGGAACGGGAAAGAAAATTTGGGGGTAGATTTTGAGGACTATTGCTCAATCATCAGATTTGAGAAAAAGGACCTGGAGCGTAGTCTGGGCTTTACCTCTCTTCCTATTTTTAATCCTTTCTTCTTCCTGGACTTTAATTTTAGTTTTTTTCTTCCTTTCTTTTGGTTCTTTGAGAGAATATGGTCGGTTAGTTCATGAAAGGGAAGAATGGACTTCCTGGATGTGTTTTTCTCTGGTTTCCCTTGTTCTTCTTTACCTTTCTTTAACCGGCATTGATTATAAAGCAATCCTTTTTTTAGGATACATTTTGTTTCTGATGTTAATAGGATGGGGACTTAAAAAGCCTCAACGAATGGTAGAGCGAGTAGCTTTTTATCTTTTGGGGTTTTTGTACTGCTCTTTCTTCCCTTTTTTCTGGGTAAAAATGGGTATTACTTACAGCCGGATTAGCATAGTTTTTTTTGCGCTTCCCGTATGGATAAATGATATTTTTGCTTATTTAGTAGGTAGAAAATGGGGTAAACATAAAATAGTTCCCCAGATTAGTCCAGAAAAGAGCTGGGAAGGTTTAGCAGGAGGGATAGGGGCAGCAACCATTATGGGATTAGTTCTTACTACTCCCTCTATTTCTTTTTCTCTATCTCAGGGACTTTTGACCGGATTTTTGATAGCCCTGGTTTCTTTCTTAGGAGATATCTGGGAGTCAGCGCTGAAAAGAAGAGCAGGAGTGAAAGATTCTGGTAGTTTTTTGCCCGGACATGGTGGGATTTTAGATCGTTTTGACTCTTTTTTCCTGGTTGGGCCTTTAGTTTATCTTTTGAGGTTATCTTGGGGAGGATGATGAAGATGAAAGTAGCCATCTTAGGTTCTACTGGTTATCTGGGGGAACAGATATTAGAAGTTTTAGAAAGAAGAAAGGACTTTGAGGTTATCCTTCTATCCGGATATTCCAAAGAAGAAAGATTGAGAGAACAAGCCCAAGAATTAAATGTTTCTTATGCTTTTAATCCCCGGGGTAGAAAAAGTCTCTGGGCAAATTCATCTACCACCTTGATAACCGATTACAACCTCTTGGAAAAAGTTATTCTTCAGGAAGTAGAAGGGGTTTTCTTCGCTGCGAGTGGAATAGAATTCTTAGATTTGTTTTGGAAACTTATTGATACATCCCGTATCTTGTGGGTTGCCAGCAAGGAAATCATCATTTTAACCGGGGAATTAAAATCTCACCTTCTTAAAGGGCGAGAAAATCTAATTCCTCTGGATAGTGAACATAACGCTCTATGGCAAATACTAAAGGGGGTTGAAAGGGAAGAAGTTTCCCGGGTCTATTTAACTGCTTCAGGAGGAGCATTCTATGAATGGCAGGGGAGTTGGGATGATATCACTCCAGAAATGGCTTTGTCTCATCCCAACTGGAAAATGGGAGCTAAAATTACCATTGATTCTGCCAATCTGATAAATAAGGGGTTAGAAGTAATTGAAGCTTCTGCACTCTTTGGGTTCAGCTCAGAAGAGATAGAAGTAGCGATACAAAGAGAAAGTTTTATTCATGCTCTGGTGGAATTGAAAGACGGGTTTTCCTTAGCTTTGCTTTCTCCCCCGGATATGAGGTCGGTTGTTCTAAATGCTATCTCCGGGAAAAAGAGAGAGACGAATCCCTTTCAAAGTTTAGACTTCTCTCAAATTAAGTCTTTGAGCTTTGACTATCCTGTGCCAGAAAAATTTCTCGGTTTTTACTTAGCCAAAGAAGCGGGTAGAAGAGGAAAGGGTTATCCAGCGCTTTTTTGTGGAGCTGATGAAGCTCTGGTGAGCGCCTTTCTCTCCCGAGAAATTTGTTTTGGAGATATACCTCTTATTCTGGAAAAAATTTTAGAACAAGAAGTGAAGCCTCCAGAAAGCTTAGAAGAAGTGAAAGCCATCTACTACCAGGGCTATAAGTTAGCCCAAATGTTAATTTTAGAAAGAAAGAATATTCAATGATAATAACTATATTAGCTTTTATCTTTGTCATCAGTCTATTAATAATAGTTCACGAATTTGGACATTTCATCATGGCTAAGTGGTGTGGAGTACAAGTTCTGAGCTTTGCCATAGGCTATGGTCCCAAACTGGTATCTTTTAAAAGTGGAGAAACCGAATTTTCTATTCGTCTCATCCCTCTGGGGGGGTTCGTAAAAATGGGGGGAATGGAGGGAAACGTCATTGAGGGATATGAAGAAGTCAGCATTCCTCCAGAGAAAAGATTTGACCATAAACCTCTGTGGCAACGAAGCCTTATCGTAGCAGCTGGCCCTATTATGAATATAGTTCTTTCCATAGTCTTGCTGTTTATCGTTTTCAGCGTGACAGGAATTCCCGCTGGTAACCTAAAAGTACAGGAAGTGGTAGCGGGAGGCCCGGCGGACCGAGCAGGAATAAAAGTAGGAGATGTAATTTTAGCAGTTAACGGGAGATCTGCTTCCAACCTGGATGAGGTAGTCAGTATTATTTCTTCCCACCCTGGAGAAGAAATAGAATTAACTGTAAAAAGGGGAGAGGAAGAAATGATACTTAAAGTTATCCCGGAGTGGAATGAAACAGAAAAACGAGCACTTATTCAAGTGGTTTTTGGAATAGAAAATAAAAGGTTAAATCCCTTCTTAACTTTGTTTCATAGTGCTAAAACAACAATTAGTTGGTTTGTTCTAACTGCCCTGGGTTTGCTTTATGTCATCTTGGGAAAAATACCAGCCGAAATGGCAGGGCCTCTGGGAATAGCCCAGATAGCTGGACAAGCGGCTCAGTTAGGCTTTTTGAACCTTCTTATGTTTTCTGCAGTGGTCAGTGTGTCTTTGGCTCTTTTTAATCTCTTGCCTATACCCGTTTTAGATGGAGGGTACCTCTTGCTTTTTCTCTACGAAAAGATCCGAGGTAAACCTCTTGAGCCAGAAAAAGTAGGTTGGGTTTACTTTATCGGAATAATCTTGATTTTTTCTTTAGCCATTTTTGTTACTTATCAGGATATTATGAGGATAGTAGCGGGGAAATGAGAAGAGAAAATACTAAAGAGATCCCCCTGGGTAAAATAAAAGTGGGAGGCAAAAACCCCATCTGGGTCGAAGCCATGGGGAGAGAGAATCCCGCTAAAATTAGAGAAAGCATAAGAGAAATAAGAGAAGCTCAAGAAGAAGGTTGCGAGATTTTTCGTTTAGCTGTGCCTGATGAAGAATCTCTTTTCGGTCTTTCTCAGATTAAAAAACAAGTGGACCTTCCCTTAATAGCCGATGTTCATTTCAATTTAGAATTAGGAATAAAAGCAGCTCAGTTAGGAATAGATGCGGTAAGAGTAAACCCGGGAACAGCGGGTAATAAGGAAAAGCTGGAGGAGTTAATAAAAGTATTATATGATAAAAACCTGGCTCTTCGCATAGGAGCTAATACTGGTTCTCTTCCTCTCCACTATCGGGAAAAAAATCGAGTTGAAGCACTTTTTGATAGTGTAGAAGAATTAATATCTATTACGGAGAAAAATAACTTTAGAAATATAATCCTTTCTGCCAAGTCTACTGATATAGAGGAAACCATTGCTATATATGATAAATTGAGTCGAGCCTTTTCTTATCCTTTACATGTAGGGCTAACTGAGGCAGGAGAGGGAGAAGAGGGGATTGTAAAATCTTCCATCGCTTTAGGAATTATCTTGCGAGAAGGAATAGGAAATAATATTCGGGTTTCTTTAACTGCTCCTGATCCTGTCTCGGAGACCCGGGTAGCCTGGAGTATTTTAGAAGCCTTGAAGTTGAGATCTAAAGGATTGGAGATAATTTCCTGCCCTACCTGTGCTCGAAGAAAAGGAGATGTAGTAGCCTTAACCCGAGATTTCAAGCAGAAAGTAAAAGAGAGGAAAATAAAAATAGTGGGTAAAGTGGCTATAATGGGTTGCGAAGTGAACGGGCCGGGAGAAGCGAGAGAAGCAGATTGGGGTCTTGCTTTTGCCCCTCGAGGAAAAGCGCTTCTTTTTTCCCGGGGAGAAAGAATAAAAATGGTTAAACAAGAAGAAGCCGAAGAAGAACTGATACGTTTGATTACAAAAGAAATGGAGGAGAAAAAACCTTGAGAATGTCCTCACTTTTTGTTCCTACTTTAAAAGAAAATCCCCAGGAAGCAGAAATTGCGAGTCATAGTTTGATGTTACGGGCAGGAATGATTAGACAGCTCTCTTCTGGCGTGTACATTTTTTTACCTTTAGGGCTGCGCACCCTTAATAAAATTACCAAAATAGTTAAGGAAGAAATGGATAGAGCAGGGGGGCAGGAATTACTTCTACCCGCTCTACACCCTGGAGAATTGTGGAAAGAGACAGGAAGATGGGAGATTTATGGACCAGAATTGATCAGACTAAAAGACCGTAGAGATAGAGACTTTTGTTTAGGTCCTACTCATGAAGAGGTAATCACCGACTTAGCCCGTCGTGAAATTCGTTCTTATCGCCAGCTGCCACTTTTATTATATCAGATTCAAACTAAATTTCGAGACGAGATCAGACCGCGATTTGGAGTGATGAGAGCCCGAGAATTTATAATGAAAGACCTGTACAGCTTTGATCGGGATTTTGAGGGGTTGAGAGTTAGTTATGAAAAGATGTACAATGCTTATTGTAGAGTTTTCAGTCGTTGTGGTTTATCCTATAAAATTGTTCTTGCCGAGAGTGGAGTAATCGGTGGAGAGGTATCACACGAGTTTCTTATTCCGGCTGATTCTGGAGAAGAAAAATTCTTGGTATGCCCGGCTTGCGATTTCGGCACCACCCAAGAGGAGGCAAAATGCCCTAACTGTGGAGATAGCTTGGAAGAGAAGAGGGGAATAGAGGTAGGTCATATATTTCAACTGGGAACCAAATACAGTGAGTCTATGAAAGCTTATTTTGTGGATAAGGATGGGGAAGAAAAACCGTTAATTATGGGTTGTTATGGTATTGGTATTGGTAGGACCATGGCTGCAGCCATCGAAGCTTGTCATGATGAAAAGGGAATTCAGTGGCCTCTTAGCATCTCACCCTATGAAGTAGTAATAATACCAGTAAACTGGAGAAAAGCAGAACAAAGAAAAGCAGCGGAAGAAATTTACCAGGAACTAAAGAAAAGAGACTTTGAGGTAGTGATAGATGATCGGGAGTTCAGTGCTGGTTATAAATTTAGTGAAGCAGATTTAATTGGTTTTCCCCTTCAGGTGATCGTGGGAGAAAAAATGTCCCAAGAGGGAAAAATAGAGATTAAAATTCGTCAGAATAACGAGAGATGGGAGACAAAAAAGGAAGAGGTTTTAACTCTTCTTTTAAAATTAAAGGAGGAATTGGCTCCGAAAGTCTGAGCTAACGAAAAAGTGAATGTAAGTATAAATGCTAAAGCCACAGCTATTATAGCTGCTTATAATGAGGAAAAAACCATTGGTCCCATTATTGATGTTTTAAAAGCTATCCCTTTCCTCAATCAGATTGTAGTGGTAAGTGATGGCTCTACTGACCACACAGTAGATGTTGCCCGAAGTAGGGGAGTAGAAGTGGTAGAGCTATTGTATAATGTGGGTAAGGGCGGGGCTCTCTATCAGGGGCTGATGAATACCACTTCTAATGTAGTTCTTTTATTAGATGCTGACTTAATAGGACTTACCCATCAGCATGTAATAGATTTAGTTAAGCCGGTTATAGATGGGGAGGCTGACGTTACCATCGGAATTTTCGAAGATGGTCGTTTTGCGACTGATTTTGCTCAAAAAATTGCTCCTTTTCTTTCCGGTCAGAGAGCTATAAGAATCGACATCTTGCAAAATATTCCCGATATAGAAGTTTCCCGTTATGGAGTAGAAGTGGCTATTAATCGCTATATTCGGAAAAATGGAGTAAGAGTAAAGCTGGTTAAGCTTCCCGGGCTCACTCAAGTAATGAAAGAAGAAAAATTAGGATTGATTAAGGGATTGAGAGAGAGGATGAAAATGTACTGGGATATTATTAAAAACTTTTACAGGGGAGGTGATAAATAAAAGTTGGAGGAAAAAAGAGGAATTCTGGTTCTCGTGGATCAGGGAAACAATCGCTCTTTTTCTTCCTGGGAAGGAGAAAAAAGAGAAATTGAAGAAGTTGCCTGGAGCGCGGGCTGGAAGATTTTGGCAGAAGTAGAATCTCGAGTAAAAAAACCTTTTTATAAGTATTACTTGGGCAAGGGAAAGGTAGAGGAAATCAAAAGCTTAATTGAGGATAATCCGGAGGCTAATTTTATTCTGTTTAATGTAGAAATAACTCCTTCCCAACAGAGAAATCTGGAAGAAACCTGGCAAGTTCCTGTATATACCAAGAATGCTTTGATTCATGAAATATTCGCTCAAAGAGCTCGCACTGCTCAGGGGAAAATTAAAGTAGAATTAGCTCAGCTCCGTTATCAGCTCAGTCGCTTAACTGGAAAGGGTAGAGAGCTATCCCAGACAGGAGGAGGTATAGGCACCCGAGGTCCAGGAGAGCAAAAAATTGAGGTGGAAAGAAGGAAAATTAAAGACCGCATTGCCCACTTAAATCGAGAGTTACAGAAAATAGAGAGACAGAGAGATGTACAAAAAAATTTGCGTCGAGCAAGAAAAATTCCTAATGTTGCTTTAGTAGGCTATACCAATGCTGGAAAATCCACTTTGCTAAATGCCCTAACTGGTTCTCAGGTTTATGTAGAAAAGAAAATGTTTGCTACTTTGGATCCTACCACAAGAAAGCTTTTTATCCCTGGAGTGGGAGAGACTCTTTTTACCGATACTGTAGGATTTATCCGGCAAATGCCCACCACTATAAAGGATGCTTTTCGAGCTACTTTAGAAGAAATTAAAGACGCTGACCTGATCCTGGAAGTAATAGATATTTCCGATGAAGATTACTATCTCCATTTTCAAGTTATAAATCAAATCCTAGAAGAGCTGGGAATAAACAATTCTCCTCGTATTTTGGTATTCAATAAAATCGATCTTCTTCAGTCACCCTTGGTTTTAGAAAGGGAAATCGAAGAAAATTATGTCTATGCTTTCATATCGGCACAGAAAACAACGGGATTAAAAGAGCTCAAAGAAAAAATTTCTCTTTCTTTACAACACGAGGTCAGACATCTGTGCTTGCAGGTTAATCACTCTCAGCTTCCACTGATACAAGAGGAAATATATCAGCAGGGGTATATAGAAGAACTTAAAACTATGAAAGATGGAGAAGTAATGATAAAATGCGTGGTTCGAAAGGAAGCCGCTGCTAAAATTTGTGATCTTTCTGAAGTTCGGTTCTGAAGTTCAGGTTTAATAGTTTAGTTCCCATAATGTATATTATGTAAAGTTTTATAAAGTATAATTATTTGGCCTATGGTGACAATAAGACCATAGGCCAAATAATTTATAGCTGACTATCACTATCATTTATTATTCTTTAAGGAATTCATCTACATTTTCAGGAGTAACTAAAACTACAGGAATGTAAATCGTCTCATCTAGTTTTTCACCATTCAGCACTTTGAGGGCACAATCTACCCCCATTTTACCCATTTCATATGGTTGCTGAGCAACTGTGGCCGCCAGACCACCTTCTTTAATTGACACCAAGGCATCGTGAATAGCATCAAAGCCGACTACCATTATTTTATTCTGTAAACCTGCACCTCGCACGGCTTCAAGAGCTCCAAGAGCCATTTCATCATTGCAAGCGAATACCGCGTCTAAATCGGGATGAGCTTGAATAAAGTCTTCCATCACAGTCATGCCTAGGGACCTTTGCGAGTCAGCTGGCTGTTTAGCTACAACTTCTATGTCGTATTTTGCCATAGTGTCCTCGAATCCTTTTTCTCGCAAGGCTGGAATAACGTATCCTAGTTGACACTGAATTATGGCCACCTGGCCTCCCTTTCCAATTTTTTCTGCTACAAACTCTCCAGCTAGTTGTCCTCCCTCATAATTGTCAGAAACGATAAAAGTCTCAATTCTCCCAGAATTTACTCCAACATCTAAAACAATAACTGGTATTCCTGCCTCGTTAGCTATTTCTACTGCGCTTCCACCTGGATCAGGATCCCAGGGAGAAAGCAAAATTAAATCTACCTTTTGTTGAACTAAATCCTCTACCTGAGCCAATTGAGCACTTGGGTCAGTCCGAGCATCTAAGACAACTACATCAACATTTCCTAATTCAGAAGCTCTATCTTTCACTCCCTGGGCTACCGTGTACCAATATTGATTACCCAAGTCTTGAACTGAGTAACCTAAAGTTATCTTTTCCTGCGCAAAAGCTCCTAAGGAAAAAACAAAAAACAGTAGAAAAGCAATTAAACTACCAACTCCTATTTTTTTCGTCATACTCATTCCTCCAATTATTATTTGTTTTGACTAAATTGACTAAATAAAAGATACCTTAAAACCTGCTGTTTCAGGATGATTCGATTCGTTTATTATTCTTCACCTCCTTTTAACTTCTTTTGGTTCTCTGATCTGCCAGTACAGCAAAAATAATTACTGCTCCTATGACTACCTGTTGCCAAAAGGGATCTACATTAACTAAGTTTAAGCCATTCCTAATAACTCCCATAATCAAAGCGCCAATAAAGGTACCAATAATTGTCCCTTCCCCACCGGATAAGCTTGTGCCTCCAATAACAACTGCTGCAATGGCATCCAATTCGTAGCCTTCTCCTGCTGCTGGATGTCCTGAATTTATTCGAGCAGTAAAAACAATAGCTGCTAAACCGGCTAAAATACCACTAACCAAATAGACCCAGGTTTTGTAATAATCAGTTTTTATCCCTGACATTCGAGTGGCTGTTTCGTTACTTCCCAAAGAATATACGTATCTTCCAAAAACAGTTTGACTCAAAACATAGTAGGCAAAGGTAAACACGGCCAAGGCAATAATAATTGGAACCGGAATTGAACCCAGATAACCGGTACCAAAAAATCTAAAAGATTGAGGGAACCCGCTAATAGGGCGTCCTTGAGTATAAACAAAAGCTAAACCCCGAGCAATGGCCATCATTCCCAAAGTGGCACAAAAAGGAGGAAGTTTCCCTTTACTTACCAGCACTCCATTAGTCAACCCCATAAGAGCCCCTAAAGATAGGCCTGCTAATACAGCTAATAAGGGTGATCCTGTTCTGTTCAAAGTTCCGGCCAACATTACTCCACATAAACCCAGCATTGAACCTACTGAAAGGTCAATCCCTCCAGTTAAAATAACAAAGGTTTCACCGGCTGCCAATATAGAGATAACCGACACCTGTCTTAACACATTTAAAATATTATTAACTGTCAAAAAGGCCGGCGTTAGAAAACTTAAAACCAATGATAACCCAATAAGTCCAATTACCGAGCCCAAGCTTTTAAATACTTTACCTAAATTAGTTTGATTCATTATTAACCCTCCCAGCAGCAGCCATAATAATTTTCTGGGGTTCAGCTTCTTCTCTATTAAATTGAGCAGTAATTCGACCTTTATTCATTACCAATATTCGATCGCTCATACCTAAAATTTCTGGCAATTCAGAAGATATCATGATTACTCCAAATCCTTTTTGAGCTAAATTGCTAATGAGAGAGTAAATTTCTGCTTTAGCTCCCACATCAATTCCCCGAGTGGGTTCATCAAGGATGAGAATTCGGGGCTCTAATTCCAACCACTTGGCTAAAACTACCTTTTGCTGGTTACCTCCGCTTAAATACATCACTTTTTGATCTAAAGATGGAGTTTTTATATTTAATGCTTTGACCTGTTTTGATGCTCTTTCCAGTACAAGCTTCTTATTCATTTTTCCAAAACTGGCATAGTTAATAAGACTAGGCAAGGAAATATTAAACTCAACACTTTGAGTAAGCAAGAGACCCTGCCGAGATCGATCTTCTGGAACCATGCCAATTCCAGCATGAACCGCATCATAGGGAGAATAGAAAGTAACCGGTTCCTCCTCTATCAAGATGTCTCCTGTATCAACTGAGTCCTCGCCAAAAATTGCTCTGGCTAATTCAGTTCTTCCTGCCCCAACTAAGCCATAAATACCTAAAATTTCACCCCTTCTCAAACAAAAAGATATATTATTTAATTTTCCTTTTCGACAGAGGTTTTTAATTTCTAAAATAGTTTGTCCAATCTTTGCTTCCTGTTTGGGAAACATAGTTTCCATTTCTCTTCCTACCATTAGATTGGCAATCTCTTCACGGGTTAAATTTTTCGCTTCGGCTGTACAAACTTTTTCTCCGTCACGAAGAATAGTTATCCGATCCGCTATCTCTTTTACTTCTTCAAGACGATGGCTAATAAAAATAATAGCCACACCTTGGTTCTTTAATTTTTTCATTAAAGCAAATAAAATGTCGATTTCTTTCTGGGTTAAAGCTGATGTAGGTTCATCCATGATTAAAACCTGCGATTGAAGGGATAACGCTTTGGCTATTTCTACCATTTGCTGGTCAGCTACTGATAAATCCTTTATTAAAGAACGAGGATCTAAACCAATTTCCAAAGAAGTTAAAATCTGTTTTGCATCGTTAAATAATTTATCCCAGTTAACCCTACCACAAAATCCTTGGGGGAAACGACCAAAAAAAATGTTCTCTCCAATCGAAATATGAGGAATTAAATTAAACTCTTGAAAAATAATACTTATACCTAGCTTTTGAGCTTCTTGGAGATTGGAAATCTTTACTCGGTGACCATTCAGATAAATCTCTCCAGAATCTGCTGGATAGACCCCAGCCAGAATCTTCATGAGAGTAGACTTGCCAGCTCCATTCTCTCCAATTAGAGCATGAATTTCTCCACCACAAACGGCGATACTAACGTTTCTCAAGGCTTGGACGCCAGGAAAACGTTTGCATATTTGCTTCATCTCTAGCAAAGGACCATTAGACATAAATTTTTCCTCTAGGCACAGACACCAAATAATTTTAGCTATTCTAGCATAGAAAAATTAATAGTGTCAAAGCATTTTGAGGCTCTGTGTTAAACCTATTTCTTTTCAAGTCGGACTTATACCATCTCAATGTTCAAGCTGCTTGCCGGTAGTACCACTACAAATAGGTAGGCTGGTTCTATCTCTCCTCTTTCCTGGTCTACATGGGTTATGGTTTGATCTACCCCGTCGACTTTCATTTCCTCTCCTCTTTATGTTCTCCTTGGGTATAGAAATCCGGTTGCTCTTTTTGAAGTTCTTATATCGTTCACAGAACAATCCTGCCTTTAGAATCTCAACAGATTCTGATGAGAGAAGCGGTTATTGCCAAGCTACCTCCTCTAAAATCATATCAACCAAGAGAGTATGCTTATTGAAGAAGAAAGCAATGCTCCCACCATTAAAACAGGTTAAATATTTCATTCACTGGTTTTATGGTTACAGACATAGTTATGCTTTTAA
>DGDO01000102.1:0-813 GCA_002385475.1 Candidatus Sordicultor fermentans | reverse complement strand
TAGTTATGCTTTTAACATTTAAATTGAGAAGCTAGCTAAATATTTTTTTCTTTCCCTCTTCTTTTCAATCCTTATTTTCTATCCATTTAAGTAAGAGAAAAAAATTTATGTCGATACTTATTTTTGAATTTCCCTCCGTAAGCAAATCTAGCTACACGAAATTCATATCTTTACTCAATGCTCTGCCGTTTATTATCTTCTGATACCAGTAAAAACTTTCCTTGGGAATCCTTTTTAAGGTTTTATAGTCAGTATAAATTAATCCAAATCTTTGAGAAAAACCACGCACCCATTCAAAGTTATCCATTAAGCTCCAGACAAAATAACCTTTGACCGGACATCCCTCCTCCATTGCTTGGTAAAGCCTCAGCAAGTGTTCCTTCAAGTATTCTATTCTTTTTACATCTTTTATCTTTCCATCTTCATCAACTTCATCCTGAACAGAGATACCATTTTCCGTAATATAAATTTCTTCGGGATTATACTCTGTATTGACTCTCGTTGTAATCTCATGAATTCCAGGAGGATATACTTCCCAGCCCATTTCGGCATATTCACTTTCTGGAGGATAACTGAAATCAACCTCGAGTACCGATTCTTGCCCCCTCTTTACTATATGGCGAGAGTAATAATTAATGCCTAAAAAATCTATGGGTTGAGAGACAATTTTAGATTCTTCACTGGTTAACGGGAGAATTTGCCATCCTTTTTTCTGGTACCAATCTAACATATCTTCGGGAAATTGTCCCCGGAAGAGAGGGTCTAAAAACCATCGGTTTAGATATCCATCAAACCTCTTGGCTGCTTCTACAT
>DGDO01000144.1 GCA_002385475.1 Candidatus Sordicultor fermentans | reverse complement strand
GGTGACGAATAAGGGGCAATAGAGACATTCAGGAACGAGAGATAACGGGATGATAAATACATTCAGAGGTGACGGACTTGAAAATCCCACCTTTCAAAACCATCGGCAAAATTTTTAGCTTTTACTTCCTTACCTTCCCCACCGGCATAATGTAGAGAGGCGCTTCCTCCGGAGGTAAAGAAAGCACCCGGGCAACTTCCTCATCATAAAAAGCACCGATAGCTACCGTTCCCAACCCCATTGCTTCAGCCTGCAGGTAGACATTTTGCGCTGCATGTCCTATCTCTATGTGGACATAGCGAATTCCTCGCTCTCCATACTTTACAGTGGTTCTCTCATAAATTGCAGCGAAAACCAAAGATACTGGAGCTCCCCGGATAGCCCCCTGAGAAAGAGCAGCACGGTAAAGCTCCCCTCTTCTATCCCTTTCCAGCACTTTCTCTATGGCGTGTTCTTGAGGGTAGTAGCGGTAAACTCCCGGGGTTAATTCTTCCACTTTCCCTACTACTGCATAAATCACCAGAGGATAAAGCGCTCCCGCTGATGGCGCAGCACGAAAACCCTGATTTTTTTCTGTTATCCCCTGGGCAGAAAATAGAATTTGAGAAAGCTCACCCAGAGATAGTGCATCATCGAGAAAAGAGCGCACTGAGCGTCTTTTCAAAATAGCTTCTTCCACCGAAACCTCACCTCTCAACCCGGGTGAGGGCAGGATAATCCTTTCTCCACCTCCGCTTATTCCTGTCATCATTAACACCCCCCAAAATATCATTACTCCAGGGAATTTTCCCCACTTTTTCAAATTTCTCCCCCCCCTTTTTATAATTAACCGTCATTGTGAGTCTTACCTGATGCGATACATAATAACAAACTATGAGAACCCCTCGTGACCCCCAAAAAGCAAAAGACCACTGGAGAACTTATAGCATCCCTTGCTGCATGGCAATTTCCCGTTTTTTGACTTTTTTCGGGATACTATAATATCAAAGTAAAATCTCTCACCTGTTATTATCGTATCCCGAAAAGGAACTTCCCGCTTAAACGGCCAGGGGATGCTCCAGGCTTCATCGTTTTAATGAACCCGCTACTGGCCCCTCTTTTGCTCGAACAACCAATTAATTACAGTTTCATCCTCATAAGCGGGAATCCAGGAAGAGTGAGCACTCCACCCCTGAGATTCCAGATAGTCTTTGAGAAATTCAGTATATTTTACTCTCCCCCCTCTTTCTGCCAAACTCCTCACCAGACTTCTGGAAAAAGCAACGGGAACCAGGGGGTCATCTTCAGCATGGAATGCCCAGATGGGTATATGTTTAATTTTATCTACCTTTTTCACCTCTCCTCCTCCACACACAGGAATGGCTCCGGCAAAAAGATGAGGACTTTCCATTGTTATCGCCCAGGTTCCAAACCCCCCCATAGATAAGCCGGTAACGTATATTCTATCGCTATCTATATTGTGTTGAGAAACAAGGTTTTCAATCAGATGAGGAAGGGCAAGCAGCTCAGGATTAGGCTCAAAAGGCTCTCCTCCTGAAAGCACTCCGGTCCAGCTGCTCTCCCGGGGGCATTGGGGAGCTAATACAAAAGAAGGGTGTAGTGCTTGATGCCCGGGTTGTGCCCAGACCACCGCTCCTTTGTTTGCTACCAACTGGATAAAATTGTCTCTTCCTCTTTCTCCTGCTCCGTGCAGGAATACTACCAGAGGATATTTTTTATCCGGATTAACGTTCCGGGGGGCAAAAAATCGGTAGGGCACCTCCACCCCCGACCTTTCATCCCGGTATACAAAAGCTTGAAAATCATCAACGATTAGGTGCTTTTCATCGGTGTTTTGAAGGGTAAAAGGAGCGATGGTTTCCCCCTCAGGAGTTGTGATAGCTACTTTCTGAGTCACAGTATAAATTAGCTCCGGTCTTTCTGATAAAAAAGTCTCCGAAGAAAAAACAAGAGTTTTAGCTACTGCCTCTTTGTGATCTAACTCTATAATGACAAATCTTCCTCGATTGGTAGAACATACCAGATCGAAAGAGGAGTTAGCGTATACTTTTTTGATGGTTCTCTCAACCGTTGTGTCTCCCACTTTTGCCTCCACCGCGTAGCTATCAGGAGTAAGATTGCTTCCGTCAATTTCAGAGTCATATTCCACCACTACCTCACTCACTCTTTCTCCCTCGGGAAAAATTCTGGTAAGCAGAGTAACTTTGTTCATTTCTTCTCCTCCTTTGAGTTTTTTTCATTATATCACCTCACTTATCTTCCTGTGATACTGTGATATAATGAAAAAGGAGGTGGAAGAATGGAAGTCCAGATAGGAAAGTGCCGCCTGATAATCAAACAGGGAGATATAACCGAAGAAGATACCGACGCCATAGTCAACGCTGCCAACTCTCGCCTCGCGGGAGGGGGAGGAGTAGATGGAGCAATTCACCGGGCAGGAGGCCCGAAAATTGCTGAAGAATGCCGGAAGATAGGAGGCTGCCCCACGGGAAAAGCAGTTATAACGAGCGGAGGGAACCTGCCTGCTTCATATGTCATCCACGCTGTGGGGCCAATTTACCGGGGTGGGAAAAATAACGAAGCCGAACTCCTGCGCAGTGCCTATATTTCCAGTCTCGAACTGGCCGATAAACACAACCTGCGTTCCGTAGCTTTTCCCTCTATATCCACCGGCGCCTACGGTTATCCCATAAAAGAAGCCTCTCGCATTGCCTTGCAGGCTATAATTGACTATTGCAAAAGTCATCCTCAAATTACATTAGAAGAGATTCGCTTTGTGCTCTTCACTCCTCAAGACAAGGAAGTCTACGTTCAGAGTTTAAAAGAGCTAATGGAAAACCTCTCTGACTAAAAATTCAGCGCACTGACGGAAGGCTTTAAAGCGGTGGCTGTGGCGATTTTTAAATTCAGAGCCTAACTCGGCAAAAGTCTTTCCCTCGGGGGGGAAGACAAAAACAGGGTCATAACCAAAACCCCCACTTCCCCGGGGTTCTTCGGCGATGTAGCCTTCACATACCCCCCGAAATATTTCTTCTCCCTCTTCCCACACCAAAGCCACCACACAAACAAAGCGAGCGGTGCGCTCTTCTTGCGGGACTCCTTGCAGAAGCTCTAAAAGGAGAGATATTTTATCCCCGGAAGAAGCGTTCTCCCCCCCAAAGCGGGCCGAATATATCCCCGGCGCTCCACGAAGGTAGTCCACCTCTAACCCCGAGTCCTCTCCTAAAGAGATTTTACCTGTATTTACAAACCCTGCCCGAGCTTTTATGAGAGCATTATGAGCGTAGCTTTCCCCTTTTTCTTCTACTTCCCCTATATCACAAACTTCATAAACGCTTCTCACCGAGATGGAAAAGGGGACGAAGATATCTTTTACTTCCTTTAGTTTCCCCTCATTCTTCGTAACTAAATATACCTCACCACTCAAGGCAGACCCCTTTTCAGGAGTTTTTTCTCTAAAACAATAATTTCTCCAACCCCTTTCTGGGCTAAATCTAAAAGGCGATTTAGTGTTTCCCGGGAAAAAGGGTCTCCTTCTGCTGTGCCCTGTACCTCTACCAAATCTCCACTGCCGGTCATCACGACATTCATGTCTACCTGAGCAGCAGAATCTTCTTCAAAAGCAAGATCCAGGAGTTCTTGCCCTCCCACTACTCCCACACTGATGGCTCCCAGATAATCTTTTACTATACCTCCGGAAGATAATATTCCCCGGTCCACGCAATTCCACAGAGCTTCAACCAGAGCAATAAAAGCACCGGTTATAGACCAGGTTCTTGTTCCCCCATCAGCCTGGATAACATCGCAATCGATCATGATGGTTCTCTCTCCCAACCTCTCTAAATCAACTACCGAGCGCAGAGCTCTGCCCACCAATCTCTGGATTTCGTGGGTTCTTCCCCCCACCTGTCCCCTTATAGATTCTCGCAAACTACGGGTGGTGGTGGCACGGGGGAGCATAGAATATTCTGCAGTAATCCAGCCTTGACCACTATTGCGCAAAAAAGGAGGAACCCTGTCTTCTACAGAAGCTGCACAAATAATGCGGTTGTTGCCCGCTTCCACTAAAACCGAGCCTTCGGCATATCGGAGATAATGGAGGCGTATCTCCACCGGCCTCAACTCATCAGGTTGACGACCATCCGGTCTTCCCCTCCAGGTTGCCCTGTCCTTTTTAAAATAAAAACTACCCAATTCCTGGAAATTATTGAACTTTTGCAATTAATCTTTCATCCCTTTCTAAAGGTTGAGAAATGTCTATATGACCACACAGAGTAGAAGTTTCCTCTCCATCGATTAATATTTTTACTTTCCTTATTTCTGGAAAAGCAGTCAAGGTGTCAATGATGGCATAAACGCTCAAAAGCTCCTGAGAAGTACCTCCTGATTGATTTTTAGCCATCTCTACACTCAAGTCTACATAAGCTATATCTCCTTCTAAAAACACCGCATTTAAACGAGTGGAAGGAGGTATGGGATTATACAGAGAACGGTCTTTGGGGCCTTTTAACAATTCTTCTAATATTCTCTCCATCCACTTACTGTCTTTTTTTATTTTCCTCTTCTCTCCTACTAAAGCAGTAAAATCGGGGTTAGAAAAATAAAGAATTACCTCTTCTTCCTGAGAAGGTGGTAGTTTTCCTAATTCCTCCTCCGGGGGAAGAGTGACTCCGGGAGAGGGAGAGATTTCTGGAGGCTGCTGGTATCGCAAAATCATTTCTCCAAAATAAAGAACAGCAAAGAAAATAGCTAAACCCACAAGAACATAGAACCAGTTTGGCCAGGAAGATTCTTTTTCTTTATACTTTTTCCGAGGAGGAATTTGGTCTTGCATTTTATTCTCCTAAAAAGCTCTTAAATTTGGGGTTTCGACTAAAATCATCTACTGCCTGAGCAATAGCTTGAGCTATTTTTTCCTGAAATGCAGAAGAAGCTAATTTTTTGGCTTCTTCTGCATTGCTCAAAAAGCCCACTTCAATCAGACAAGCTGGATAATACATACCGTCCAGAACCACCAGAGGTGCTTCTTTCAATCCTCGGTTTTTCTGCCCGGTAGTAGAAGAGATTTTTTCTGACATTATTTTGCCCAGCTCAGCACTGACTTCCCGACTGCTCTGGTAATAGGCAGAAGATAAGATATTGCCCACCCGGTTAGCGTCTGCTGCACTTCCTTCCTTCAAAAAAAGCTGATTTTCCCGGCTAGCCACATCTCCTGCTCCTTCTCCCCGGGGCTTCACCCCTCCCACAAACACCTCCACACCTGTAGCTTGAGGATTGGGAGAAGCATTGCAGTGGATGCTCAAGAAAACAAAAGGTCGGTGTTCATTAGCCACCCGATATCGGTCGTTCAAAGAAGGATAAACATCTTGAGAGCGAGTCAGAAAAACCTGGTAACCCTTACTTTCTAAAGCCGCCTTTACTTTCTGAGAAATAGCCAGCACCACGTCTTTCTCCTTATAGCCATTGTACACACAGCCAGGGTCATTTCCTCCATGACCGGGGTCTATAACCACCACTTTAGTGTTAACCTCGTTATAGGAAAGGCCGGAAGCTTCCTGAGGAGTGGTGGGAGTAGGTTTAACTGTAGGTGATGCTCGAGGAGTGGTAGTTGGCTTTACCTCCGGCGATGCTTCTACTCTGGCCTCCACCAGAGAAACCAGATCAAAGTAGATTCGAGGATTATCTCCGGGCAACTTCTTTTCCTCTTTAACCTGTATCGGATTCTGCATCCAGATATTGACTCTTAAACCATCAGCAGTTTTTGTTACCTCTATACGGTCTATTCTCCCATCACCCACTGCGATAGAAGATGTAGGTTGTCGCCAGTCACAGTTCAAAAGCTCAACGGCTATTCTATTCTCCTCGCGGTCTATACGGTAAGAATAAGAGGGAACTCCCCCTTGAAAATCAAAAGTAACCCTGGTTCTCATCTCTTCCGGATAAGGATGGAAGCGAATTCCAGAAAGGATAAAGAAAGAATCTCTTTCCCTCTCAGGAAGGGGAGAAAAAGACGGCTCCGGAGAGGGGGTAAGAGAAGGAGAGGGGACAGAAGAAACAGAAGAAGCAAAAGAAAAAAGCTGGCCTAAAAGGTCTAAAGAGACAAAAGGAGCGTTGCCTTCTATGAACACTTCTCCATCTAAGGGAACCTCTCTTCCATCATGCACTGCCACTCCCTTATCCAGAGAAAGAACCCAGGCTGTACCTTTAAAACCTAAATTTATTTTATTCATAATGGGAGAATAATAAACAATCCCCCCTATTTCCCGAAACAACTCCTCTACATTTACATAAGTCCTACCCTGGCGAACTCTAACCTCTGCCTCAGAATAGAAAGACTCTTCTCCCCAGTTTATCTCAACCTGAGCCCCCAGAGAAAAAAGGGGAAGAAGAGAAAAGAACAAAAAAAGAATAAAAACTTTTCCCTTAAAAGGGAGCAACCTCTTCCCCGTCATCTTTCTCCAGGGGAATATCTTCCAGCTCTCCCAGCGGGCTTTCTCCGCCTTCATAGACAAACGGTTCTGCCTCCTCCATTTCAAAATTTGCTCCCAACCCACTAAACTCTTCTACTTCCTCTTGCACCGCTCCTCGAGGAGGGCTCAAAAATTGAACATTATCCGCTCTAATTTCATAGGAGATACGACGGTTACCTTCGCGATCTTCCCAGGAACTGGAACGTAACTCTCCCATCACTGCCACCCGACTACCCTTGTGGAGGTAACGAGCACAAATCTCTGCCAGCTTGGACCAGGCAGCCACAGTGATATAGGTAACATCCTTCACCATCCCCTGCTTCCCTGAATAACTACGATTCATAGCGATACTGAATCGACAAACCGGTGTTCCCTGGGGGGTATAACGTAAATCGGGCTCCTTGGTTAAATTCCCGATTCCAAAAAAACAATTAATATCTCGAGCCATCAGAAAACATCCCCCTATTTCATCGAAAATTATTCTGTATATGAGTTTAACACATTATTCTTCATTCTCAAATAGAGAAGAAATTTTTTTCTTTAATTATATGGAGATATAAGAGCTAAATCCACTTATCACCTCCTCTTTTTTATCGCCACAATGACCGCCCTCGTCCGTCACCCTTGAAGGCCTCTATTGTCACGTTGTCCGTCATTCCTGAGTGTTTCTATCACCCTTCGTTCGTCACCCCGGCGACTTTCGA
>DGDO01000049.1 GCA_002385475.1 Candidatus Sordicultor fermentans | reverse complement strand
GTCTGCTCCCTTTAACCTTTCCGGACTATTAATGAAAGTAGCCAATCTCTGATAAGGACTCAATAATCCAATCATGGAAAAGACTAAAAGAGAAATCCCCAGTAAAGTTAAAGGAAGAAGTAAAAGTCGGCGAATTATATAAAATGTCATCTTCTTTTCATCTTACCTCGCTTTACAAAAAGAAGGGGAGATTTCTCTCCCCTTCTTTTATTTCTATTACTCTTCTTTATACACTCCTTCCCAGTCAACCTGCCCTGGCCTCATAGGATTAAATGTCCACCCTTTTACCCAATCTCTCATGGGATAAATTTCCTCAGGTTGATAGAGGGTTATGCCCAGGGCATTTTCATAAGCAATGGTCTGAATTTCTTCATAGATTTTCTGTCGCTCCGCACTATCTACCTCGGCAAGAGCTTCTTCTATCAGCGAATCCAGATTTTCTCGAGCAAAGTCTATAAAGGCTTGCCCTTGAGTGGTGCCATAAACTCCATTGCTGTGAAAGTAGGTAAATATGAAGTTGTGAGGGTCGGGATAGTCAGCCTGCCAGCCAATGAAGAAAGCTGGAAGTTGACCGCTCCGGTAAGCATCGAGATAAGTAGGCCACTGAAGCCCCTGCACTTCGATTTTAAACTTAGGATTGAGAGATTCAATGTGCTCTTTCAGCATCTCGCAGGCAGTCTGTCGCTCTTCGTTTCCCGTATTATAAAGGAGAGTGAGTTTGAACCCTTTTTCCCATACCTCTCCATCCCAGGCCTGCTGAAACTCTTCTTTTGCTTTTTCCAGGTCAAAATTATACTTAGGAAGATCTTCACTAAATCCTAAAAGTACATTAGGAATTACCGAGGGAAGCCGGAAACCATAACCCTTAAGAACTTGCTCTATAAAAGTATCATAATCAAAAGCATAAGAGAAAGCACGACGGATATGGATATCGCTGAAGAAGTCAGGAGGGATTCCCTCTCCATCCAACTGACCGCTTCCTATGTACTGGCTTCCTTTCTCTACCGTCCAGTTAAAATGCAAAGCTGTAATTACAATTCGGGGCTTTATTTCAATTTTTACTCCCGGTATCCCTTTTACCTGTTCTACATACTGAAGGGGAGCATATATCTGGTCAGCATCTCCTGCTTCTAACATCGCCCGGCGAGTACTCCACTCTTCAATTACCCAGATTATAGCTTTAGCGATTTTAGGTTTTTCTCCCCAGTAATCATCATTTCTATTAAAAGTCAACTTCTGTTGCGCTCTATCCCACTCCACCAGCACAAAAGGTCCTGTCCCTATAGCTTTCTCATAAATAGGACTTTCTTCTTTTTTCAGAGCATGGTATTTCCACCAGCCATCGGGCTCTCCATTCCAGAGACCCAGAGAAACACAGGTCTCTTTATCCATAATGGCACTCCAGTTTGCGTTTTGAGCCAGGATACTCAAGAAAGGAGCAAAAGGTCGCACCAGATGAAACACCACGTTCTGTCCTTCCACTTCGATAGCCGGGTCGATATACTGCTCGTAAAAATCAATGAGTTGAGAAGCATATTCTTCGCTCTTCAAGTTACCATCTTCGTCCACCATATCACTCCAGGCTATTTGCAGCTTATCCTCTACCATGTCTTCTATAGTTTGATAATCAAACAGAGCCTCGATTATCATCCACATGGGTCCGGCATAAGGGTCAGTGAGAATTCCTCGCTCAAAGGTATATTCCACATCTTCCGGGGTAAGGTCGCTACCATTGTGAAATTTTGCCCCTTCTCGAATGGGAAAGACATAAGTTTTACCATCGTCTTTGATTAACCCGTTTTCCGCTGAGGGAACCTCGAGAGATAGCCGTGGAACAAACTCCTCTGTACTTTCTCCCTTATAGGCAATCAGGTTGTCATAAACCATTCCTATTACCTCACCACTTGCCACATCATAAGCCTGATGAGGATCTAAAGTATCTGGCTCCGCAATGTTTAAGTAGATATAAGTGTCAGGATTTTTAACTTCGGCAAAGCTCACTCCTCCTATTAAAACTAAAACCGCTAAAAGAAAAACACCGTATTTTTTCAAAATTAACGCCTCCTTTTTATTTTATTTGCTTTAACCGAGGATTAGGAATAATCCCCGGTAACCTCCCCCGTTTGGCTATTTTTTCTCCTCCTATCTCTTTTAAATCCATAGTCATATCCACAGGAGAATGACCGCTGATATAACTTCCCACTCCAAAAATATCTACCTTTTCTTTCAATGCCTGGATTCTCGCAGGGTTCAAACCCCCGGAGACTACAATTTTCACCTGAGAAAAACCAGCCTGATCTAAGCGCACTCTCACTTCTTCTACAAGACCCGGAGTTACTCCTCCCCGCTCCTCAGGAGTATCCAGTCGCACTCCCTCTAAATTTTCTCCTAAAGCTCGAGCCACTCGCAAAGATTCTTCAGCTTCATCTTTAAAGGTATCAACCAGAATTACCCGGGAATAATGAGGGGGAATAATCTCTTGAAAAGCCTGCGCCGCTACCACTGTATCCCCTATAATGATAATTGCGGCATGAGGAATAGTACCTCCCGGTTCTTTTCCCGCGAGCTTTGCTCCTAATATACACGCTGCTCCATCTGCTCCTCCTACAATAGCAGAGCGTTCCATAACTGGAGCCACAGCCGGGTGGACATGCCGGGCACCAAAGGAAAGAACTATCTTTTCTCCTGCTGCCACTTTACACTCCCGAGCAGCAGTAGCCCAGCCAGAACTGTGAGCCAAAATTCCCAGAAGAGGGGTTTCAAACATCCCGAAAGCCGAGTAAGGTCCCCTGATCCTCATTATCACCTCTTTAGGACTGAATTCCTCCCCTTCACTCAGACTCCAGATCTCTACCGAGGAAGAAGAGAGGAGATTAAGGACTTCCGGCACTCCACACATTACTCCTGACCCTCGAGGAAAAATTTCTGCAGTTACTATGGTATCTTTCAAATCCAGGTGATGTAAAATCTCCTGAGCACTGACAAAATATATATCAGTAGTATAGCCCTTTTTTATTTCCTCCGGAGTAGCAGAGTAAAAATCCCTCTCCGGGTCTATTTTGATATTCTCTACTTCTTTCAGAGTTAATATTCCATTATTCTCTATCATGTTGGTCCTTTATTAAGTTAACAGAAAGGAAAACAAAAAAGAAAAAATCAGAAACGCCGCTGCCAGAACTACAGTCAATTTGCTCAAAACAGGTAAACTCCGAAACTTACTGCTTCGGTCTGCTCTCGTCATACCGCCAAACATTCCACCCCCCATACCTGCTTTGCGGGGTTGAAACATAACTACTAAAATCAGAGCCACACAGATTATAATTTGAACAATCATCCACCATTCCATATTCCGACCTCTTTCTCTCTAATAGGCTCGCAGAGTTTCTTCTACTATTTTAATCATTTTAAGCGGGTCTAAGCTGGCTCCTCCTACCAGGGTTCCATCAATTTCTTCCTCTCGAAGAAAATTGAATACATTTTCTGGACTTACACTGCCTCCATAGAGAATGCGAATATTATCTGAAATCTCAGAGCTAAAACGAGATAAAAGCTTTTCTCGAATAAAAGAGATAACCTCCCGAGCATCTTCGGGAGTAGCCGCTTTTCCCGTACCAATAGCCCAGACCGGTTCATAGGCTATCACAATAGAGGATGCTTTGGTATCGGGAATGTCTGCTATCCCCAGAAGTAGTTGCTCTTCTACTATTTTCTCAGTTTCTCCCTTTTCTCTCTCTTCAACAGTTTCCCCCACACAAAGAATAGGGTTAATACCCCATTCTAATGCTTTTTTGACTTTTTTACCCACTTCTTCAGAGGTTTCCCGAAAAATATGCCTCCGCTCTGAATGCCCCAGAATGACATACTGACAACCCCATTCTTTAATCATAGGAGCACTCACTTCACCAGTAAAAGCACCTTTCTCCTCCCAGTGCATATTTTGTGCTCCTAATTTCACCGGAGAATTCCGAAAATAAGAAGCCAGAGCTGAAAGAGCAGTAAAAGGAGGACAAATGATTATTTCTACTTCCTTTTTGAAGTCTTTTATCTGGGGGAGGAAAGCTTCAGCGTATGCTGAAGCTTCCTGAGAAGTTTTATTCATTTTCCAATTTCCTGCAGCGATAGGAATACGAGGCATTTCTATAACTCCTACTTCATCACGTATTTAACTAAATCTACTACCCGACAGGAATAACCCCACTCATTGTCATACCAGGCTAAAACCTTAACCAGGTTACCATGAACTTTGGTAGACAGAGCATCCACGATGGAAGAATGAGTATCATGGAGAAAGTCTACCGATACTAAAGGCTCATCACAGTAAGCCAGAATCCCTTTCAATTCACCTTCAGCAGCTTGTTTAAGAACGGAATTTACCTCCTCAATAGAGGTTTCCTTTTCCACTACCGCTACAAAGTCCACTATGGAGACATCAGGAGTGGGAACTCGAATGGCCATTCCGTCTAATTTACCCTTAAGCTCAGGTATAACCTCTCCGATAGCCGAAGCTGCTCCAGTAGTGGTAGGAATCATAGATAGAGCTGCTGCCCGCGCCCTTCTTAAGTCTTTATGAGGAAAGTCCAAAATAACCTGATCATTGGTATAAGCGTGAATAGTGGTCATAAAACCTTTCTGAATGGTAAAGCTATCATTCAAAACCTTAACCACCGGAGCCAGACAGTTGGTGGTGCAAGAAGCGTTAGAAATAATATGATGGGCATCTTTGTTGTAAGCTTTATGGTTAACTCCCATTACTACGGTGATATCTGGTCCTTTAGCTGGAGCAGTGATTATTACTTTCTGAGCACCAGCTTGTAAATGCAAAGAGGCTCCGTCTCTGGCGGTAAATTTACCAGTAGACTCAACTACCAGATCCACCCCCAAGTCCCGCCAGGGCAATTGAGCAGGATCTTTTTGAGCCAGAACTTTGATTTCCTTACCATCTACTACTAAAGCATCATCTTTAGCTTCCACCTGGTTACATATAGTTCCATGCACCGAATCATATTTTAACAAGTGAGCTAAAGTTTTAGCGCTGGTCAAATCATTAACTGCTACTACGTCTAAGTCTCCCTCTTCTAAGATCCTTCTAAAAACTAAACGTCCAATTCTACCAAACCCATTGATTCCAACTTTCATAATCGCTGCTCCTTTCTTAGGAATACTATTTATTCAGTGTAGAGAAAGAATGCTCAAGCATTCTTTTCAGTAGATACCCCCGTCCGCGAGACGGGGGTATCTAAAACAATTATTTCTTTCTCACGTTTCAGTATATCTACAGATTATAATTTCACTGCTTCCAGCGATAGAGGTAAGACATCCTCCATCCTGCATTCTCTCATCATCCCGATAAGCCTTTTTCAAAAAGGCAATTTCCTTTCCGGGGTATAACCCGCACTTTTTTACCCTCCAGCCCCTTATTATAAAAACGGAGGAGCCACAATGCAACTCTCACCTACTCCTGCTTTGACAGACGGCAACTTAAACTATAGCTTGCTCCGTCTCTACATCAAATAGATGAATTTTAGAGGTGTCCACCAGTATTTTCAAAGTATCTCCCACACTGGTATGAGTACGCATATCTAATTGCGCAACAAGAACGTGAGGCCCGGTAACCAGATACACTGTTTGCTCTGAACCCAGAGGCTCCACTATATCTACTGTCGTCTCGATCACGTTTCCATCAACTTCTGCCATCTCCTGGGAGAAGTTGCAATCATAAATATCCTGGGGACGAATGCCCAAAGTGACTTCTTTATTTACGTAGGGCAAGAGAGCAGATTGAATTTCAGTCGGAATTTTGATTTTGAAGGATTCTCCATCTAAATAAAGTGCATCTCCCTCTTTCTTTATCACCACGTCCAGGAAATTCATGGAGGGAGTACCAATAAAACCAGCCACAAATTTATTCTGGGGCTTATTGTAGAGATCAAGAGGAGTACCCACTTGTTGTACTATACCGTCCTTCATAACTACAATTCTATCTCCCATAGTCATAGCTTCTATCTGGTCGTGAGTAACATAAATCATGGTGGCCTTCAGACGGTCGTGAAGTTTAGACAACTCCGCTCTCATCTGCACTCTCAATTTAGCATCCAGGTTAGAAAGGGGCTCGTCAAACAGGAAGACTTTGGGGTGGCGAACAATGGCTCTTCCCACAGCTACTCTCTGCCTCTGACCTCCAGAGAGTTGTTTAGGTTTACGCTTAAGCAATTCGTGAATTCCCAGAATATCTGCTGCTTCTTTTACCCGTCTATCAATTTCATCTTTGGGAAATTTACGGAGCTTCAACCCAAAAGCCATATTGTTGTACACATCCATATGGGGGTAAAGAGCATAGTTCTGGAAAACCATGGCAATATCCCGATCTTTAGGGGGAACATCGTTTACCAGGATATCATCAATATAAATCTCCCCTTCATCCACTTCTTCCAACCCGGCAATCATGCGCAAGGTAGTAGTTTTACCACAACCAGAAGGACCTACTAATACCAGAAATTCTTCATCTGCAATATCAAGGTCCACCTTGTTCACTGCTACTACTTCCCCAAAACGTTTAACCACACTCTTTAAAGAAACATTAGCCATTTATTTTCCTCCTCTTCATTCACTTAAATTTAAGTAATAAAGAAATGCTTACTCTATTTTAGAATATTTGCTTTCCTCTTGCAACCCCTTAAAAGTTAAAGATAGTGTCCTGATGTAGGGTATTTTTATTTTTTACTCTATTTCTCTTCCCCCAGACAGAAATACTATCATATCTGAATAGAAGAACCACAGGAAAGTCTTCAGTTAAAAATAACTGGTAACTGGCCATTCAGGGATAGACAGGAGAAAAAAGATTCTCAGTTTTCCTTATTTTTTTCGGGCATTGTGCGGGAAAGATAAGGCAATGCTTCAGAAAAGCTTTAAACAACCACCAATCAATTGTCAATCTGGCTCCCCGGGCAGGATTCGAACCTGCAACCCTCCGGTTAACAGCCGGATGCTCCACCATTGAGCTACCGAGGAGCGGCTTCACAGAGAATTATAGGAAACTTATTCTGTTTCGTCAAGATAGTCACGCAATTTTTTGCTCCTGCTGGGATGGCGGAGTTTTCTCAAAGCCTTGGCTTCAATCTGACGAATTCTTTCTCGAGTTACCCCGAAAATCTGTCCTACCTCTTCCAGAGTATGGGGTCTTCCATCCTCGAGGCCAAAACGGAGCTTCAAAACTCTCCTCTCCCGGTCTGTAAGAGTATTTAAAACATTATCTAACTGCTCTTTCAAAAGAGAATAAGAGGCAGCCTGAGGAGGCGCGAGAGCTCCAGTATCTTCAATAAAATCACCCAGGTGACTGTCTTCTTCCTCTCCAATAGGGGTCTCCAGAGACAAAGGCTCCTGGGCTGTCTTCATTATTTCTCTGACTTTCTCCGGAGTAATACCCATCTTCTCTGCTATCTCTTCAGGTGTGGGGTCTCTTCCCAGCTCTTGAACGAGTTGTCGAGAAGTTCGATTGAGTTTATTAATGGTTTCTACCATATGGACAGGGATACGAATAGTTCGCGCTTGATCAGCAATAGCCCGGGTAATAGCCTGGCGAATCCACCAGGTAGCGTAAGTACTGAATTTATAACCCTTCCGATAATCAAATTTTTCTACTGCCCGAATTAAGCCCAGATTACCCTCCTGAATGAGGTCAAGAAAGAGCATACCTCTGCCCACGTATTTTTTAGCAATACTCACTACCAGCCGCAGATTGGCTTCGATGAGCTTCCTTTTGGCTTCTGGGTCTCCTTGCTCCACTCTTTTCGCTAACTCTACTTCTTCTTCTTTGGTGAGGAGAGGAACCTGTCCGATTTCTTTCAGATACATTTTTACCGGGTCATCTGCTCCTATGCCTTTTATATCCTCAAAGTGAAAATCTTCCGCTTCCATGGTAGGTTGATCTTCCTGAAAGCCTTCCTCATCTGAAACCTCAATACCCAGACCCAAAAGGGTATTATAAACATCATCCAGCTTATCTACGTTTATGGCTTCACTACCCAGGGCATCATTTAACTCTTTAAAAGTAATATACCCTTTCTGCTTTCCTCTCTCCATTAAAGAAGAAACTTCGGGGGAAGACTTATTTTTGTTATCGCCGCTCAACCACATCTCTCCTCTCTTCAATCTAACCTTTTCAATTTTTCCCTCTCTTGCGAGAGAAAATGATAATACTGTAGCCTCTCTTCGTTATCTTCTCGAGAAAGCTCTTCCTGTATCCGTTGCATTTCCTCTTCTACTGAAGCCAGCTTCAACCGGCGTATTAAATCCTCAACCACTTCTTGATTCAATCCTCCTTGCAAATCCTCCCGGGTCATTATCTCTGTTATACAGCAAGATATTTCTTCATCGCCGGAAAAAATGTCTATCAAATCAGAAGGAGAAAGGTTACCCTCCTCTTCAGAATCAGCAAAAACACGAAAAATGCGACGATGCTCAGGTCGAGAAAAATTTTGAACTTCCAGTTCTTTGACAACTGTCTCCCGCCAGAACTGACTTTCCATCATAGCTCGCAGGAGCATTTTCTCTGCTTTTACCTTACCCGATTCCCTGCTCACAAAAGAACTTAAAACTGCCTCAGGAGCTTTTTCCCGTCTCAAAGCACTATAAATCACTGATTCTCCCACTTTTAACCTCTCTGCTAAATAGCTAACCTTTAAAGACCTCTCTACTGGATCTCGAATTGATTGGAGAAAAGGAACCATGCCTCGAATAATCTTCGCTTTTGATTCCAAAGAACTTAAACCATAATCCTTAACAAATAATTCCAGTTGGAAATCAAAAAGAGAGGGAGCTTCTTCCATAATTTCTAAGAATTTTTCTCTCCCTTTCTGACGCAGGAAAGAATCAGGGTCATAAGGGGCAGGAATAGGCAGTATTCGCACTGTTATTCCCTGTTCCTGAAGGATATTCATGCCTCTCACAGTAGCCGCCTGTCCTGCCGCATCTGAATCGTAACAAATAATTACCTCTTCAGCATAGCGACGCAAGAGCATGGCCTGATCTTTAGTAAGAGAAGTACCCATAGAAGCCACGCAATTATTAATTCCCTCTTGAAAAAGAGTAAGAAAATCCATATATCCCTCTACTAAAATCGCCTGATGAGAGCGCTGAATAAAATTCCGCGAGGCAAAAAGACCGTAGAGGTTGCGTCCTTTAGAAAAAACCGGGGTATCAGAAACATTGACATACTTAGGCTCCCCATCCCCTAAAATTCTTCCTCCAAAACCGATTACTCTCCCTTGAACATCATGTAAGGCAAAAGTAATTCTACCTCGAAAACGGTCTAAAAGTTCCCCGCTTTTTGTTACCACTCCCACTCCAGCTTTAATTACGTCCTGTCCCGAAAACCCTGCCTCCATCAAAAAAGCAATGGATTCCTTACCTGAAGCTGGAGAAAAACCAATGCCAAACTGCTCTATTATTTCTGGCTTTAGCCCCCTGCGTTCATAAATATAAGAGCGAGCAGCGTGAGCAAGTTCGTCCCCGGGGTTCAACAAACATTGATAATAATAACGATTTAAAGTTTCATTCAAGAGGAAAAGTTTGTCTCTCTCTTTAGTTTGTCGGGTGATACTTTTACCGAGAGTCGGTAGCTCCATGCCACACTTTTCAGCTAAAAAAGCCACCGCTTCAGGAAAGGTGAGGCTTTCCATTTTCATTACAAAGGTAAAAATATTACCACCCACCCCGCATCCAAAGCAGTGGAAAATGCCCTTTTCCGGAGAAACCAGAAAGGAAGGAGTCTTTTCTTCATGAAAGGGACAAAGAGCACGATAGTTACGACCTGCTGGCTGGAGACTGACATACCGGGAAACGAGCTCCACTATGTCTATACGACTTTTAATTTCTTCCAGATACTGATCATCAAACAGCAATTAAATCACCTATTCCTCCTCATCCGGGAAGAACAATAATAATGTTAGCGATAGAATGTTGCCCATTCAGGGCAATATTCCCGATTATCTATGTACTTCTAATTCGAAAAACACCCCTGACAGAACACCCGGAATCAAGTATTTCTTTACCAGACCCCTCCTGAGGAAAAATGCATTCTTACCGGAATGTACCTTCTTTCTCTTCAAGGAAAAACTATGTGACCTTTAATTAAATTCTTTCTCCTCCGGGAATATTCCCGGAGGAGAAAGAATATTTAGCGCATGAAAAGAGGAGCAAAAACTAAAGCTACGATAGACATAAGCTTAATCAGTATGTTAAGAGAAGGACCGGCGGTATCTTTAAAAGGATCACCCACTGTGTCTCCCACTACTGC
This sequence comes from Candidatus Sordicultor fermentans, assembly GCA_002385475.1. Classification (GTDB taxonomy): domain Bacteria; phylum Atribacterota; class Atribacteria; order Atribacterales; family Caldatribacteriaceae; genus Sordicultor; species Sordicultor fermentans. The sequence continues at coordinate 16,837 of DGDO01000049.1, read as the reverse complement.
TGCAGCATGGACAGGAGTTCCTTTTCCTCCCAAGTTCCCCGCTTCTATGTATTTTTTGGCATTATCCCAGGCTCCTCCAGCATTGGCCATCATAATGGCCATAAGAAGCCCGGTAACAATTGCTCCGGCCAGCAATCCCCCTAATGCCTCTTTACCTAAAACCAGACCCACCACAATAGGCACTATCACCGCTAAAAGACCGGGAAAGATCATCTGGGCAATGGCCCCTCGAGTGCTGATATCTACACAACGAGCATAATCAGGTTGAGCTTTTCCTTCCATCAATCCTTTTATTTCCCGGAATTGACGCCGCACTTCTTCCACCATTTTAAAAGCAGCAGTTCCCACTGCTTTCATAGCAATGGAGGAAAAGAGGAAGGGCATCATTCCTCCAATGAAAAGCCCCACCACTGTGTAGGGATGCAAGAGGTCAATAATCCTCAAACCTACAGTTTGCGAATAAGCCACAAACAGGGCAAGAGCGGTGAGAGCTGCAGAGGCAATGGCAAAACCTTTACCGATAGCTGCTGTAGTATTTCCCAGAGCATCCAGGGAATCGGTTCTTTCACGCACATGAGGATCTAAATCAGCCATTTCGGCAATACCTCCGGCGTTGTCAGCCACCGGACCATAGGCATCTACTGCCACCGTCATGCCTACAATAGAGAGCATGCCCAAACCCGCTATGGCAATACCGTAAATTCCTGCCGCCCAGTTAGCCAGAAGAATAGCAGCGCAAATTAAAATAAGGGGAAAAACAGTGCTTTCCATACCCAGAGCCAAACCATTAATTATCACCGTAGCCGGACCAGTTTTAGCCGTCTCTGCCAGTTGCTGCACCGGTTTATAATCACTGGAGGTATAGTATTGACAGAGAAGACCAATAATAATGCCGGCTATCAGACCCGATACGCTGGCCACAAATGGACCAATGGCTTTTGCTGTTCCCAGGTCTCGAAAAACAAGAAGGGCAGAAATCAGGACAAAAATAGCAGTTAAAACAGCACTGATGTAGGTTCCCCGGTTGAGAGCAGGTGCTAAATCTTTTTCGTCTTTTGCTCGAACAAATAAAGTTCCGATAATAGAAGCCACCACTCCCAGACCAGCAAGAAGAAGAGGAAATACTATCCCGCTTGTTCCTCCATATATGGCCCCCGGTGCTGCTCCCAGCACCATAGCAGCTATAATAGAGCCCACATAAGATTCAAAAAGGTCAGCTCCCATTCCAGCTACGTCCCCTACATTGTCACCTACGTTGTCGGCAATAACTGCCGGGTTGCGAGGGTCATCCTCGGGAATACCCGCTTCCACTTTGCCCACCAGATCTGCTCCCACATCAGCAGCTTTGGTGTAAATACCCCCTCCTACCCGGGCAAAGAGAGCAACAGAGCTGGCTCCTAAAGCAAAACCGTTGATAATATCAGGGTCTCCCACAAAAAGGTAAAGGAGGCTCAGTCCCACAAGACCAAATCCCACCACACACATCCCCATAACTGCTCCTGAGGAAAAAGCAACTGTCAGAGCATCGCTTATGCTTTTTGTAGCTGCCTGAGTAGTGCGACAGTTACTGCGAGTGGCCACTCTCATACCTACAAAGCCGGCGCCCACAGAACAGATAGCACCACACACATAACAGATAGCTACCGTCACCCCCAGAGTTAGAGTAAGAAGTATAAACATACCAATAATAAAGATAGCCAGGAAGGAATATTCTCTCTTCAAGAATGCCATCGCTCCTTCCTGAATTGCACTGGACAAACTCTGCATTTTCTCATTTCCCGGGTCAAAAGAATAGATCCGGCGAACGAGAAAAACAGCATAAATTACAGCGATTAAACCAGCAATCAGAGTAAAAATTGCGACTCCCATAATACACCTCCTTCTATTTATTCAAGTAGTATTCCTTCTTCCCTCTCCCGGCCAGGAAGAGGGAATGAAGTATTTTTGATAAATGTATAGAGCATATCTATCCGTCATTCCTGAAATAAAATCACAAACCGATTGTTCTAAATCAGATGCTCCCTTCTGGTAAAGTTTATACTCCTTTCCCAGGATATCTGGATTCTGCAGAAAAAAGAAATATAACTCTTTAACCAGCCTTTTAGCCTTATCTCTTTCTACCTTTTGTTCCTCACTCAAATACACTCTATTAAAAAGGAATCGGCGCAAAATCTCGGTGGCTTCTCGTACTTCATCGCTCATTTTCACCACTGGCTGGTCAAAGCTACTTAAAATCAAATCTTTAACCATTCGGTCTATCCGCTCTCGATGGGTATTGCCTAAAACTTGCAAGGCGCAAGCAGGAAGTTCATCTTCGGTTATAACTTTACCTCGCAGGGCATCATCGATATCATGGTTAACGTAAGCCACCACATCAGCCCAGCGCACTACTTGACCCTCTAAAGTAGAGGGAAGCTCCTCTACACTAAAAACCAGGTCTTCAGCCAGAGTTTTAGAGTGTTTAGCAATTCCATCTCTTACTTCCCAGGTGAGATTGAGCCCCTCTCCGTCCTTTTCCAGAAAATCCACCACCCTTAAACTCTGCTCATTATGCCTGAAACCTTGAGGTTGAAGAACTTCGTTAAGCACTTCTTCTCCAGCATGGCCAAAAGGGGTATGCCCCAGGTCGTGACCTAAGCTGATTGCTTCCACTAAATCTTCCTGCAGACATAAAGCCCGAGCCACAGTGCGGGCAATTTGTGCTACTTCCAGAGTATGAGTCAGACGAGTACGATAGTGGTCGCCTTCCGGGCTTAAAAAAACCTGACTTTTGTGTTTCAGGCGCCGGAAAGATTTGGAGTGAATGATGCGATCTCGATCTCTCTGAAAACAATTCCGTAGCTCACATTCTGGCTCTTCCTTTTCTCTTCCCCGACTACTGGTGCTTAAAGTAGCAAATGGCGATAATATTTCTCTTTCTTTTGTTTCCCAGAATTTCTTGATGTCTGCGATTTCCCTAGCCATCGCCTCACCCACTCCTGTATTTACCCTCTAAAGGCCCGCTGTCTTCTCACTTGTATAATGCCTACCCGGGAAGATACCTCCTCCCGGGAGTTCCAATACAGCTCTCCCCTGCCCCCTCGGGGCAGGGGAGAAAAACTCAAACGTTGAATTTCTTTCCTTCTTCACTCCCTAAAGCAGCATGAGCAGCAGCCAGGCGAGCAATAGGTACACGGAAAGGAGAACAGCTGACATAATCCAGACCAATTTCGTGGCAGAACTTCACCGATTCTGGCTCTCCTCCGTGTTCTCCACAGATTCCACATTTTAGATCCGGACGACTGCTACGACCTTTTTCTACTCCCATCCGCATCAGTTGCCCCACTCCTTCCTGGTCTATAACCTGGAAGGGGTTTTCCTCCAGTATACCGTTCTCCTCATAGAAGAACAAAAACTTACCTTCCGCATCATCCCGGCTATAACCAAAAGTCATCTGAGTAAGGTCATTGGTTCCAAAGGAGAAAAACTCGGCATATTCAGCAATCTGGTCCGCCACCAGTGCTGCTCGGGGAACCTCAATCATAGTACCAAAGCTGTAATTAACATCTGCTTTATAATTATCGATAACCTCCCGTGCCACCTCATCCAGTTTTTCTTTTAAAATCATAATCTCATTGCGATGGCCAACCAGAGGAATCATGATCTCGGGAATAACCTTAACTCCTTCCTGAGATAGCTCGCAAGCTGCCTCTATAATAGCCCTCACCTGCATCTCCACGATGTCAGGATAGAGAATGCCCACTCGGCAACCCCGCAAACCCAGCATGGGGTTATTCTCGTGCATTCCCTGAACTACTTTTAGCAATTTCTCTTTTTCTTCCAGTTCTGGACCGGTTACTCCCTTAACCCGTAAAGTAGTCACCTCTACTAAGAGCTCTTCTAAGCTGGGTAAAAACTCATGCAAAGGAGGGTCAATCAAACGAATGGTAACTGGTTTGCCTTCCATAACCCGGAATATTTCCTTGAAGTCCCCTTTCTGCATCGGACCAATCTTAGATAAGGGTTCTTTTCTTTCCTCGGGACTCTGAGCCATGATCATCTTTTGTACCCAGGGCAAACGATCTTGAGCCATAAACATGTGCTCGGTTCGGCAAAGACCGATTCCCTCCGCTCCAAATTCCAGAGCTTTTCGAGCATCTGTCGGGGTATCAGCATTGGCTCGCACTCCTAAACGACGGAATTTATCCGCCCAGGAAAGGAGAGTCTGAAAATCAGGAGACAATTGAGGAGGAATGGTTTCCACCTGCCCTAAAATCACTTCTCCGGTGCTCCCATCAATGGTGATATAATCGCCTTCTTTTACCACCACTCCATTGACCGAAAAAATTCGCTTATCCAGATCAATCTTAATCGCCTCACAACCCGCCACACAGGGTTTACCCATACCTCGAGCCACCACTGCCGCGTGACTGGTCATTCCACCTCTGCTGGTCAAAACTCCCTGTGCTGCCGCCATTCCATGAATGTCATCAGGAGTAGTTTCCGGGCTGACCAGAATAACTCTCTCACCATTATTAGCTAACTGCTCTGCCTCATCAGCATCAAAAACTACTTTCCCATAAGCTGCACCAGGAGAAGCAGGTAAACCTTTAGCTATCACATTCAAAGGCTGGCTGCGGTCAATACGAGGATGGAGCAGCTGGTCGATTTGTTCGGGCTCCACTCTCCGTACCGCTGTCTTTTCATCAATCAGTCCTTCTTTTACCATGTCCACGGCAATCTTAATCGCTGCCTGAGCAGTTCTCTTCCCCGTTCGAGTCTGCAAAATGTAAAGTTTACCTTTTTCGATGGTAAACTCAAAGTCCTGCATATCTCTGTAGTGCTTTTCTAATATGTCATAGATTTTCTTCAGCTCTTCAAAAACTTCAGGAAGGTCTTTTTGCATCTCTATGATGGGTTTGGGAGTCCGGATACCGGCCACCACGTCTTCTCCCTGAGCATTCAAAAGATATTCGCCGTAATATTCTTTCTCTCCGGTTGAGGGGTTACGAGTAAAGCCCACCCCTGTTCCCGAATCAAATCCCATGTTACCGAAAACCATCACCTGAATATTTACTGCTGTGCCCCAATCTTCAGGAATGTTATGGAGCCTCCGGTAAGTGATAGCTCTTTTATTATTCCAGGATTCAAACACGGCATTAACAGCTCTATATAATTGCTCTTTGGGGTCTTGAGGAAAATCTTCTCCGGTTGCTTTTTTATAAAGCTCTTTGTATCTTTCAACCACTTTTATCAAGGCATTGGCATCCAAATCGGCATCCAATTTGACTCCTGCTTCTCTTTTGACCTCACTCAAAATGGCTTCGAATTCATCGTGCCCTATTCCCATTACCACACCACCGAACATCTGAATGAAGCGGCGATAACAGTCGTAGGCAAAGCGACGATCACCGGTGAGTTGAGCCAGGCCTTCTACCACCTGGTCATTAAGACCCAAGTTAAGAATGGTATCCATCATTCCTGGCATAGAAGCTGGAGCACCAGAGCGGACAGAAACTAAAAGAGGATTCTGGGGATCACCAAATTTCTTACCGGTTTCCTCCTCCAGGCGTTTTAAATTCTTTTCTACCTCTTCAGCCAGACCCTCTGGCCAGGTCTGGTTATTCTTATAGTAATGAGTGCAGGCTTCCGTGGTGATGGTAAAACCTGGAGGCACCGGTAAACCAATACGGGTCATCTCCGCCAGGTTTGCTCCTTTACCACCCAGAAGTAATTTCATTGAGGCGTCACCTTCGCCAAAAAAATAGACGTATTTCTTCTTCATCGCATTTCCTCCCTCTTTTTTTTAATTTGACTCATGATTGCATTTACCAGATCTCTACTGCTCAAACCAGTTACATCTATCACCTGGCAACCCAGTTTATCATAAACTCTCTGAGCAAAATCCAGTTCTTCCTTTACCACCTCTTTTTCAGCTTTATACAAGAGGCGATCCAGACCCAGAGCCCTGACTCTTTCTTCCCTCACCCGGGTCAGGTAATCAACATCCATCTGGAGACCAATCACCGGCTTATCCACAGAGTGAGCCACTGTCTCTTCCAGGTTGGGGAAAAGAGGTAAAGCTGGGTCTAATATCAAAAATGCTGCCCTGATCCCTCTTTCTGCCAGCATCAGTATCCCTTCTTCTCTGCGAGGATACCACACTCCTAAAATAACCACATCAGCCTCTTCCAGATTAGAAACACTGAAACCGCTACTTTCTTTCCAGGCATGCTCTAGAGCTTCTATTTTAGGGGATAACCCTTCTTCCTGACGACGGAGGAGACCAGGCACTCCCCGGGGCTGGCGAGAACTGACTTTTTTCAGCGCTTCTACCACCGGACCCAGAAGATCCAGAGCCAGTATCCCTCGATTAAGTGATTCCACTCGTAGAGCCTGAGCTAATTCTTCATTTACCACCGTATAAGCTATGATATCTTTTTTGGGTTGCACCATATCCAGAATGTTATATATTTCCTCTCGACTACGAATACGCGCAAAACGCACAATGTTAACTCGAGGCAGGTCAAACTGCAAAAGAGCAGCCTGTACCATTGATGTCGCAGTTTTACCCGTTCCGTCAGAAATCACAAAAATATTGAAATCATCGCTCACTTTATAAGCCGAATTCATTTCTTTCAACTTTATTCTCCCTCTATTACCACCTGAGACAGGTCAGCCACATCCTTCCACAAGTTTACCACTTTTTTCATCAAATTTAAGCGATTTTCTCTTAAATCTTTTTCTTCACACATCACTAAAACCTGGTCAAAAAATTGATTAAGTAAGGGCAAAAGAGAATAAAATATTTCAAAAGCAGCGAAATAATTTCCCCCCGCCACCGCCTGATTAAAATCTTGCTCTACTTTCTGGAGATTTTTATATAATTCTATTTCTAACTCCTCTTGTAAGAGGTCTTCTCGCAAATCTCCATTACCGGAGAACTCTTTGCTGATATTGTTAGCTCGAGTAAAGCCGGTGACTATGTCAGATAAAAACGACCTTCTCTCTCTTCTCAGCTTTTCCAGAACCTCTATTTTTTTAAAAGCCTCATAGAGGTCATCAACAGAAGTGTTCAAAACTGCATTAACCACCGAATAATTAAAGCCGGAGCTCAGAAGACGAGAACGAAGGCGATTAAACAGAAATTCTACCACTTCCGCTTTTATCCCCTCATTTTCCCCTCCCAGACCCTGCTCTTTTAAAAGGTGAAGATTTTTCTCTACCCAGGGAGATAATGACAGATACCACTGGCAGTGTAATATTATATTCACAATGCCTTGAGCCATTCTCCTCAACCCCCAGGGGTCTTGAGAGCCGCTGGGGATTCTTCCCAGGGAAAAACTGGAAACAATATTATCCATTTTATCCACCAAAGAGAGAATCATCCCCGCTACTGTGCTGGGATAGATTTCCTCCCCTGGTAGTGGATAATATTGCTCTTCCAGAGCTATTGCCACTTCCTCTTCCTCCCCATCTAAAAGAGCATAGACTCTACCCATATAACCCTGTAGTTCAGGAAATTCCTTTACCATCTCACAGGCGAGATCTGCCTTAGATAGATGAGCAGCTTCCTCGGCCCGTTTTATCCTTCCTGAGTCAAAGCCCAACTCCTCTCCCAGGTAACGGGCCAGTTTTTCTAATCGCTCTACCTTTTGTTTCATGGTCCCGAGAGACTCTTGAAAGATTATGCCATCGAGAGCCTCTACTCTATCCCTCAGGGGCTTTTTCCTGTCTTCCTCAAAGAAAAAAAGCGCATCTTCCAGCCGGGCCTTAAGTACTCGCTCATTTCCCTTTACTATTTTTTCTCCCCCTTCCCGGGGTCGATTTAAAACTATAAAGAAAAAGGGCAGCAGTTCCCCCCGGTCATCTACACAGGCAAAATACTTCTGGTGATGCTTCATCACTGTGGTAAGCACTCGATGGGGGAGCTTCAGATACTGAGAATCAAACCGACCGGTTACGGCATCGGGATATTCCACTAAAAAATTTACTTCCTGGATCAAGCTCTCATCTTTCAGCCAGTGGCCCCCGATGAGTTTTTCTTCCCTGCTAAGAGCTTCCTCGATTTTCTTCCTTCTTTCTTCCTGACAAACTATAACTTTAGCTTCCCGCAGCGAAGTAAAATACTGAGAGGGTTCTTTTAATTCCACAGGTTGTGGCGCAAGAAAGCGATGTCCCCGGGTAAAACGGGAAGATACCACTCCCGCTATTTCGAAAACTATCTCTTTCTCCCCCCACAGAGCACAAATCCAGCGAAGGGGACGAACAAATCGGAATTGTCCTTCTCCCCAGAGCATGGAACGAGGAAATTCCAGAGAGGAAATAATCCGGGGAAGGAGAAGGGGTAAAATTTCTTCTACCAGTCTTCCTTCTTCTTTTTTCACCCCGAAAATATAAACCCCCCTTTCAGTCTCCTTTACCACGAGGTCGGATAAATCAATACCCTGAGAGCGAGCAAAGGCATGAGCAGGCTCCAGAAACTCTCCTGTTTCAGAAATACCTACTTTTTTAGCCGGACCTTTTATCTCTTTAAGAACAGGGTTCTGCCTTTCTGCTACGCCCCGCAGATAAACGGTCATCCGCCGGGGGGTTCCCACCACTTCCAGGTCTTTGTAATCTATGCGGGCTTCCCGAAAGCCCCGGGTGAATTTAGTTTCCCATTCCTGAAAAATGTCAGATATTAAACTGATAGGCAGCTCTTCCATCCCTATCTCTAACAAAAGGTCTTTTTCTTGTGTCATTTATCCTTACCTCTCCGGTCCAGAGCCACTAAGATGCAGCAGTTTTTATCTTGGAAGAAAAGGGAAACCCCAGAGCTTTTCTTTCCTCGAGATACAGTTGAGCACAACGATTGGCTAATTGCCTTATTTTCCCCATATACTGGTTCCTTTCCATAACGCTTATTTCTCCACAAGCATCTAATAGGTTAAAAATATGGGAACATTTCAAAACGTAATCATAAGCTGGGAGAATCAACCTTTTATCCAGCAACCTTTTAGCTTCTCCTTCATAAAGCCCGAAGAGGGTAAAAAGTGCAGGAGGATTGCTTTCATCAAAGCTGGATATAGAGTGCTCTCTCTCCTCTTGCCAGCGGATATCTCCATAGGTCAGATATTCATTCCACTCTACTTCGAATACATTTTCCTTTTCCTGCAGGTACATAGCCATTCTTTCTAAACCATAAGTTATCTCCACAGCAATGGGCTTTAAGTCTATTCCTCCGGCTTGCTGAAAATAGGTAAACTGGGTAACTTCCATTCCGTCTAACCAGACTTCCCAGCCCAGACCCCAGGCTCCCAGGGTGGGAGATTCCCAGTTATCCTCCACAAAGCGGATATCGTGTTCTTCTGACTTAATGCCCAGGTGGAAAAGGCTTTCTAAATATAAATCCTGAATATCAGAAGGTGAAGGTTTAATAATAACCTGAAATTGATAATGTTCATAAAGCCGGTTAGGGTTTTCTCCGTATCGACCATCGGCAGGACGGCGAGAAGGTTCACAGTAAGCCACTCTCCAGGGCTCCGGTCCCAGAACTCGCAAGAAAGTAGCCGGATTCATAGTGCCTGCTCCCACTTCCACATCATAAGGTTGGACAACAACACAACCCTTTTTTTTCCAATAATCACTGAGGGTCAGAATGATGTCTTGAAAATACACGGCTTCCTGGCTAACTAAACTATACCACAACCGGCATAGTTTGCTGAGATACTTTTATCCCGCCTTCTTCAAGCTGCCTTCGCTCAGCCCGCGGTTTTAAGACAGCCTCCTCGCTCTCCCCCCAAAGAGCAAAACTCAAAAGTACTTGTTTTTACTCATTATTTCCTGAAAAGAGGCTCAATGGTGGAGGGGAGGACAGAGTTTTTAGTATTCCGAGATTTTTTGCTGCTAAACTTTTAGTTAACAACGCCTTATCTTTCATCATAGCCACTGCCTGATATTTAGCTGGATGTCTTTTTTATGAGTATAAATTATCCTATTCCTCCCCGAACACACCAAGCCTAAAATATAGCAATTTTAGAAAATCCTGTCAACTGGAAAAAACCGCTCCTTGATAAAGAGATCGAAAATCATGCCAGTTCATAACTTTATCTCCTACTTCATAGCTCAAATAGTCAGAAAGAATTTTATCCAGTTCCTCAAACTGAAAAAAACTGAGCTTCAGCGACGATAAATTTCCCCCCGGAGAGGAAAGATATCTGAGTATAGCCCTCAAATCCTGAGGGAAAACCACTTTTTCTGGCACTTTTGAAGCACAGGAAGGACAGATTACACCACCTTCCTGGTTGCTCCAGTAAGCTTCTCCTTCCACATCTCGGTTGCAGAGAACACAGCTCTCGAGATGTGGAGCTATTCCTAAATAAAAAGCCAAATCCAGTTTGAACCGGAGAAAAGAAGAATAAACGTCCTCCCCCTTTTTCAAAATTATCTCCCAGAAATATAGCACTCTTTCTAAAAGCCCCTCTTCTGGCTTTTCCCACTGCCAGCAGCGGTCTAAAAGATACAGCAAATAACTTCCCTCTAACCACCTTATCAGTGAAGAAGTCATATCCCGGTAAGAAAACTTAATCAAACCCTGCATGAGTATGGGCATTCCCGCCCCGGAATAAAACATAAATTCGGAATAATTAAAAACATCTAAAGAAGCTCCAAAACGATTTCCCACTTTTCGAGCTCCTTTTGCCAAAGCTCTAATTTTTCCCCTCTTCTGAGTGAAAAGGGTAACCAGACGGTCTCGCTCTCCAAGGTTAGTAGAGCGAATCACTATTCCCTCGTCTTTCCAGTAACGATTAAATCTCTCTCTCACTTAGTCCTGTATCCCCATCTTCCCAGAACCTCGGGTCTTTTCCTCCAGTTCTTCTCCACTTTAACCCACAAATCGAGATAAACTTTTTTGCCCCAGTTAAATTCTATTTCTTTTCTGGCCTCTTCTCCAATTTTTTTTAACATTTTGCCTTCCTGACCAATGACAATTTTTTTATGGGAATCCCTCTCCACATATATAATAGCTCTGATATAGAGAATATCACCCCGGTCTTTAAACTCCTCCACCCTCACCTCTACCCCGTAAGGGACTTCCTGATAAGTATACCACCAGATTTTCTCCCTTATTATTTCTGCCACTATATCTTTTTCCCAGATATCAGAGATAACATCCTCTCCATAATAAGGAGGCCCCGGAGGAAGAGCTTCCACTATCTCAGAAAGCAACTCAGAAATCCCCTCTCCAGTGATAGAAGAAACTGCCGCTTTCCCTTGGAAGGGGAAAAGATTAGAAAACCGGGAAAGAATTTTCCGGGCTTCTTCTTCTTGCACCAGGTCTTTTTTGTTAAGAACCAAAAAAACCGGGCCGGTAAAAGAATGTAAACTATTCAGATATTTTTTATCCTCTTCTTCCCTGTTATCGGGAGCAATCATGTAGAGAAGCACATCAACACCATCCAGAGCTTTTTCAGCCTCCTGAACCATCCATTTACCAAATTCATCCCGGGGAGAATGCAAACCCGGAGTATCTAAAAAAACCACCTGGGCATCAGGGAGGTTGAGAATTCCCTTTAAAACCTGACGGGTAGTTTGAGGCTTGGAAGAAACAATAGCTACCTTGCGTCCCAAAACGTAATTTAAAAAAGTAGATTTTCCTACATTGGGTTGCCCCCATATGGTAACAAAACCAGAGCGGAAAGCCAAGTTATTTACTCCTTTCTATCGTCATTTCTCAGAAAAAAAGCCCGCGGTAAAAGAGAGTGAAGAGAAACTATCTCATAATCTCTATCACTTTTAGCCGCTATTACCTCCAGTTGAGGAGCAAATTCATAAAGAACCTGCCGGCAGGCTCCGCAGGGAAAACAATAAGAAGAAGGGTCAGCAATGATGGCTATTCTCTTAAATTCTCTTACCCCCTGGGATATAGCCTTAAAAATCGCCACCCTTTCGGCACAAATGGTTAAACCCAGGGAGGCATTTTCCACATTACAACCGGTAAAAATATCCCCGTCATATCCCAGCAGCGCCGCCCCCACCGGAAAAGAAGAATAAGGAGCATAGGCATATTCTCTCACCTTGATAGCTCTTTTTATCAACTTTTCTCTTTCCTCTTCCTCTTCTAAAAGCCGATACAGAGCTTCTTGTCTTTCTTCCATTGCTCTGGCCTTTTCAGCATCTTCGTCTTCGTATCCCAGAAGATGAAGCAAGCCATGGATTAAAACGATGCTCAACGCTCTCTCTTCGCTCTCTCCCCGGACGTGTGCTTCTTGCTTGACAACAGCAGGACAAATTATTATCTCTCCCCAGATATCATCTTCATCAGAAAATCCGTAAAAAAAGGATATAACATCGGTACACACATCCTGGTAAAAAAACCTTTTCTTCAGGCTTCGAATCTCCTCCTCATCCACTGCCGCTATACTCAAACACCCCGGAAAGTCTTTCCCTTCCTCTTTTAAAACGAAGTCTACTATTTTCTGCACCTTTTTTCTGGTTAAAAAGCTTTCCCTGGTTCTATTTACTATTTCTACCCGGCTCATCTTTTATATCTTTCCCCCTGACTATTTTTAATGCCTCTTCTTCCGGATAATAGGGAATCCGGGAGTGAATCATTCCGTTCAAAACCACCACGAAAGCTTGAGCAATTTGCCGGATATCTCTCATAGTGAGAGGAGATTCATCCAGCTGTCCCTCCTGCAAATATTTTTGCAAAATACCGTTAACTATGGCATCCACCCGACTAGGAGTGGGACGAGTAGCACTGCGTACCGCTGCTTCCACACTATCAGCTAAAAACACCAGTGCTTGTTCAACAGTACGCGGTAGAGGTCCAGGATAGCGAAACTCTTCTTCCCTCACCTCATCTTTTCTTTCCTTTACCGCCTTATCGTAAAAATAGCGTATTATAGTGGTCCCGTGATGGCAAGCGATGATTTCCTGAATTTCGGGGGGCAAATTGTATTGCCTGGCTATTTCCACCCCGTCTTTAACATGACTCTGGATAATTAAAGAGCTCAAGTTAGGGGAAAGACGATTGTGGGCATTATGCCCCTCCATCTGGTTCTCAATAAAAAAGTAAGGCCTTTTTATCTTACCTACATCATGATAATAAGCTCCAACCCTCACTAAAAAAGGATTGGCTCCAATTCTCTCCGCTGCAGCTTCAGCGAGATTAGCCACCATCAAGCTGTGGCTATAAGTGCCGGGAGCTTCCATGAGAAGTCTTTTCAAAAGAGGATGAGTAGGATTTAGCAATTCCATCAACCGAAAATCGGAAGTTATGTGAAAAATACTCTCCAAAAGAGTAATTCCACCCAGAGCGATTACTGCTCCTCCCATTCCTCCTCCCCATCCATAAAAAGCATCAGCTAAAACTTTGGTTAACTCTTTACCCTCCTGCAAACCAAAAACAAAGCTCAAACCCATATTGGTAAAGGCCATCATCATTCCCGCTTTTACCAGGTCTCCTGTTTTAGAGATTTTGCTTAACCAGAAAAGTGGCAAGAATAAATTAACATAGATATAAAATCCCTGAATAAAATCCACCCTGTCCCCCAAAAGAATAAGAGGAAAAAGAATCAAGGATTCCCCCAGAGCATAATCTTCACCTAAAAGAGGCAAAAGAATAAGAGGAAGAGCACTGATGATTATAAAAAAGGAGGAAAGGCGAAAAGTCAGTGTATTCATGGCTACAATGCCCCCTACCGCTATTAAACGCAACAGGAGCAGAGAATCGTCCTCCAAAAGAGAAGGGACAAATTTTCGGATATAGAAATATTCTGCCACCACCGCTCCAGTTATTACCAGAGCCCAGGCTAAAAGCTGGAACCACTGATCTCCTTCTCCCCCGAAGCCCATGGCTCTTAAAATTTCTATGTCCTCTTTAGTAGCTATTTCTCCTTTTCTTAAAATCACTTCCCCTCGCTTAATAATTCTCTTTACCGGTTGCAAAGATTCCAGAGCTTTTAAGCGTTCTCTTTGTGTGCCCTCGCTATCCACCACTGCAGTGGGCCGGAGAAAACGGAAAACCAGGGCTTCTGCCACTCTTATTTCGCTTTCTCCCAGATCCATTCTTTCCAGCTCACTATAGGCCTCTAAAATCTTCTCTTCTAATTCTTCTTCCCGGATAGGGTTGGCCATATAGCGGTTGATTATATCAAAAGTAACTCCTTTGACTCTCTCATATTCCTCTTGAGGGGAGGCAATAAGCCACTCCAACACCCCCGGGGTAATTCTCCACTTCTTACTAAAGGTATCCTTAAAATCGGTAGATAAAAGAGAGTAGGTAGGACGAGCTTCTTCCAGAGATTTAAAAAATTCTTCTAACTCTTGTTCAATTTTATCCAGCGTTTGAGAGTCGACACGATAAACAGGAGGAATAGCAGAAAGAAGCCTCTTTTGTGCTTCTGCAGTGCTGGGAATATCGATAATTTCCACCGAGCGAGGAGCAATGATGTCTCGACTGACCACTTCTCCCTCTTTTATTTTCCATTCCTCTCCCCAGGAAGAAAACCAGAAGAGAAAGAAAAGCATTATTCCATAAAGGAGAAAATTCAGGAAGCGAAAAGAAAGAAGATGAGACTTAGCGAGAGAGAGCTTTTTCCTCAAATTTTTCATAAGCCAGAATAATCTTCTGGACTAACTGATGTCTGACCACATCTTTTTCGTTCAAATAAACAAATTCTATTCCCTTAATGTCCTTAAGGATTTCTTGCACCACCACTAACCCCGATTTTTTACCACTGGGAAGGTCAATCTGGGTGATATCGCCGGTCACCACCACCTTGGAACCGAAGCCCATGCGGGTCAAAAACATTTTCATCTGTTCAGGAGTGGTATTCTGTGCTTCGTCCAGAACTATGAAGGAATCATTGAGCGTCCTCCCTCTCATATAGGCAAGAGGAGCCACCTCAATCACTCCTTTTTCGCTGTACTTCTGAAATTTATCAGGGGAGAGCATTTCATAGAGGGCATCATAAAGAGGTCGTAGATAGGGTTCAATTTTCTCCTTCAGGTCTCCAGGTAGATATCCCAGGCTTTCTCCTGCTTCTACCGCCGGCCTTACCAAGACAATTCTGCTCACTTTCTTGGTTTGCAGGGCAGCGCAGGCCATAGCCATGGCTAAATAAGTTTTCCCCGTCCCGGCCGGACCGATGCAGAAAGTTATATCCGCATTTCTTACCGTCTGAACGTATTTCATCTGCCCCGGACTTTTAGCCCGGACAGGTTTATGATAAGCAGTAGTCAGAATAGTGGGTTCTACTTTATCATTCCACCACGCTTTTTTGTTTTCTTTGAAACTGAGAGCCATTTTTTGCAGGTCATCAGAACTCAATTCTTCTGGAGGAGAAAAAGAAGAAAGTTCTTGCAAAAAATCTCGGGCTAAAGATACCTCTCCACTCTCACTTTTAGTTCTGATCACTAGATCCTCTTCCTCTATAGTTACCTCTACCTTAAACACACTTTCAACGACTCTGATTTTACTATCCAGATAGCCAAAAAGCGCTTTAATGTTTTCCACACTTTCTAAAGAGAAACGCACTTCTCTATCTTTCAGGTCAATCCCTTGAGACAAGTTTTTCTATCACCCCACGTTTATCTTTTGACATACCACTTTAGAAATCACTTCCCCCCCTGCCCTGCCCTGAAGGCGAGACATCACTTCCTTCATCACCGGGAAAAGAGATGCTTCTCCAGGCCAGCTGGCTAATACATCATTTATAACTCGCTCCACTTCCTCCTCTGAAAGTTGAGGAGGGAGAAAATCTTGCAGAATGGCTATCTCTTTCTCTGCCTTTTCTAAAAGCTCGGAACGATTTCCTTTTTCAAAATATTCTTCACTTTCTTGCCTCTTTTTAATCTCCTTCCGGATTAAGGCAACTATTTCCCCCTCTTCCAGATTGCCCCTTTTTTCAATCTCTTTATTTTTTATCTCTGAAAGGAGCAACCTCAAAGTATCCAGCCTCAGCTGGTCGTGAGCCTTCAGTGCTGCTTTCATCTGCTCTTCAATCTGAACCTTTAAAGACGATACCTCTTTCATCCTCTTCTTTTTCTTCGGGCAGCTGCTTGAGCCTTCTTTCTTTTCTTTTCACTCGGTTTCTCATAATGCTCCCTGCGTTTCATCTCCGAAATTACTCCATTACGCTGGCACTTTTTCTTAAACCGGCGCAAAGCTTCGTCTATGCTTTCTCCCTTACCGACTTTGATTTCAGTCACCCTTATTCCTCCCTAAATCCAAGTTAAAACCATTATAAGAAATTAAAAGAAAAGTGTCAAATAAACTACCTGGCTGGCTGTAGTTATCCTATAGTAATGTCAGTATGAGAAAGAAACAATAAAGAGAACTATAGTATCGACTATAAGGGGGCGCCGTCCCCTTATAATCCCCCCTTTATCATCTGTCATCGCGAGGAGCGATTGAGGTGGCGATCTCGCTTCCCCTCATCCTCTTCAGGAGACTCTCCATATTTTCCCTCGCCCTCGACGGGAGAGGGTTAGGGTGAGGGTGTCTTTTCCTTGTCATCGCGAGCATGGCGTATTTTGCCATGCGTGGCGATCTCTTTTTGGATTCTCCTCGGCAAAGAAAAACGGGATTGCCACGGACGGCCTACGGCGTAAGATTAAAAAAATAGAAAACTTAAAAGACAAAAGCTAACTGAGGGAGAGAAAGCCTCCCTCAGCGAAACTACGAGGCTCGCAATGACCGCCCAAGTCCCTCATTCCTGAATGGTTCTATCACCTTTTGTTCGTCACCCCTGAATGGTTCTATCAGGGGTCTAAATTACTTAAGGGCAAAAACTTGGATTCCCGCCTAAATTTCGGGAATGGCGGAGAAAAGTCGTCACCCCGACGACTTTCGAGCCGCTTTTAGCCT
>DGDO01000054.1:13920-19874 GCA_002385475.1 Candidatus Sordicultor fermentans | reverse complement strand
CAATATCGGGTTGAACTTCGGCTTATCAAATCATGATAGTGAAAATAGAGGCTCGCTCTCACCAGGCGCCTAAGGTGCAGGAGTGCTTAACCAGATACGGCTGCAACATTAAAACCCGTTTGGGGCTTCACGAAACCTCTCCGGAATACTGTGCCGAAGACGGACTGGTAATCTTAGAATTAACCGGTAAAAAGGAGGAAAACGAACAGCTGAAAAAGGAGCTGGAAAGTTTAGAGGGAGTTACTGTTCAATATCTGGAGATTTAGCATTGATTTTTGTTACTCCAGGAACTAGCGCTTCCGGTTTACCGGGGTTTATTCTAATCCCCTTCACAGCTACTGTTTTATTTTCTTCATTAATGTTCTGAATGATGCCCAGACCCACTTCTTCTCCTCTTTCGGTGTAAAGCCCGCAGATGGAAAAGAGCAAGGAAGAAGGGTTAATAACCCGGCATTTATTATTTACTTTTTCTTCTGGAAAAGCACTGAGGATGAGGGAAAAGGTGGAAGAGAATTTGAAAGTAGGTGTGCCATCGCTTAGCTGATATTCTTGCAGGAAGAAATAAGGATGATAAGGTGAGAAGAAACGGAAATTTTCCCACCCCATTTCCCAAGTTTTTCCGGACGAGAAATATAAAGAGAAAAGCCGTTCCCTGTAGCTGCGCCTCTTCTCATAATCTTTTCTAGAAGTCTGGGAAGAGGGGGGTAAAGTCCAGAACTGGTCTCCATAAAACTTTTTCAGTACTTCAAATTCTTCATCATATCCGATACCTAAGACTAATTCTGGCTTGATCGATTTCATCTTTAACATTTTGAGACGAAGACCAGATAAAGAAAAAATCAAACCACAGGTATCAATCAGAGTAACCTGCGATTTAGAAGAAGCCATTTTGGCTAACTCAGCAGCATATAAAGCAGTAGCTTCTATCCTTTTTTCTGGAGTTACATCTCCCACAAAGCGAAAGTAGGGAGTGAATAACCTTTCTCGAAGAGAAAGGGGGAATTTTTTAGACACCATTATCATCCCTACAGTGGTAGGAGGACCGACATTAGATTGCCCCAGATCTGAATCTACCCATCCCACTTTTTTACCTTGAGAGACAAAAAAAGAAGTGAGCAAGCGGATTAAAGTGGTTTTCCCCCGGTCTGGTGGAGCCACTACCATAAGTGTTCCTCGAAAATTATTCAGAGCATGGGGCAAAAAACTCCATTCCGGGGGCCAGAGCATCTTTTTTACCTCTAATATCTGAGGAGTTGAGAGATGGTAACAAACTTATAACCTTCTCTTCTTAAGTCCTCAATAACCTGGGGCAGAACCTCAACAGTTGTTGCTAAGTTGTGAAAAAGAATGATAGCTCCGTCTTTTACTTCTTTTTTGACCTTTTCCAGGATTTCTTCTTCAGTGAGCAACCAATCTCGAGAGTCTACCCACCACAATAAGATGCCGTAGCCGGTTTGTCCACAGGCTTCTTTTACTTTGTCATTTACCATTCCCCCCGGAGGACGGAAGTATAGAGGGACCTGGCCGGTAGATCGGTAAATAGCTTCTTCTGCCCGCTTAATATCCTCTACCAGGGTTTCCACTGAATCATCACTCGACCAGCAATGAGAGAATGAGTGATTACCTATTTCATGTCCTGCAGCTACAATCTGGCGAGCAACTTCAGGAGACTTTTCTACTTGAGAACCAACCAGAAAAAAAGTAGCTGATACTCCATAATTATCTAAAATTTTCAACACTTCTTTAGTAAAAGGACTGGGAGCATCATCAAAAGTCAGGGCTACTTCCTTTCTGACTTGAGAGTTTCCCCCCAGAGAGCGAACCAGATTGAGACCAAAGATATCCTCTTCTGTTTCTATACTAATTGCTTCTTCCTGGAGAAAAAGAATTAAAAGGATAAGACATGAAATCCAAACTAATATTTTTAATTTGCGCATCAGGGTTTTATGATATCTTGCAGTTTTTCCTCCACAGTTTTTTTAGGTACATATCCTACTATTCTTCCCACCTCTTTACCTCCGTTGAAAATTAAAAGGGTAGGGATAGCTTGAATGCCATATTTAATAGCAATTTCCGGAGCATCATCGGTATTTAATTTACAAACTTTGACCTTTCCCTGCCAGGAATTAGCTATGTCTTCTATGATGGGAGCCATCATTCGGCAGGGCGTGCACCAGGTGGCCCAGAAATCAACCAATACTGGAATCTCTGAATCCAGCACTTCTTCTTTGAAATTATCTTTGTTTAATTCTATCATGTTCTTTACGCTCCTTTCTGACCCATCTTTAACTCTTTACCCTGGATTAACCTCTGGATATTTCCTTTGTGCCTCCAGAACACGAGCGCTGCGGCAAATATTCCCCAGACTATAAACTCTGGAGGCTTTCCCCACAGGTAAAGGAAAACGGGCATCAAAAGAGCACCGCTCAGGGAACCTACGGAGGAGTAGCGGGTAATGGATGCCATGACCACCCAGACGAGAAAACAAAGAAGCGCCGATTCCCAGGAGAGGTAAAAAAGTATCCCTAAAGTAGTGGCTACTCCTTTCCCTCCTCGGAAGCGGAGAAATATAGACCAGTCATGACCGACAATCAAGAGAAAAAGAGCTAAAAACCAGAGATAGGGATCGGGTAGAAAACGAGTGGCTAAATAAGCGCCTAAAAATCCTTTTGAGGCATCTCCCACGCCGGCGATAAGAGCGGG
This sequence comes from Candidatus Sordicultor fermentans, assembly GCA_002385475.1. Taxonomy (GTDB): domain Bacteria; phylum Atribacterota; class Atribacteria; order Atribacterales; family Caldatribacteriaceae; genus Sordicultor; species Sordicultor fermentans. The sequence continues at coordinate 17,171 of DGDO01000054.1, read as the reverse complement.
CAGGAAACCTGCTACCCGGGAAACATTGGTGGCACCAATACTGCCACTCCCATATTCTCTTATATCCACACCTTTGGTTATCCAGCCCACTATCAACCCACAAGGGAAAGAACCTAAGAGGTAGTTGAGAGGCAAGACCCACCAGTTGACCATTGATATCACTCTCCGTAGCGAGAAAAGACTAAAGTGCCGTTATGGCCTCCGAATCCGAAAGAATTGGAAAGAGCGCTCCTGATTTTAAGAGGAAAAGCTTGACCGGGGGTGTAATCCAGATCGCACTCCGGGTCTTTTTCTTCCAGATTAATAGTGGGGGGAATGATGCCGTGATAAATGGAAAGAGCAGTAGCTGCTCCCTCCAGTGCTCCTGCTCCCCCCAGAAGATGTCCGGTCATAGATTTAGTGGAACTAATTTTAATCTGGTAAGCTCTTTCTCCAAAAACTTTTTTAATGGCCAGGGTTTCCACTTTATCATTTAAGGGAGTAGAGGTACCGTGAGCATTGATATAATCGATATCTTCTGTGGTTAAGCGGGCATCTTCTATCGCCAGCTTCATAGACCGGGCTGCTCCTTCTCCTTCTGGATCAGGGGCAGTAATGTGGTAAGCATCGCAGGTGGAGCCATATCCTTTTAACTCAGCGTAAATTCGTGCTCCTCGCTCTCTCGCCTTGTCTTCCTCTTCTAAAATTAGTGCTGCTGCTCCCTCGGCCATTACAAATCCGTCTCTTGTGCGGTCAAAAGGGCGGGAAGCTTTAGCCGGATTATCATTATGGGTGGAAAGGGCTTTCATAGCGCAAAATCCAGCAAAAGCTAAAGGAGTAATAGAAGCTTCTGCTCCCACTACTACCATCAAGTCTGCTTCTCCTCTCTGAATGATGCGCAGAGCTTCTCCTAAGGCATGGGTAGAAGCTTCGCAAGCGGTAGAAACACAACTATTGGGTCCTTTCAACTTCAACTGTATCGCCACATTGGCTGCCCCCATGTTAACTATCATCATGGGAATGAAGAAAGCACTGACTTTTCCCGGACCTTTAGTTAAAAGAATCTGGTGCTGTTCTTCAAAAGTCTGGATTCCCCCGATGCCTGAGCCTAAAATAACCCCTGCTCTCTCTCTATCCAGATTCTCAAGAGATATGGAAGCATCTTGCATGGCCATAAGGGAAGCACAAACTGCAAACTGGGAAAAACGGTCCATCCTCCGGTATTCTTTGCGGGGGAGGAAGTCTTCGGGGTCAAAATCCTTTACTTCTCCGGCCATCTGACTATCAAAATCTCCAGGGTCAAAGCTTTTAATTCTATCAATTCCTGATTTACCCCCGATGAGCGATTGCCAGAATTTATCTTTGCCACTACCTACCGGACTTATTACTCCTATGCCCGTGACTACTACATTTCTTTCCACCTTAAAACCTCCTTTACCATCGGATAAGGGCTGAGCCCCAGGTCAAACCGGCGCCAAAACCAACCAGGAGCACTAAATCACTCCTTTTGATTTTCCCCTCCCGGTATGCTTCGTCCAAAGCCAGAGGAACGGAGGCTGAGGAGGTGTTACCATATTTATGAACATTCACAAAAACTTTCTCCTCGGGAATGCCCAGCCTTTTAGCTGCCGAATTAATGATTCTAATGTTGGCCTGATGAGGAATAAAAAGGCTCACCTCATCTATTTCTACCTGGCCTCTTTTTATTACTTCTAAGGAAGCCTCTTCCATAATTTTCACCGCAAATTTAAATACTTCATTTCCATTCATTTTTATATAGTGCAATCGGCTATTAACGGTATCCAGAGAAGCTGGCATTCGAGAACAACCGGCGGGGAGTTCCAGAAGATGAGCTCCTCCTCCATCAGAGCCCAGGTAAGTAGCTATAATTCCCTCTTCTTTGCTCAACCCCAGGACTGCTGCTCCTGCCCCATCGCCGAACAACACACAGGTAGAGCGATCCTCCCAGTCTAATATTTTAGAAAGGGTCTCTGCTCCCACCACTAAAGCTTTTTCTCCCCCTCCCCCCCGGAGATATTTTTCAGCCAGGGATAAAGCGTAAACAAACCCTGTGCAACCTGCTTCTAAGTCAAAACTGGCGGCTTTATGAGCTTTTAACTCTCTCTGCAATAAGCAGGCTGTTGCAGGAAAAAGCATATCAGGAGTAACTGTAGCCACTATTATGAGGTCTAACTCTTCAGGAGAAACTTGAGCAGCCTGAAGCGCCCTTTGAGCGGCAAGCAAGGCAAAGGTAGAAGTACTTTCTTCCTCCTGTGCTATTCTTCTTTCTTTGATACCGGTGCGAGTGGTAATCCATTCATCGCTCGTATCTACCATTTTTTCCAGGTCAAAATTAGTAATAATTCGCTCTGGCACACTGGAGCCTGTTCCTAATATTTTTACCTCACCATTGCTCAATCTTCTGCCTCCTCTTTTATCAGAGAAAAACCTATTTCTCCTTCTGCTACTATTGTTTCATTCACTCGTGCTACTCCTTTTAACTTACCAATTCCTCTCCGCACCTTGAGGAGAGTTACCTCCATCACTAACTGGTCTCCTGGTATAACCGGACGGCGGAATTTAACACCATTTAAAGAGGTAAAATAAGGAATACATCCCCGAAACTCTTCCATGTTCATCATCATAGTGGCACCTACTTGAGCCATGCTCTCTAAAATCAAAACTCCTGGCATAACAGGTTTTCCCGGAAAATGCCCCTGGAAAAACCACTCATTCATAGTCACATTTTTTACCCCCACAACCTTATCGTTCTCCAGAGATATTATTTTATCTACTAAGAGGAAAGGAAAGCGGTGAGGCAGTATCTCCTGGATTTTATTTACATCTAATTCCATTTCCACATCCTCCCGATTAGCATATTTTACCCCTAATAATGTATATGAACTGAGTCAAATTAGCAAGGAGCAATATCGATTATTATAATTAACTGCAAAATCCATGGCAACATCCTTATATTCGGTACTCCATTTATCTGTATTGTACTCCGGGGCTTCCCCTCGCACGGCGGTGCAGAACGGAGCTCTGAGGAGGCTATCTCCCTTCATAGTCAATTTCACCCTAACCCTCTTCCCGGAAGGATTTCCCTCCTCCCGTCGTTTCCGAGATCTTCAGTAGGTATCCACCCCTTCTGTCGTCGTTCCCGAAGTTTTTAGCGGGGAATCCATGTATTTAAAAACCATGGACCCCTGATAGAGGCATTTAGGGATGACGACCTCCTTTTTTTGTCATTCCCGAAATCTTTTATCGGGAAT
>DGDO01000054.1:955-13848 GCA_002385475.1 Candidatus Sordicultor fermentans | reverse complement strand
CGGCTTAAAGATTGCCGGGGTGACGAATAAGGGGCAATAGAGGCGTTCAGGGGTGACGACCTCCTTTTCCGTCATGCCTGAAATCTTTTATCAGGCATCCACGTTTTTGCTTTTTCTTTGGTTTTAAAAACCATGAACCCCTGATAGAACCATTTAGGGGTGACGAACTTGAGGAAACCTCACCCTGATCCTCTCCCCCAGAGAGGAAAAGAAAGAAGCGAGGGGTGGTGAGAAGATTTAATCAGGCATCCAAAATCACAGGTTGCTTCACGGGAACGGGGATACAACTAAGAGGTTTTAGAGGGGACTATAGAGAATATGATGAAATAATTTATTGAGGCTCTACAAAAATTGAACTTTATTTGACATTTCAGGGGATTTTATATAGTATTTGTTTGGTTATATTGTTTAGATTGTAATTTAGGGAACCTGCGGCGAGGAAGATTTTCTGAAACCAAGGGTAGCAAATATTTAATGCCTGGTTCTACCTCAACCGTAGGGCCGGGCATTATTTTTTTGGGAAAGGAAGGCGAAGAAAATGAGCGTCAAAGAGTGGATGGGTAACATTATCAAGGAAGAGGAGAATGAAAAGTTTTTAGAAGGGGGAAAGGACTTTATTAATGATGAAGAAATAGAAGAGCTTCTCCAGAAAAACCGTAATCCCGAGCCCCAAAAAGTGCGAGACATCATTGCTAAATCACTATCTCTTGAGCGCCTGGAGCCCGAAGAAACTGCTACATTATTAAATGTAGAAGATGAAGATCTGTGGGAGGAAATGTACCGCGCAGGAGGAGAGATAAAAAGAAGTGTTTATGGGGACAGGATAGTGACTTTCGCTCCTCTTTACTGTAGCAATTTCTGTGTTAACAGTTGTCTGTACTGTGGTTTCCGTCGGGATAATAATCTACAGAAAAGACATCGCTTGACTTTAGAAGAAGTACGAAGAGAAACTGAGACCTTGGTGTCCTTAGGACATAAGAGATTGGTAGTGGTCTACGGAGAGCACCCTCTCTCTGATGCTGATTATATTGCGAGCACCATTCAAACCATTTATGATACCAGAGTAGGAAATGGAGAAATCAGGAGAGTAAATGTCAATGCTGCTCCTATGGACATATCCCGGTATAAGATTTTGAAAGAAGTGGGAATCGGGACTTTTCAGGTTTTTCAGGAAACTTATCATCATGAAACCTATCGACAGCTTCACCCCTCAGGAATAAAATCCAACTATCAATGGAGGTTGTATGCTCTCCATCGAGCTCAAGAAGCAGGGATTGATGATGTGGCTATTGGAGCTCTCTTTGGCTTATATGATTGGAAGTTTGAGGTGATGGGGCTTCTCTATCACACCATTGATTTAGAAAAACACTTTGCTGGAGTTGGCCCCCATACTATATCTTTTCCTCGCTTAGAGCCAGCAGTGAACACCCCTTTAGTGGAAGAAACTAAATATCGGGTATCCGACCGGGACTTTAAGCGCCTGGTGACTGTTATTAGACTTTCCGTCCCTTACACGGGAATGATACTCACTGCTCGAGAACCAGCTCACATCCGCCGGGATGTGATTCCAGTGGGGTGCACCCAGATTGATGCCTCCACTCGCATTGGTATTGGAGCTTATAGCGATAACTCGAATGAGCAGGAATTAGAGCGTCAACAATTTCAAATTGGAGACCCTCGTTCTTTAGACGAAGTAATTCGGGAGTTAGCACAAATGGGGTATATAACTTCTTTTTGCACTGCTGATTATCGTTGTGGAAGAACGGGGAAGTACTTTATGGATATAGCTAAAAAGGGTAAAATCCACTATTTCTGCATTCCTAACGCCATTTTGACTTTCCAGGAATATCTGGAAGATTATGCCTCTCCTCAAACTAAAGAGATAGGAGAAAAAGTCATCCAAGAGCACCTATCCAGCCTTAAGGATGGAATAAAGCCTAAAGTAGAAGAATATTTACAGAGGATAAAAAAAGGTGAAAGAGACCTGCGAGTTTGAGAAATGGCTTGAGCAAACAGAAGAAAAGATTAAGGAACTTCCTGTAGAAGAGAAGCTGGAAATAATAGCAGAAGAGATTTACTCCCGCTATGACGCACGGGTGTGGTTCAGCGAGATTTCAGGGAAGAGATGGTCATATATTGCGGGGTGGGGAGGATACGACCCCACCCCCGTCCATCAAGTTCTTCTTTCTCCTCGCTATGGCATGACCATAGAGGGAGATGAAATTCCAGAAGCAGAAAGAGAAGCTCTCCTCTCTTTTATTAAAAAAGAGCTCTCTACTTAGCTTTTATTCTTTCCACTATTTCCAGAGTTTCTCCCATTGGTCCAGAAAAATAGGCATACTTGAATCCACCGCTTTCTGTGAGGGGGAGAGTGAAATTTATCCCTTTTTCTTTCAATTTTTCGTAGGTTTCTTCTACATTGGAAGTGGCTAAGGCCAGGTGAAAACAGGTAGAGAAGTTGAGTTCTTTTTCTTCTGGCCGATGGGGAGCGATGACCTCCAGTAGAGTGTTTCCCAAAGAGAGGAAAACAATATCCGATTGCTCTCCTGCATCATAAAATCGCTCTTCCACTTCCAATCCTAAAATGCCGCAATAAAAATCAAGAGTTTTGTCGAGATCGTTGGTTTTGATAGCTACATGATGTAAACCTTGAAATTTCATGAGTTTCCTCCTATTTTATTATTATAGTTAACCGCAATACAGCCTGCGGCGCAAACTTAAAGCAAAAGAGATGTAAAATACTAAACCCAATTACGCTGGAGAGAAAACACTCCAGCGGCGTGGCGATCTGGTTTTTAGATTCTCTCTAATAGGAAAAACGCGATTGCCACGCCAAGCTAAACTAAACCACGAGGCTCGCGATTGACCTTTGGGGAGATTGCCACAGACAATACCAACTATAGGGGGAAAAGACCCCCTATAACCCCCAGACACACAAAAACTCACAAAAACCTAAAAAACTCACAAAAACCTAAAAAACTGAAAATCAAAACTACTGGGAAGAAAAGATTTCCCAGTATAGGGAAAAACCCCCTATAACCCCCTAAGAAAATAAAAACCTGAAAAAACTAAAGAAGTTATAATATCCCTTGCTGTGTGACGATTTTCCATTTTTAGCTTCCGATGTAATTTGTCTTTAACCAACTTTGCGGGATACTATAACTTCGCTACTGAATTTCCTATACTTGGTAAGCACTTTTTCTTTTGCCACCTCAAATTCTCCTGAAAGCCGGATATCTTCTGAAGAACTGCCTATCATAACCTCAAAAACCCCTGGCTCCACTATTAGCCTCATAAACTCATCGTAAAAAGCTAATTGCTCGGGAAAAAGAGTAAATATAACTTCTTTTTCTTCACCAGGCTGGAGAGTAAGGCGCTTAAATCCTTTGAGCTCCTTTACCGGTCGCTCCACTGAGGCTACCCGGTCGTGGATATACAGTTGCACTACTTCATCTCCCACTCGACTTCCGGTATTTTTGACTTTAAAACTTATTTTGACTTCTTCTAAGGAGTTGACCTGGGAAGGAGTAATTTTTAGGTCTGAGTAAGAAAACTCGGTATAGCTTAGACCGTGCCCAAAGGGGAAAAGAGCCTGGGTGTCAGTGTTTATGTATTCGCTGAAAGAAGAGGGTTTCCGGTTATAATAGACTGGAATCTGTCCTACGCTTCGCGGGAAGGAGATGGGGAGTTTCCCTCCGGGGTTATAATCACCGAATAGCACATCAGCTATGGCGTTTCCTCCTTCTTCTCCGGGATACCAGGTTTCTAAAATGGCAGAGACGTTGTCTTTCTCCCACGTTATGGAAAGCGGTCGGCCATTAACTAAAACTAAAACTATGGGTTTCCCGGTTTCTTTGAGAGCCTGAAGGAGTTCTCTTTGTACCCCGGGGAGGTCTAGATCCACCCGATCACTTCCTTCTCCAGAAATAGAATTCTTAAAAAGACCGCTATTTTCCCCCATAACTGCAATAATAACCTCAGATTGCTCTGCCAGCTCCAGTGCTTCCTGGAAACCATCGCAAGAAGTGTCCAGAAGATCACATCCCTGAGCATAAAGAACTTTAGTGTTCGCAGAGACTTTATTTTTTATTCCTTCCAGCACGCTTATCGTCTCCACCGCATCTTCTTCCGAGGCTACATGTGCTGTATAACTATAATCTCCGTGTAAGTTTCTTGTACTATTAGCGTTGGGCCCTATAACCGCTATAGTTCCTGAATCCTTTTTCAGGGGTAACACTCCATCGTTTTTCAGGAGAACTATAGACTTTCGAGCTATCTCTCGGGATAGCTCCCGGTCTTCGGGAGAGTCGAGGGCTTTCTTTGCTTCCTGAAGACTTATCTCGATTTTTTCTCTTTCTCTGAGTCCTAAAAGAAGTTTTGCCCTTAACATTCTTCTTACTGATTCATTTATCACTTCTTCTGAAATCAATCCTTTTCGAACCGCTTCGAGCAGTGGTTCTCCATAACAGTCAATATTGGGAAGCTCAATATCTATTCCTGCTTCCAGGGCTTTTATGGCTGCTTCCTGAGCACTATCGGCTACGTAATGGAAGTTTTCTAACATTCTTATAGCTCCGTAGTCAGAAACCACCAATCCCTCAAATCCCCATTCTTCACGCAGAATTTTGGTCAAAAACAATTGAGAGGCAGCACAAGGTATACCATCTATTTCATGATAGGCGTTCATAACTGAGCCAACCCGGGTCTCTCTTACCACCACCTCAAAGGGGAAGAGAAATATTTCTCTTAATTCTCGTTCCGAAACCCGGGCAGGAGCTAAATTCCTTCCTCCTTCAGAGATTCCATAAGCAGGAAAATGTTTGGCGGTAGCGATGATACCTGATTCAAAATCTTCTCCCTGGAGACCTTTTATATAAGCAGAAGCCATTTGAGATACAAGATAGGGGTCTTCGCCAAAAGTTTCTTCTGTCCGTCCCCAGCGAGGGTCGCGAGGAATATCGAGAACTGGAGATAATCCCTGATGAGCGCCTACAGCTCTCAATTGTTTTCCTATTACCGAGGTCATCTTTTGAATGACCTCAGGTTCAAAGGTGCTGGCCATACCTATGGCCTGGGGGAAGGCCGTTGTCCCCCACGCAGTAAAGCCGCTTAAGCATTCTTCGTGAATCATAGCTGGAATTCCGAGGCGGGTTTCTTCCCTCAGAAATTTTTGAATTTCATTGACCAGCTCGGCTACTTTTTCTGGCTCCATGCCTGTTCCACCGGCTGCTCTTGTGATCTGTCCTATGCCATTTTTTAAAAGTTCTCGGGCTTTCTCCCGAGAAAATTGGCCGTTTTCTAACAGGTGACGAGCCTGAACAGAACCAAGCTGAGCCACTTTTTCTTCCAAGGTCATGCGGGATAGTAGATCATTAACTAATTTAGTTGTAGTTTCCATATAACTAACCTCCTATTGGGTGATTTAGAGCAGAGCATTCTAGCCTATTTTTCTCCGACTGAAGAAGGCTCTTCGCTGCTACAATAATTTATTGCTAATTTTTTGAAAATTACCAATACCTGGAAGTATGGTGGTTCTGTTTGTTTTACTTTTCATATAGCCAGCATCTCACCATTCTTCCATCAACAAAAAATTCTTCTGGCATGAAGTCTTTACATTTCTCTTCAACAAATGGGCATCTCCCGGCAAACTTGCATCCTTTCCTCATATACTCTTCAGTTTCCAGTTCGGTTATACTCACCCTTTCTGTCCATTTTTTCTTGGGGTCAGCTTCTGGTATGGATTCCTTTAGCATCTGGGTATAGGGATGTTTGGGATTCATCAGCACTTCCTCTACATCACCCATTTCTACTATGTTTCCTCGAAACATTATTCCTATTCTATCGCTCACATAATAAGCGGTGGCAAGGTCGTGGGTTATGTATAAAACACTGACACTGTACTCATCTCTTAACTCTTTGAAGAGGTTAACTATTGACATTCTCAGTGAAGCATCCACCATAGAGACCGGCTCATCAGCTACTAAAAGAGATGGTTTAGTTATTAATGCCCGGGCTATGGATATTCTCTGGAGCTGTCCTCCAGAGAATTCACTGGGATATCTTCCCTGTACTTCTTCCATACCCAACCCCACTGATTGGAGAGCCTCTTCTACGGCTTTCTTGTCTCTCTTTTTCCCGTTCATCCCAAAGTTTTTGGCAGTATCGTGCAAATAACTGTCTACTTTCCTCAAGGGATTGAAAGTTTCAAAAGGATTTTGAAATATGGATTGCACTTCTTTCATAAATTGCTTCTTTTCTTCCCATTTTTGGAGTTCGAGTATGTTTTTGTCTCTGTAGTATACTTCTCCCTGGGTGGGTTCGAGAAAGCCTAAAAGGATCTTTGATACTGTTGTTTTCCCGCAGCCACTTTCTCCAGCTAAAGTGAATATTTCATTTTTGTTCACCTGGAAGGATACATCATCCACTGCCAGAAGCCTGCTCCGGGCAAATCCCCCTCCTACAACAAACACCTTTTGTAATTTTTTCGCTTTTATTAGCCCTTCTTTTTCTATCTCTTTTTCTGGATTATCGTTTTTCCTGTTCATTCTACTCTCTCCTTGGAATTCAAGAAACAGGCTGATTTATGCTCGGTGTTCAACTCCACCAGCTGTGGTATTTCTTTTTTGCAGATATCCATGACATAAGGGCATCGAGGATGGAAAGGACACCCTGGTGGCAAGTTAGAGAGCGACGGTGGAACACCTGGTACACTGGGCTTATAGGTTTTGTCTCCCATTTTGGGAAGAGAAGCAATTAAAAATTTAGTGTAGGGATGAAGAGGATTTTCAAATATATCATCAGTCCTGGCTTCTTCTACAAACATACCAGCATACATTATTCCTATTCTGTCTGTAATATTGGCATGCACTGCCATATCGTGGGTGACTAAAATTATCGTGTTTTTCTGTAATTTTTGAATATCTTTCAAGAGCTGTATCACTGCTCTTTGAGCTACTACGTCGAGGGCAGTGGTGGGCTCATCAGCCACTATTATTCTGGGTTTCAAAATAGTAGCTAAGGCAATGGTAGTTCTCTGTCTCATTCCTCCTGAGAGTTGATGAGGATAAGATTTTAAGACTCTCACTGGCAATCCCAGGGCTGATAGGTGTTTTTTTAATGGTTCCTCAAAATCTCTCTCCTCATTTTCTATTTTCTGATGGGCAGTGAAGAAATCTTTGAATGACTCTCTGATTCTTATTATAGGATTTAAGGCGTTCATGGAACCCTGAGGAATGTAAGATATATATTTCCATCGTAGTTTTCTGAAGTCTTCCTCTTTTATTTCGGTTATCTCTACATATTTCCCGTCTATCTGGTAGTATATAGTTCCTCCTATCATCCTCAAGGGTGGCTCTACTAATTTACATATGGTTTTTAGAAATGTACTTTTCCCGCAGCCACTTTCTCCGGCTATCCCGTATATTTCATCTTCATGGATATTAATAGTTACGTCATTTACCGCTTTTACTTCTTTTTTTGTTTCTCCCATCTCCAGGATATAATAAGATTTTAAATTTTCTGTTTTCAAGATATCCATTTTTATTGTCCTGCTTTTCCAATTCTTTGAATTCTGGTTCGGGGGTCAAGATACTCACTTAAACTGCTGGAAAGTAAATATAAAGCTACGAATAGCAATATAGATATTACGACTGGTGTCAATATCCACCACCAGTACCCGAGGAGCATAGATTGGTAATTAACCGCCCAGTGAATCATAGTGCCTATGGTAGGCACTTCTATGTTAGTCAAACCTAATATGGCCAGCGTTACTTCCATTCCTATTGCCCATATCATGTTGTTTATCACTGTAGAAAAGATTATCGGTATTATGAAAGGGAAATACTCTTTAATTACCAGGCTAAAAGTTCTGGTGCCCGACAATATCGCTGTGTACGTGAACTCCCTTTCTCTTAAGCTCAGTATCTGAGACCTTATAACCCTGGCATCCCAGGCCCATCCGAATAAACTCAGTATCAGTCCTAAAGTTACCATCGTTAAGTTCTCTCTCATCACCGAAGCTATCAGTATGAGAATGGGCAAAAGAGGCATGACTACAAAACTATCGTTTATGGACATAAGAATGGTATCCACTTTTCCTCCTTTATATCCGGCTATTAACCCCACTATTACTGCGATTACTCTCGATATTGATGAAGCTATCAGGGCTATGATCAGTGAATTCCTTATGGCAAAAGTAGATTGCCAGAATAAGTCCTGTCCCTGGGAGGTAGTTCCCAATATGTGAGGCCAGCGTGGCGGCAGGTCTCGAGGCACTACATTCCATTTAAGAGGATTATAGGGAGAAAAGAAAGAAAGGATAGACATAAGAGCAAGAACACATATCACTATGAAAGCAAATTTGAATCTCCCATCTTTCATCAGTTCTTTAAAAGATTCCAAGGCAGTCACCTCATCTATGTCTTATTCGTGGATCAAAGAGGGGGTATAGGAGATCGATTATCAACGTTGCTCCTGCTATCCCTATAACTGAGAGAGAAGTTACACCCATTATCAGGTTGTAATCCCCAGAGTTGATGGCTCCATATACTAAAGTTCCTATTCCAGGATAGGAAAACACTATTTCGGTTATCAAAGCTCCTCCAAATATTTGTCCCAGAGATAAAGCTAAGCCGGTTATCTGGGGTAACAATCCATTTTTTAGTACATACTTGAAAGCTATTTTTGATTCTTTAAGCCCTCCCGCTTTGGCATACATAACGTAGTCTTCTGCTACTATATTTGAAACTATAAGCTTCATAGTCATAAAGTTTGCTGCTATTCCCAGAACTACTAAAGAAGTGGCAGGGAGAAAAGAGTGTTTCAGAACATCAGAAATAAAAGCCCAGTTGAAGCCTATTCTCCTTCCCACCGAGTAGCCTCCCGCGGAAGGGAAAATGGGGAAGAGGTAAGCAAACAGTATAAGAAGCAACAGAGCAAATATATAGTAGGGTATAGGTCTTATAACCATAGATATGTTATCCAGTACTTTTGCCCATCTTCTATCTTTGAAATATCCTGCCAATCCTCCCAGGAGGTTGCCCACTATCCAGGAAATCAGGGTGGTAGAAATCAGTAACCCCGCTGTCCAGGGTAGAGAGGTCATTATCAGTTGAGTGACAGGGATAGGAAACTGGAATAAGGAAGGGCCGAAATCACCTCGAAACAACCTCCCCCAAAAAGCGAAATATTGCTGAAGCATGCTGCCTTCTAAACCATACAACTCAGTTAGTGATTTTCGCATACTATCAACCGCAGCGGGATCCAGGAAGGCACCTTGCGCGGTTATTCGATTGATAACTTGTTGAACGGGATCAACAGGAGTTAGCCTCGGTACTATAAAAACTATAGTTATCCCTACAAAAACTACTACTAAAAACTGAACTATTCTTGGTAATAAGTATCTCTTAAAAAATAGCACGGACCCCACCTCTAAACTTACCCTTACCAGTGCCCCGTCCGGGGCACTGGTAAGGTATCAGATTTTATCTTTCTACAGGTCTTAAGAAGGGAAGCATATATTTGAAGTTGGGCCAGTGATGGTATGGCTGAGTGTAGGGATTTTCAGCACCAGGATAGTTGGTCCAGTAATATTCATCCCAGGCTACCACTCCTGGATAACCAAACGTGGGAATGGTGGGCATTTCTTCAACTAAAATTTTTAAACCTTCCATTCCCAGCTGCAGGTTTTTATCGCTGTCCCAATCAACTTTTTCCATTTCTTCTATAACTTTGTCCAACTTCTCGTTGTACCATCTCGAAGAATGACCAACTGCTTGTTCGCCAATGGGTCTATAGTAGGAAGTCCGGAAAGGGCTCAGCACTCGATAGAGATCAGGATGTCCTCCCCAGGGCTCTATCGCCGGCCAGTTATCATTTACTACATAATCCCCGGTTTGAGCTAATGCTGCATAAGCTTCTGAGGGATTCACAGTTACATCAATTCCAAAGTTTCTCCACTGCTGAGCGGCAGCGAGTGAGTTACGATGTTGAGGGTGTGAGGGGCTGGGATGAGCAGTTATAGCGATTTTCCAGGGAGTTCCATCAGGCAGGAGCCATTTCCCGTTTGCATCTTTTGTAAATCCATTTCTGAGTAGTAATTGCTCTGCCACATCAGGAGCATATTTCCACCATCCCGGTCCAAACATCTCTCTGATTGCTTCAGGCTCTTTTGGTACATCGTAGCCTCTCTCTTTTACATATTCAACAAGTCGGAAGGGTGCCTCAGGGTCATAAGGTTTGAAAGGCTCACCATCAATTTCTATATCTAAGGTGAGGTTCTTTAGCCACTCTTCTAGGGGTTTATAGTACCATTCCTGATATACAGGTGTAGGAGGCACATGTAGGACTCCCATAGGAGCCGCTCCATCAAAAGCTATTCCAATGTAGTCTACTATATCTATCGCCAGAGTTAAAGCCCATCTGACATCTTTCAGGTCGAATGGGGATACGTCATTGTTGAGAGTTAAACCTGTCATGCAAGGATCCACATTAACCACCCAGGGGTATTCTTTTCTGTAGCCTCTTGAATATTCGTTTCTCTCTAATATTGCCCGGAATGCTTCCATAGTTAAATCGGTCATATCTAAGTTGTGATTTGCTTGAGCGATTACTTTGTTTGCTGCATCTCCATAGTAGTAGAAAAGCACATATTCAGGTTGGGGCATACCGTACAATATTCCAGTGGGGGTTTTGTCCCAATCTTCTCTTCGCTCCCAGAGAGTCCAGTAACCTGCCTGATCAAAATCTTTGAGCACATATGGGCCACTGCTTATGGGAGGGTTAAAATCAAAGGATAGAGGATCTTCTGCTTCTTCAAAAATGTGTTTGGGGAAAGGTCTCCATCCACCCCATCTGTCTATAAAGTTAGCATGGAATCGAGCATTGGGTTCTTTAAATTCAAACACTACTGTATAGTCATCGGTTTTATATACTTTATCCACATACAAATTAAATGGGGCGTTGTAAGACATCCCAGAGTCCTGCATACATAACTCTATTCCATATACTATGTCATCTGCAGTTATGGGGACACCATCGCTCCACTGGCAACCTTCTCTCAGCTTTACCGTCATCTGAGTGAAGTCTTCATTGTAAATAGGACCTTCTGCAGCTAAGGCGTTTATGACCTCGCCGGTTACGTAATCAACTAGCCATAGAGGTTCGAGCATTAATTGTTGTACGCCTCTATCCGGATTTCTCCAGGCAGTGGTGAACACGTTAAAGTTAGCTGGAGTACCTACTCTCCCTGTTAATACGTCAGCAATAAATGTTTTTTCTCTGGGGATATCTTCAGCTAATTGGGCAAAGCCTGCCTGGGCAAAGCCCATCACCAGTACTAACAAAGACACAAAAAAGATTGAAAAACTTCTTTTCACTAATCACACCTCCATTTTAAATATAATCTGGTTATTTTTTTGTGCTTAAACTGTCGTTTCTGAGTTTTTCTCACCCCCTATCTTTTTGGTAGGAATTACTCTGGTTATACTTTGATGCATCCACCTTTTGGAAAACTAGAGATGGTTAACTTCCTACTCTGTTAACCGGCAAGGTAAAACTATCTTTTTTACCTCACCTCCTTTTATGCTCTCTACTAAAAGTTCAGCAGCAACTTTTCCCAGCTCTCCTAAGGGTTGCTCTACTGTGGGGAGGGGCGGGTCAGTGTATTTTACTGCTTCAATTCCATCAAAGCCGACGATGGCGATATCGTCGTGAATTTTAATGCCTCTCTCTTTGGCTACTTGTAAGGCGCCGATAGCCATTTTATCGTTAGCGGCAAAAACTGCAGTGGGAAGGGGAGAAATTTGAAGCAACTTTTCCATTGCTTCTCTTCCACTCATCCGGCGGAAATTCCCCTCTACTACATACTCTTTTTTAATGGGAATACCAAAATCTAAAAGAGTGTCTATATAAGCTCGGTATCTCTCTTCCGCATGGCGATGTTCTCTGGGACCTCGCAGATGAGCAATCTGCCGGTGACCTTTTTCTATTAGATATTTAACTGCTTCTTTTGCTCCACCATAGTGGTCAATATCTACATAACTTACTCCTTCTCCTTCCACTCGCTGGTTAACAATGACAAAAGGGAAGTTTTCCTTGACTAAGTCACTAACTTCAGAATAATGAATAGGCCAGTGAGAAAGAACAACCAGACCTTCAAAGAGACTATTACGGGCAATATTTAAAAGAGCCTCTCGCTTATCTAAAGGGTGACCGTTAAAGAACTCTCCCTTTACCACTATTTGAAGGTAATATCCTTCCCGAGAAATGGCAGCCAAAAGGCGGTTAATCAATTCTCCATAAAAAGCAGAAAGTTTTTCCTGCTCTTTAATAAAAGCACAGAGCAAAATGGTATTGGTTTTACCTCTTACTAAGCTTCGAGCTACAATATTGGGGCGATATCCCAATTTTTGTGCTGCTTCTTCCACTTTTTTCCGGGTTTCTTCCGAAACTTTACCTTTTCCATTTAGAACTATTGATACTGTGGCCGGGGATACACCAGCTAGCCTTGCTACATCTTTAATAGTTACAGACACGTTTTTCTCCTTAGCTAAATCGTTTTAATAAACTAACATTAGTATAGATTATATTTAAATTAGTTGTCAATGGTAAGCAGAAAAAAAGTCACGAGTTAAAACGATTAGAAACCATCTCTTTTGCTATATAGCAAGTCTCATTCTTCAAGCTACATGGTAATCTCCCAAGGTATTATGGTTTTTTGTATATTCCTTGGTGTAGCAGTCTCTCTTTTTTATTCTTTATTTATAATTTATAAGCAGAAAAAACGAGGTCACTCTCTCAACTGTTCTTTCATTTGTCCATTACTGAATCAAACTATGAGGAGGCAAAGCCTCCTCATAACCCCGACTATAGGTGGTAAACTCCCTATGACCCCC
>DGDO01000054.1:0-819 GCA_002385475.1 Candidatus Sordicultor fermentans | reverse complement strand
TCATTCCTGAATGTCTCTATCAGGAATCCAGAGTATTTAAAGGCAAGGATACTTAGATTCCCGACTAAATTTCGGGGATAATGGCGGGAGCTGGGAGCTATAAGAGGAGAACCCCTTC
Organism: Candidatus Sordicultor fermentans; assembly: GCA_002385475.1. GTDB lineage: Bacteria > Atribacterota > Atribacteria > Atribacterales > Caldatribacteriaceae > Sordicultor > Sordicultor fermentans. Next base: position 701 of record DGDO01000054.1, on the reverse strand, counting down.
TTTCGTTTTGAAAAGCAAGTTACATCATTGCTAAAAACCCGGATAACCACTTCAGGAGAGATGAGTAAACGAGGCTCGTGATGATATCCCGGGGCGAAATTGCCCGTAATAATTCTGGGGAAAAATGAGTGAAGCACAGGAGAAAAGAACATTGCCGCAGTTTTTGTGGTTAACTATAATCTTGCGTTACAGAATATTCCGCCTCCCGGAGCTGACAATGCGTCTGTTTTACGAGATTATTGGTGAATTATGAAGTTATCAGAGAAGAGCTTAAAGGGCTGAAAGTAGCAAGAAAATAGGAAAAAAATAGTTATGGATAAACTACTGCTAGTTCTCTTGACATTCTTCTCGCCTTTCGGTATATTTATTGAGGCACGGGCGAGAAGGTCGCCGGTGTAGCTCAGCTGGGAGAGCAGCTGACTTGTAATCAGCAGGTCGTCCGTTCGAGTCGGATCACCGGCTCCATTTGTGGGGAGGTACCTAAGTGGTTAAAAGGGGCGGACTGTAGATCCGTTGGCTGAACGCCTTCGTAGGTTCGAATCCTACCCTCCCCACCATAACATAGAAGAAGTAGCTAGCCTGCGTAGCTCAGTGGTAGAGCGCGCCCTTGGTAAGGGCGAGGTCACCGGTTCAATCCCGGTCGTAGGCTCCATTTTTCATTCGGGAAAGAGATAAATAAGGAGGATAGATGGATTATGGCA
>DGDO01000118.1:11459-12133 GCA_002385475.1 Candidatus Sordicultor fermentans | reverse complement strand
GAAAAAGCCTCCCTCAGTAAAAGCATTTAGATTCCCGATTGAAGATTTCGGGAATGACAAAAAAGGGGTCATTCCTGAATGGTTCTACGAGGGGTCCACGGTTTTTAAAAATCAAAAGAAAAAGCAAAGACTTGGATTCCCGATAAAAAATTTCGGGAATGACGGAGGAGGGAAACCCTGAATGCTTCTATCACCCCTTGTCCGTCACCCCGGCAATTTTTAAGCCGGGGTCCACAGTATTTAAGAATTTGGGCGCCTTGTTAGATTTCAGGCAGAGAGAAAAGAACCATAAGGGTAATAAATCCCGGAAAAAACAGAGAAGAACAGAAGAACAAAAACCCTGAAGGAGAAAGCTTTCGTCGGTGTGCTGTGATGAGGTTTGCAATGGCACACGCGGGGAGACTCCTATCGCTACCTCATTTTTTGTCGCGGATGAGCACCTTTTGAGGTTTAAGATGCATTAGCCTGCCATTTCCCGTCTATAATTCAAACCCTTCTTTTGCGAGTGACTCCAGCACAAATGCTTTAACTCTTTCTGCAAGCTTAACTGCCTCTCGAGCTTCTTCTACAGGCGGGAAAAGCTCTTCTCCGGGATAGCGCATTACTACAGCATAAGAGGTAAGGAGAGGTATATCGGTATCCAGCAACGCCTTGAATTGCGCATTGACTTCTGC
>DGDO01000118.1:10539-11223 GCA_002385475.1 Candidatus Sordicultor fermentans | reverse complement strand
TCGCTTTCTGCTTTTAGAATCCAATTTCTGGCGCTTTTCAAACTCACAAAACAATGCTCTCCCTTGCTGCATAATAGGCGATGTGTCCTACATCGTTTTTGCATTCATCAAACTGGCTTTCTGAAAGGATAAGCACATCGGCTGGCAAGCGTTCCTGAACCAGGCGCACTCCGATACGAGTCTCCAGGCGAAGCCGAAGGGATCGCTCAGGCAATCTATCCACAACTATCAAAAAATCCCAGTCACTATCCGGGCGAGCCTTGCCTTGAGCCCGGCTTCCAAAAAGCAATAACTGACGCAAGTTTAAGCCCGCCCTTTTTATCTCTTCCTGAATGATAGTTTTTGCTTTCAAAAGGGCTTCCTCCATAACTCACCACCCCCAGAACACATCCCGCTATTTCAGTATAGCAGAAAATATGTCTGATTGCACAGACAGCCCGCACCACTCCTTTTTTCTCACCCTGCGACTTTCGAGCTGGGGTCTATGTTGTTTAAGGAGAAAGACATTTGGATTCCCGATAAAGGATTTCGGGAATGACGAAAAAGTACTATAAGGGGGCAAACGCCCCCTTATAACCCCCGAAAAAATAAAAGAACAAAAACACAAAAAGACAAAAGAAAAAGATCAAAAATAACCCGGAGGAAAAACCTCCGTGTCGTCACCCCTGAATGGTTCTATCATCC
>DGDO01000118.1:7062-10429 GCA_002385475.1 Candidatus Sordicultor fermentans | reverse complement strand
AATTTTTAAGCCGGGGTCCATGGTATTTAAAAGTATTTGGATTCCCGATTAAAGATTTCAGGCACGACAAAAAGACCAGCCCTCGGAGTGAGAGGGACGGTTTAGAGAGCTTACGGGGAGAGAGTGAGGGTGAATCAATTATAAAGGGGGCGGCGCCCCCCCTTATAATCTCCGAAAGAGAAAAATTAAAAACTTAAGCAAAAAGAAGGAGTCTGCTGAGAGACGCTTTCCCCCTCAGCAGAGAATGCCCCCTATGACCCTTCTATCATCGCAGAACCAAAGAGAAAGGAAAGCGCCCTGCTGTTGTTGGCGACAAACTGCTCACAACTTGTCTATATCGGGAACGGTGCCATCAGAGAGCTTATAGAGCATCTCTCCTGCTCGAGGTACTACTAAAATCCCTTCTTCCTCCCGACCGGCAAGGTCTTCCAAGCGGAGAGTGCGATAGTCGAGGTAGCCTAAATTTATCTCCTCACATACATCCTTGGGGATACCTGTAGCCAGTATTACCTCGATGCGGGGGTATTCCTGACCGTTGATGTATTTCCCAATCCCCTTAACGTGGGTGGAATGAGCCAAAACTGCCCCGGGATAGTGGCGATATTTTTCCCACTGAGCCAGAAAGAAATCCCGGGTATGGTAACCCACTTCCCGGAGATATTTCCCATGAGTTACGGAAATCTCCTTAATCTGGGGGGCGTATATTATGAGCTTCCCTCCATCAGCTACCACCGGCTCCAGCTTATACATACACTTTCCCCCTACCCACAGCTCCTGGTAAAGGGGAGGAGCAATAGAGATAACCGTAGAAAAAGGCCTATCTTTATATACTATATTTACTTGAGATGACAAATCAGCTGCTCGAGACCAGGCTTCTTGCGCATCGCCTACAAATAATCCACAAACCTCTTCTCCCTTCATCACCAGGGAAACCAGGGTGATGGGATGGGGAATGAAGCGAGCAGCACGATTTAAAATTTCCCTCACTGGAGTGTCTTTGTGTCCGATAACTTTAGGATTGGTGATAAGAGCAGAAAACCAGTGAAACTTGTGGGTTATCTCTTCTCCGGCAATACCCGGGAAAAGATATTTATACCCTCCGGAAAACCCCACCACTTCATGAGGGAAAACCGGGCCAACAATGATTAGCTCATCGTAGTTAAAAATGTTTTTATTAATTGTTACTGGCACAGCTTCTTTAATGAGGGAAGAAGAAATCTCTTCCATCTCTTGTGAGGAGAGAACTCCTATTTCCTGGAGGTTTTCCTTTTTATCCCAGCGATGGTTGAAAACCTGTATCCCCCGTTCTTCGGCCTCCCGATAGGTAACTCCCAGGTGTCGCTTTAGCTCTTCATCGCTCATAGGAGGATGAGTCCCCAGAGCAATCATAAAATCGAGCTTTTTCACTTTTTCCGAAAGAGCTTTCTCTAAAACATTAAAGAGGATCTTCATGGGAACAGTGCGAGTAGAATCGGGGATAATCACTAAAACTTTCCTGTTTTCGAGAGGAAGAGAAGAGAGAACAGGAAACAAGCTCTCCTCTATTTCTCTGGAAGAAAGAGCGCTATGGGCATCTCCTTTTTCTAATAAAATCATTCCTTTTCCTCCTTTTGCCAGATAGTATGAAAAACACCTTCCCGGTCTATTCTGCGGTAAGTGTGAGCACCAAAAAAGTCTCTCTGGGCTTGAGTGAGGTTGGCTGGCAACCACTCCCTTTTCCAGCTATCAAAATAGGAAAGAGAGGCAGAAAGAGCGGGGACAGGAATTCCCCCCCGGAGAGCAAGAGTGCAAGCTTGCCGCAAAGACGGTAAACAGTCCTTAACTTTTTCCAGAAACAAGGGAGAGGTAAAAAGCAAACCAGGTTCTTCTTTAAGCGCCTCTTGAATTCGGTTCAAAAGACGAGCCTGAAGGATGCACCCTCCTTTCCAGATACGGGCAACTTCCGATAGATTAAGATTATAAGAAAATTCCGAACTGGCTTCTTGCAGCATATGGAAACCTTCGCAAAAAGCTGCGAGCTCCGAGAGAAAAAGAGCTTTTTCCAGATGCAGAGAAAGGGCATCGCTTTTTTCTGCTTCTTCTCTGGGGAAAAGAGCACTTATTCTTTTTCTCTCTTCTTTGAAGGAAGACAGGTTTCGAGCGATTACCGATTGGTTGATGGTTGGGGTGGGTATTCCTAAATCCAGGGCTACCTGAGAAGCCCATTTACCCGTTCCTTTCTGCTCTGCCTGGTCTAAAATTAAATCTACGAGAGGCTTGCCGGTATCGGGGTCTATATATTGCAAAACTTGAGCTGTTATTTCCACAAGATAGGAGTTCAAATCTTCACTTTTGTTCCATTCTTCAAAAATCTGGCCGATAGAGGGAGCAGGGAGCTCCTCTACCTCTCGCAGGAGATGATAGCATTCCGCAATGCTTTGCATAAAAGCATATTCAATGCCATTGTGCACCATTTTTACAAAGTGCCCTGCCGAGCCCGGGCCTAAATAGGTGCAGCAAGGGCCATCTTCCGCCTGGGCTGCCGCTTTTTCCAATATATCTTTAACCATAAGATACCCTTCCCGGTGTCCTCCGGGCATAATAGATGGTCCATGCAGGGCTCCATACTCTCCTCCGCTTATTCCCACCCCCAGATAGAAGAAGCCTTTATCTTCAGCCTCCTTTGTGCGGCGGTCGGTATCCCGATAGTAGGAATTTCCTCCGTCCATTATAAGGTCTCCTGAGGAAAGATGAGGAGCAAACAACTGAATGAAATCATCCACCGGTTGCCCGGCCTTCACCATGAGCATCACCCGGCGAGGAGGGGCAAGAAGAGAGAGAAATTCTTCCACCTCATAAGCAGGAAATATAGTCTCGTCTTTTACTCTTTCTTTCACAAAATCCTGGGTTCTGCTTGCAGTGCGGTTAAATACCGCCACGTTAAAACCCTTGCGAGCTATGTTTAAAGCCAAATTTTGCCCCATTACTGCCAAACCCACTATGCCTATATCACAAATTCCTCCCATAAACTATCTCCTTTTTTGCTTTTGTGTAATTATCATTTTAGCATGTAAAAGCTCGATGAGCCACCCCGGACAAAAAAGGAGCATCGCCTCTTCACGAACCGTCTCCTTTGCAAAGAGTAAGCGACGTGGTAATCTCTTCTTTTGAGTCCACCCAGAACAGGAAAAAGAAAGATTGCCACGCGTTGACGCTACAAGCCTGTAATGACCGTTTAGGTGGATTTCCATAGACAGCCTGCAGCATGAGACCAAAAAAAAACATAAATAGCAAAGACCACTAGTGGAAAAACACTCCACCAGTACAAAGGGGAAAGATTTCCCCCTCATGAACCCCTTTCTTATTCGTCACCCCGGCAACTTGCGAG
>DGDO01000118.1:0-6821 GCA_002385475.1 Candidatus Sordicultor fermentans | reverse complement strand
GGGGTCCAGAAGTATTTAAAAACTTGGATTCCCGGTAAAAGATTTCGGGAATGACAGAGTGAGGAGGTCGTCACCCCTGAGTATATTTATCAGGGGTCCACAGCATTTAAATACCAAAGAAAAAGCAAAAACTTGGATTCCCGACTAAAGATTTCAGGAATGACGAGGGAGGAGGTCATTCCTGAATGGTTCTATCACCCTCATTTGTCACCCCTGAATGCTTCTATCAGGGGTCCACAGTACTTAAAAGCATTTAGATTCCCGATAAAAGATTTCGGGAATGACAAAAAAGGGGTCATTCCTGAATGTCTCTATCAGGAATCTAAATAATAGGACAGGAAACCCTCTATGTATTTTTTCCTCTTCCTCGGCAAAAACCTTTGGATGCCTGATTAGGTTTCAGGCAGAGAGAAAAGAACCCCCTTATAGCCCCCGGAACTGCCACACATGCGATGCTACGAGGCTCATTATGACCACTCGGGGGTTAGCGCGCATGCTGAAGTTTTTTCCAGCGTTGTTATCCTGGTTTTTCGTCTTTCCTGCTTTTTTCCACACCGTCAGGCTGCTATGCGAGGCTTATATGGCCAAAAAAGGATATTCCATAAATTTTGCGGTTAAATATAAGAAAGAAGAAGCACGTCTCCCCGACTACAAGAAGAATCCCCCTTATAACCCCCCTCAGGGGAGAACACACAAAAAGAAAAAGCAAGCGCTTTTAAAATTCTAAAACCCTGGTGGCTTTAGCCAGTATCCCCCGCAGAGCGTAACCGGTTCTTTCAATATCTTGTTTTACTTCCTCGGTTTGTCCTTCCGGGGAGGTAATTTTCTTTTCATAAACGTAGACTACCAATCTCTCTCCTTTTGCCAGCTGGGGTAGCTTCTCTACCTTATTTTCCTTTAAGTCCACCAGCTCAAAATCTTCCCGGGAAAAAGAAAGAGAAAAGGCCTCTCGAGACAGGGCGTATTTTATCTCCCGGGGTGCAGTAAAATATTCTTTATTCTCGTAAGTGGTGGAAGCTTGCAAAAATATGCTTCCTTCGCCTTCTGCTTGAATTTCTCCTCGAATAGAAATGGAAACGTCTCCTGCTAACTCTTGAACAGAGACGTCGGTTATCACCACTTTTCCCACTTGACCCCAGACAGGCCAGGAAAAACACAGAAGGAAAATAATCACTATTCCTATTATGCTATTCTGCTTCACTTCTTCCCCCTTTTCTTTTCTATGGAAGATGAGGCCAGGGATTAATCACCTCACTGTACCTTCTCACTTCATAGTGAAGGTGAGGACCGGTACTTCTTCCTGTACTTCCCACTTGCCCGATGATTTGCTCTTTTTTAACTGCATCGCCAGTATTCACTAAAATTTTGGAAAGGTGCCCGTATACTGTCTCGTAACCAAATTGATGGCGAACAATCACACACTTTCCATAATTACCATTCCAGCCGGTGAAAATCACTTTTCCCTCCGCTGTGGCTACCACGTTTCTTCCCGTGGGGGCAGCAATGTCCACACCTGTGTGCCAGGCTCTTCTTCCTGTGAAGGGGTCATTACGCCATCCATAATTGGAAGAGACCCTGCCCCAAGTAGGCCAGCGCATAGGTACCACATATAGCAACCTGTCTCTTTGCTGCGCTACTTCTACTACTTCTTCCAGAGACTTCTTGCGAGCCAGAGTTTCTGTCCGCATCCAGGAAAGATTGTCTTCCAGAGCTTTAGCCTGACGCCCAAAGTCGGAGTTGTGATCGGAAGAAGAAGGGGGTGAAGGATCACGGACAAGAGAAAAGGAGGAAAGCCTCTCCGGACCTCCCACTCCCAGGGGAGCGACGTGTAGCTCCCCTAAAAATCTATTTAGAGGGATATAAGAGGGAACCGAAACAGAGGAGAGAGATAAGTCGATCCCCAGTTTCTGGAACCGAGATTGCAGGTCTTTTTCTAAAACATTTCGCACCTTTTCGTCCAGCTCTCGCAAGCTTTCCAGTTCTTTTATTACTGCTTCGGTCTCCTGGGTTAGCTGTTTCAGTTTTTCTTCTTGCTCTTTTTTCTGGGCCTCCAAAACAGCAGCGCTTTTCTGGGTTTCTTCCATCTTTTCCAGAGCAAGACAAAGTTCTTTTTTAATCCTCGATTGATACCACAACACTCCACCGATACCCAAACCAACACCTATCACCAAAACCAGAGCTCCCAAAAGGAGCGTTGACCAGGAAAAATGAAATCTTTTAAGCTGCCCCTTAGTGGGGTGAAGCCAGAAAATCGTAAACTGCTCCTCTTCTTTTTTGTCCAGCATTTACGATCCTCCTGAAAGTTTTATTTTACCAACTGGTGCTCGTTATTTCCTGCTTTTCAAACTATTAACCTGAATTTTATCATAAAACAAAAAAAATATTCAAGCTTATCCTTCAAAAAGTTCCTTCTTTTCCCACAATCAGAGAATAAAGGCGCTCCAGATCTTCCTGGCCATGGTATTCGATGGTAATTTTCCCCCTGCCCACTCTAACTCGAGCGGAAAGGTAATGAGTCAAAAGCTCTTGAAGGTTTTTCTCTTCTCTGGAGTGCCCAGCAGGCTCTTCCTGAGGAGCGGCTTTTTTTACTCTCTTTTCTACTTCTCGAACAGAAAGAGAATGGGTGAGAATTTCCTCCACCAGCTCCTCCTGTCTTTCCTGTGATTCTGCGCTCAAAAGGGCCTTGGCATGACCTAAAGTTATTTTCCCTTCCTGCAAAAGGTCCTGAATTGAAGGAGGCAAATCAAAGAGACGAAGCAGATTGGCAATGGTAGAGCGCTTTTTCCCCACTCTTCTTGCCACTTCTTCCTGGGTTAGATTAAAGTCCTCCATTAGCTTTTTAATCCCCCGGGCCAGGTCCAGAGGAGGGAGGTCTTCTCGCTGGAGGTTTTCTACCAGAGCTATTTCCAATTTACTTTTTTCCTCTATCTCTTCTACTATCACCGGAACCGTAGATAAGCCCGCCCGCCTTGCCGCTCTCCATCTTCTCTCTCCAGCTATTAGCTCAAACCCCTCTTCTGCCTTTCTCACCAAGAGTGGCTGAAGGACTCCGTGCACCCGGATGGAGTTAGCCAGGTCTTCCAGCCCCTCCTCATCCATCTGAGTACGAGGCTGAAGAGGGTTAACCTTTATACTATTTATATCTATTTCTTGAATAGCGCGAGCCCCAAAGGCCCCCGCTCCCGGGATCAGTGCATCTAAGCCCTTACCCAGTCCTCGCTTACTCATTTTCCAGCACTTCCTCAGCTAATTCCCGATAGGCTGCCGCCCCTATGGAGCTGGCATCGTGCATAATTATTGGTTTTCCAAAGCTGGGAGCTTCACTCAGGCGAACATTGCGAGGAATAATAGTGCGAAAAACCTTATCTCCCAGAACCCTTCTCGTTTCTTCAACCACCTGTTGAGAGAGGTTGGTTCGAGAATCAAACATGGTCAACAACACCCCCCACAGCTCTAGCTGGGGATTCAAAAAATTATGCACCAGATGAAAAGTGTTCATCAATTGCCCGAGACCCTCCAGAGCATAATATTCACATTGAATTGGCACAATAACTCTATGAGCTGAGGTCAGGGCGTTGACGGTTAAAAGACCCAGAGAAGGAGGACAATCGATAAAAATAAAATCAAAATCAGAAACCACTTCTCTTAACCCCTCCTTCAGGCGGCTTTCTCTCCCCATCAGGGGAACCAGCTCAATTTCTGCCCCCGCAAGGCGAATAGTAGCAGGGAGAAGCCAGAGACGAGAAATCCCGGTCTCCAGCACCAATCCCCTCGCCTTTTCTCCGTTGATTAAAAGGTCGTAGATGCACTGCTTTAGCTGCCGACGGTCTATCCCCAGCCCGCTCGTAGCATTGCCCTGAGGATCGATGTCCACAAGCAGCACTTTCTTTCCCTTTTCTGCAAGGCAAGCTCCCAAGTTTACACAGGTAGTGGTCTTACCCACTCCCCCTTTTTGATTAGCTACTGCCACTATGATACCCATAGATGGGTATATTCTAAACTAATTTTATGTTTCTTTCAAATCAACCTCCCAATCAGGAGGTGAAACTTTTCGAGAAAAAATCATATAAGTGGTGTGAGCCACCATCCTATCTACCGGACGAAAAGCAGAGGGATTGGTTTTATATTGTCGGAAGAGGTTTTCCCACACCTCGGTATCCTCGAAGGGAAGAGCCTCCAGCCCTCTCAACACCTCCATAACCTGACCGGCAGTGGGTGAAACTATGGCCAACCTTCCTCCTCCCTTGAGGGCCCTCCAGCACTCCTTGAGATAATCCCAGGGGTTGGGAACGTCCAGAAAAAGAGCATCCACGTCCTTTTCTTCAAAACCATCTTTTATATCTCTTTGTTTTATTTCCACCCTGTCTTCCCACCCCCATTGAGAAAGATTGTGGCGGGCTATGGCGATGAATTCTTCTCTTTTTTCATAGGCATAGACTTTCCCCCTCTCTCCCACCAGGCGGGCTAGTGCTCCACACATAGCCCCGCTTCCTAAACCCACATCAATTACCCGATCGTTTTCCTTTATGTCCAGCATAAGGAGAATAAAACCCAGATCTTTGGGGTAAACAATCTGGGTTCTCCTTTTCATATGGAAGATGTTTTCCACTATTCCAGGCTGTAAGAGATAAACCTTTTTCCCTTGACTGGTGTAAACTTCTTCTCCAAACTCTTTTCCTATTATGTGGTCAAAATAGATATTTCCCAGATGAGTACTGAAAAACTTCCCCTTCTCCACCTTGAGAAGATAATTTTTCCCGTCCTCTAATCGCAGATATACTCTTTCTCCTTCTTTAATAGGCATATTCTCTCCTTGAATCCGAGAAACTCTTGACTTCTAAAATACCGAAACAAACTGCTTCTAATTGTAACACATAAGCTCGGAGAAGAAGGAGAGGGGAAACAAAATTGTTCCACGTGGAACAATTTTGTCCGGGGGGGGAAGGAAAAGCAGACGCCTTACGACGTAAGATAAAAACATATAAACAGAAAAGGCAAAAGACTCCTGGTGGAGCGTTTTCTGTCGCCACAGTGACCCTCCTCAGATGTCATTCCTGAGTGTCTCTATCGGAATGACAGAGAGTGGTGGATTCCCAACCAACGATCTCGGGCACAACGACGGGCTATAAGGGAGCATCTTCCGTCATTTTAAAAAGTGAGCTACATTATGTCAAAAACTCAGAGATCGCCACAGAAGCGAAACCACGACCCTCGCGATGACTATTTGAGACGAGAGGACTAAATGATGCTTATTATGGCCAGTCAGGATTAGCGCGCATGCTGGAGTTTTTTCCAGCGTTGTTATCCTGGTTTTTTCAATCTTTCCTGCTTGTTCTCATGCCGGCAAGCTGCTATGCGAAGTTTATGATGGGCCTCTTGATGCCTCCGGAGGCGGTGCAAAACAATAGAGGATTGCCTCTTTCCTTTATAATGGCCTCTTTTGCGGAATGCCCACTCTGCGAGGGAAGGAGGGGGGAGCGGCATCCTTTTTCCTCACCGCCACCAAGAAGTTTTTTCTCTCTCGAAAGGGAACCGCTACTTCCCATATTTTTTCCACTTCAGCACGAAGAAGAGAGAGGGCTTTTTTGCTCTTTTCTATCTCTTCTTTTACTTCTTTACCTTTATAATAAAGAGCCACTCCACCAGTTTTTAAAAAAGGCACGGTCAGCTCTAAATTTGTAGCCAAAGAGCCCAGAGCTCGGGCTGTAGACAAATCAAAGCTTTCTCGAAAGGCCTCCTCGTGAGCAAGCTCTTCTCCTCTTCCTCTCACCACCCGAACACCGTCAAGAGATAGCTCCCTCACCACTTCTTCTAAGAAACGACATTTTTTAGCATTAGACTCTACTAAAGTGAGATGTATCCGGGGGTAAAAAATCTTGATGGGAATGGCTGGCACCCCTCCCCCGCTCCCCACATCCACTAATCGTTCTATCTTTTCTTCAAAAAGCGGGGTGGAAAAAACAGTGAGAGAATCTAAAATGGCGTCTACCAGTATTTCTTCGGGGGTTTTGAAGCCTGTTAAGTTGAAGCGTTGATTCCAGAAATAGAGCATCTCCCCATACTCAAGCATTTGTTCTATCCGGCTCTTTTCAAGAGAGAGGCCTAATTCTTCCAGTCCCCTCTCTAAAATTCCCCTTCTTTTCCCCAAGTTATCCACAGATTATTTTCCCCTTTTTTCCACCCTCTGTGAATTGTCTACAAACGGCACATTCTTTAATAGAGCGATTTCTATCACTCCTTCTTTGCCCGACCCTTAATCCCCAGGTTATCCACAGACGCTTTCCAGAAAGATTAGAATCCCTTCCCTGGAGTTTTCTCATTATACCATCCTCTCTATGAGAAAAAAGAGGAAGAAGGGATGTTTCCTTCATGATATCATCGAAAAAGGCGAAGGCTCTGTGGCGGTATTTTTGTTGGATTATCAAAGATCACCCCCCGAAGGCTACAATGATTCTCGCATGCTCCTGAGTGGGGTAATCCCGAATTTTTTAACATAATGTAGCTTACTTTTATAAGGTTTGAGCAATTTAAGAGGCTTTAGGAATACTGTATATGGACCCCCGTAGAGACGTTCAGGAGTGACGCCTCTTTCGTCGTACCTGAAATATTTAGTCGGGAATCCAAATGTTTTTACCGAGGAAGAGGAAAAAATACATAGAGGGTTTCCTGTCCTATTATTTAGATTCCTGATAGAACCATTCAGGAATGAAACCCGCCCCCTCATTCCCGCAAAATTTTTTTTTGGAACCACAATTTTTTTTTTTTTTTTTTTTTTTTTTTTTTTTCGCCTTTTTATTTTGTGCGGTGGGGGACTTTTGTGA
>DGDO01000145.1:311-6800 GCA_002385475.1 Candidatus Sordicultor fermentans | reverse complement strand
CTATTTTAGGTTGAACTTCGGTTTTAATTTCCGGAGATATATCTTCTTTAGCTACCAATCCTTCGTCTTCTTCTAAAATCTCAGCTAAAACTGAAGAATAGCCATCCTCTTTGAGTTTTTCTACAAACTCAGAAGTTATAATCTGCCCTCGACTCAAAAGAACCTGATCCTGGGGATTAAGAAGAGTAAAAGGGAGAAGCTCTCCTGCTTTTAGCTCAGAAAGGGGAATCTTGACTTTTTTTATTCGATAGGCATCTTTCAATTCTATCCTCCCCCACAATTATAACAATTTTTCCTCCGGCAGTTTGTTTAAAAATAAAAGACCTTAAAAAAACCCCATATTTTATAACATCTCAAATTTGAAGTTATACTACTTTTAGTTGAAATTGAAAAAAACCCCAGCTAAAGCATAATGGAACACGGAAGAAAAAATAGCTATGGTACTGGAGAAGCTCGGGGGGTAAAAAGGAGAACGAAAATCTGTAGAGAGGGGGAGATACCCGGACTTTGCACTGCAAATGGCAGAATAAGCCTACACATGCAGTGCCAGAGCTTTAGCAGTGCTAACTCCGATATAAAAGAGTTTAGATAGTTATCTTAGATTCTATTACATAGATGCATAGATAGCTTCAATAATCCCCAGAACACAGAACAATACGACATTTACTTTGAGAAAAACTGTAAATAAACGGGGCGATGAAACAATCTACCTTTAAAATCTCTTTTTGTACTGATGTTGAGAGAATGCCTCGGTCATCACCTTTTTCTTGCTCAAACGGTTGTTTTTCAGTCTTGACCGAACAAAAATCAAAGGATGGATTAGCCTGCCTCCTCCGGGTTGGTTTTACTTATACAAATACTTTATCCGGAAAAGCAAGCAGTGCTCGTCTTTATTTAATCCTCCCATTAAATTTTAGTAGAAGAACCACAAAATAAAAAAAACGAAAAACAAAAGCTAAATAGAGAAATGCGCCCTGGTGTGCTTACAACGCTAAAAACACATTTTCTTATGAAGGGAGAAGTATTATGTGATTTTTGTGGCTAATTACAAATAGCTATACACCTATCATCGCGAAGCTTTAATAACCTGGTCAATAATTTTGAGAAATTCTCTATTGGAGCGAGTGTTTTTCATCCGCTCAATAACCATCTGAGTTGCTTCTTGAGCATCTACAGTAGACAAAAGCTTTCTCAACATCCATATTTTTTCTAAATCTTCTTTCTTTAGCAAGAGCTCTTCTCTCCGGGTTCCCGAACGATGAATATCTATAGCTGGAAATATACGGCTTTCCGCTAAAGCACGGCTTAAGTGCAGCTCCATATTACCTGTTCCTTTAAACTCTTCATAAATCACCTCATCCATTCGTGAACCAGTATCAACCAAAGCAGTGGCTATAATAGTCAGGCTACCACCTTCCTCAATGTTGCGAGCTGCTCCAAAGAAGCGCTTGGGCCAGTGAAGAGCGGAAGAATCAACACCTCCAGAGAGAGTTTTCCCCGTAGTAGGAACCACCAGGTTATTAGCTCGTGCCAGACGGGTAATACTATCTAAAAGGATAACCACATCTTTACCTTCCTCTACTAAACGTTTGGCTCGCTCCAGAGTAAGTTCGGCCACTCGCAAATGATTTTCTGGCTTCTGGTCAAAAGTGGAAGCGATTACCTGTCCTTTGACTGAGCGTTCCATCTGAGTAACTTCTTCTGGCCGCTCGTCAATCAAAAGAACAATTAATACCACTTCAGGATAATTGGCCATTATGCCGTTGGCGATTTTCTCCAAAAGCACCGTTTTTCCTGCTTTAGGGGGTGATACTATTAATCCCCTCTGTCCTTTCCCAATGGGGACAAAAAGGTCAATGATGCGGGTAGAAATCTCCTCGGGAACGGTTTCCAAAACTAACTGCTCATCAGGAAAAATGGGAGTGAGGTTCTCAAAAAGAGGGCGCCTTTTGGCTTGCTCTGGATCTTCATCATTTATAGCCTCAATCCGCAAAAGGGCATAGTATCTTTCTCCTTCTTTGGGGGGGCGTACCTGTCCCGCTATTTTATCTCCCACACTTAACATAAAGCGTTTAATTTGTGAAGGAGAAACGTAAACGTCGCTATCACTGGGGCTGAAATCATCAGAAGTACGCAAAAACCCATAACCCTCAGGAGTTATTTCTAAAATCCCTTCACTGAAAAGATAACCCTTAGACTCAGCAGACTTTCTAAGAATTTCAAACACTAAATCATTTTTCCTCTTACGACTGTAACCAGATATACCCAAGCTCTGAGCAATCTCAAACAGTTCGGCATTAGTTTTACTTTTCAGGTCAGCTAAGGAAAGTTGCATAGCGGGTGCTTTTCTATTTGTTTCTTTCTCTTCCACTAACTCTTTTACCTGATTGTTATCACTATCCACTTGTATTTCCTCCTATTATTTTTTTAAAATTCTCTCCGCTACCTGAACATGTCCTACCTTGTCTACATCAAATCCCATTTCAGGATAGGGAGTAATAACGGCCAAGGCTTTTATGCCCAACATCTTGTCCACTCGCTCTTCTACATCCTTGATAGTTAATTGCTTGGTAAGATATTTAAAAATGACCTTTGCTCCTATCAATCGAGCAAGAGCAACAGGGTTTTTGCGACTTTCAACTATTCGAGAAAGCCACTCTTTTTTCTTTTCCATCATCTGAGGATTTAGAAAGAGAATATCGCCGCCTGTAAAGCATCCATCTCGTAAACGTACAAAAGTCCTCTGAGAATCATTTAGCTTCTTTTCATAAATTTCTCGGCGGATGATGGGATAATAAAAATCAGCTTCTTCTTTACTGCATCTCAGCAAAAAATCTTCTACCATTTCACCTTTTAGAAGGGGCAGGTCACTACCAGTTATTAGAACTTTCTCTCTGGTTTGTAAAGCTTCCAAACCTTTCCAGGCACTTTCGAAAGGGTTTTCCCCTGGTGGAACAACTTCTTCAACTAAACTACCAATTCGGCACTTTATTTCTTTGACTGGCCCAACTACTATAATTCTCTTTATAGAAGAAACACTCTTGAGGGCTTCTATTACATACTCTATCATAAACTTATCCTTTATGACAAGTAGGGACCGGTTAACAACTCCAAATTTTTTTTCAATCTCCCCTTCTCCGCCACCAGCTAAAACTATAGCGTCAGTCATTGATTTGCTCCCTCCTCTTTTGCCTCCCATATGGTAGAAGTTAAAATAGCTTTAACATCAGGAGAGGAAATTTCTTTCACTATTCTCTCACCTTCTTCTTTGCTTTCTACCACCCCCACGAGAGTGGAGCCACTACCACTCATAAAAACTTTTTTACATCCTAACTCCATTAGCAGTCTCTTATAGAAATTTAAATCCGGGAAACATTGAAAAACCACTTCTTCAAAATCATTCCAAATTATTTCCTCTATTAGCTCTGGATTCTTCGCTTTCAGGAATTCTTCAAGGCTTAATCCGGCCTTTTTATTTTCTTTAATTCTTCCTTTTCTCTCCTCCCAGCACCGGTAAGCCCAGGCAGTGGAAATAGAAAAAGGAGGGAAAAGCAAAACTAAAAACCGGTGAGGAGCAAAAAAAAGAGGCTCCACTTCCTCTCCTCTTCCCCTCACCCAGGCAAAAGGAGCTCCCCGGGCGAAAAAGGGAATATCTGAGCCAATACGAACAGCGATGGATTTAACTTCTTCCCAATCCAGGTTTAACTTAAAAACCGAATTAATTAATTGTAAAATAGAAGCTACGTTACTGCTTCCTCCCCCCAATCCACTTCCTGGGGGAATACTTTTCTTAATCTTTATGTTAAAACCGACTTCTCGAAGAGGAGGAGCTATTTTACGTAATTCTACCAGTAATCTACTCAAAACACCATCTTCCCCGGTGGGAATGGGAAAATTACAGGCAATATAATCTCTTTCTCTTTCCTCTAAGGAAACTTCAATTTCATCGCCAAAAGCAATTTTCTGCATTAGCGATTCAATTTCATGATAGCCGTCGGAGCGTGTTTCTCCAATCTTCAAAAACCAGTTAATCTTTCCGTAAGAAGGCAAAATAAATTTTTCAGACACTGATATTCACGCCTAAATCAACAGGGAAAAGGCTTACTTTCTCTTTCAAATGAAATGACAAATTATCTAAAGACTCCTGAAAAGAAAAACCGTCGCCTCGCACCAAAATAGATAGTTTGCCTGAAGAAGAGCTCCTCTTCTCCTCAGAATATAATTTATTTTTTACCTCTTGAGCACAGGCCCAGGCAGGGTCTACCACTTGTAGCTCCCTCCCCCCCAGTTCTTGAAAAAACCAGCTGATAAGGGAAAAATGGGTGCAACCCATAATTAGGGTGTCTACTCCTCTATCTTTTAGAGAAATAAGTCTATTTTTAATTTGTACCCTCCATTCCGGGCTATTGAATTCTCCCTTTTCCACCGCAGCAACAAACTCCGGCCAGGCTTCCTCAATTACCTCCAAACCAGGATTAATCCCCTTTAAGGTTTGGCCAAAAGCTCCTGCTTTCACTGTAGCCCGGGTAGCCAGTACTCCTATCTTACCCTGCCGCGTTACTCTCGCTGCCTCCTGACAGGCCGACTGGACAATTCCCATAATTGGAATGCTTATCAGTTGAGCTAAATCAGGAAGACAAACAGAGCTAAGAGTGCCACAAGCGGTAATGATTAATTTTGCTTTTCTGTGCTGAGATAGATAGCCAATAATTGGCTTTACTATTTCCACTAACTCTTCTCTACTTTTCTCCCCATAAGGAAAGTGAAGAGGGTCGGCTACATATATAATATCTTCTGCCGGTAAAAGAGCCCTCACTGCATTAACTACGCTTAAACCACCAATACCTGAATCAATTATTCCCAGAGGGTATTTAAATTCCAAGCCTATCCCCCTTTCTTTCTTGTCGATAGCAATGAGCTGCCTCCACAAAGCCACGAAATAAAGGATGAGCTTGATTGGGTCGAGACTTAAACTCGGGATGAAATTGCACTCCTATGAAGAAAGGATGGTCCTTTAACTCTATTATTTCTACCACCTGATAATCAGGGTTATAGCCAGCCATCCGTAGTCCCGCTCTTTCCAGTTCATCTACAAACAGGCTATTAAGTTCATAACGATGACGATGTCTTTCCCAAACTTCTTCTTTCTGATAAAGAGATTTACTTAGAGAACTCTCTAAAACACACCGATAGTTACCCAAACGCATGGTCCCACCCATTTTTTGGGTATCTTTTTGAGAAGGTGACAAATCGATCACCGGGTAAGGAGTTAAGGGATCGAATTCGGTAGAATGAGCGCTATGAAAATGAAGAATGTTTCGAGCAAACTCAATCGTTGCTACCTGCATTCCCAGACATATTCCTAAAAAGGGAATCTCCTTTTCTCGGGCATACCGGACAGCCTGAATTTTACCTTCTATTCCTCGCTGACCAAAACCTCCAGGGATAATTATACCATCTACTCCAGAAAGAAAACAACTTGCCTCATCACCCTCCAGTTTTCCCGCTTCTATTGGTTTAACGCTCACTTTTAATCCCAGTTCTATCCCTCCATGTTTAAGCGCCTCACAAACACTCAAGTAAGCATCCTTTGATTCTGTATACTTTCCCACCAAACCAATATTTACTTCTTTATCCGCTTCTCTAACCCTTTGAACGATTTGAGACCATTCCTCTAAATCAGAAGGAGTAGGCTTCATTTCCAAGCGACTGGCTATCAGGTCCCCTACATTTCTTTCTTCCAGAACCAGAGGCACCTCATAAATGGAATCAACATCCATAAGGGGAATCACGGCCTCTTTATCCAAGTCGCAGAAGAGAGAAATCTTAGCCATCACTTCGGGGGTAATAGGATGAGAAGAACGACAAACTATTATGTCTGGCTGAATACCAATACTTCGTAATTCCTTAACGCTATGTTGAGTAGGTTTAGACTTTAGCTCCCCCGCTGCCTCAAGATAAGGCACGAGAGTCACATGAATATAAAGGCAATTGCTTTTTCCTATATCATTTTTTATCTGGCGAATAGCTTCTAAAAAAGGCAAACCCTCTATATCTCCTACTGTCCCTCCAATCTCCACAATAGAGATATCCGCTTTGCTCATTTCTCTCAACCGAAAAATCTCTTCTTTTATCTGGTTGGTTATATGAGGAATTACCTGGACAGTGGCTCCCAGGTAATCACCCCTTCTTTCTTTTTCAATGACTGAACTATAGATTTTTCCTGTGGTTACATTACTTAGTTTGGATAGCTCCTCATCAATGAACCGCTCATAATGTCCCAAATCTAAGTCAGTTTCCCCTCCATCGTAGGTTACGAATATTTCTCCATGCTGATAAGGATTCATAGTACCAGCGTCAACATTGATATAAGGATCAAACTTCTGCATAGTGACTCGAAATCCTCTACTCTTTAGAATTCTCCCTAATGAGGCGGCGGTTATGCCTTTCCCTAAAGACGATGCTACTCCACCGGTTACAAAAATATAC
>DGDO01000145.1:0-193 GCA_002385475.1 Candidatus Sordicultor fermentans | reverse complement strand
CCACCGGTTACAAAAATATACTTTCCTTTATCCATTTTTAACTCCTTTTACTCAATATGGTATCGTCAAATTTTCATCTTAAGGAGAAAATAAATCTCTTTAACTGAGAAAGAAATTTAGTTATTTTACATAGTGTCAGGAGCGGAAATTCCCAAAAGTTGAAAAGCATTCTTCAGTACAATTTGTACCGCTC
>DGDO01000138.1 GCA_002385475.1 Candidatus Sordicultor fermentans | reverse complement strand
AGATGTGTATAAGAGACAGACCTCATCCAGAGCCGAGCGCCAATCTGGACCTACTGCTTCTGCCCGAATTACTACACCGCTTGCGGTGAGAGTAGATTCTACCTTAACCCTTCCTCGCTCCAGGGTAAAATTGACCGTAGCATCCATAAGGCGGTCAAAGAAGCGTTCTAACTTAGAGAGTTTTTTAGTAACATAATTTCTCATTACTTCACTAATTTCCATGTTCCTTCCTTGCACCACTATATTCATCGCCTGCCGCCTCCTAATCCTTTATTCGTTCTATCAAAATATCTTTTTCCAACTCTTCAGCTTTTTCCTCATCGAAAATCCCCCCTCCAGGATAAAAAGTATTAGCTAAACCACAACTCACCCCCGCAGCAAGAGATTCTTCTATACTTTTTCCTTTCTCCAAATATTCTACCACAACTCCTACTAAAGTATCACCTGAACCAATAGAATAACCTCCTCCTTCTACTTCCTTCTTCATCCCTACTTTCCATATTTCTCCCCGGTAGTTAGCTACTACCCCCCTTTTCCCGTCTGAGAGAATCACCAATTCTACCCCTTGATTCTCGAAAATTTTCACTGCCTTTATTTTATCTTCCCAGGAAGAAATAGAAAAACCCAGAGCTTCTTGTGCTTCTCTCACATTGGGCTTTATCATAAAAGGAGCAGCAGGTAGCGCTCGACGCAAAGGCTCTCCTGAGGTATCCAGAACCGAAAAGGCTCCTTTTCTTTTAGAAATTTGAATCAAAAGGGCATAAAAATCTAATCTTACTCCCCGGGGTAGAGACCCAGACAGTACCAGATAATCTCCCTTTCGGAGATTATTTTCTAAAAAGTGAAGACAGGCTAAAGTGGTAGAAATAGAAACCAGAGGTCCGGGTTCATTAATTACTGTGTGTCTTTTGGTCTTTTCTTCGTGAATAATAGTGGTGATTCTAGTTTCATCTGAAGGCCAGCTGGTAAATAAAAAATTTTCTTTTTCTAAACCTTTTTTAATCTTTTCCCCGGTACTTCCCCCTTCAAAAATGAGAAGACGAGGATTCCCTCCTTTTTGCTTTATCGCTCGGGCTACATTAATTCCTTTTCCTCCTACAGTCTCTGTTACTTGAGAAGCTCGATTTACCTCGTTCAAGCTCAGCTCTTCCATAATAAGTAAGCGGTCTAAAGCGGGATTGGCACAAAGAACAAAAATCATAGAGGATGCTCCTTTAAGAAGATTTCCACCTCCTCACTGGTAGGTAGAGCGGGAATTGCTCCCTTTTTGGTAGTGGTCAGCGCTCCCACAGCATTAGCTCGACGAGCAGCATGAGCAATAGCGCTTTCGGGAATCTCTTTTCTCTCCCTCAAATCTTCCCAGAACATATAAAGGGAACTCAAAAGGCCAGCCACAAAACCATCACCGGCGCCGGTGGTGTCCACAGTAGCAACAGAAAATCCTTCCATTTCTAACCTATTATCCCCGTGCACAATTAAGCAGCCTCTTTTCCCCAGAGTAAGAGCAATGAGAGCTAAGGAGAAGTTCTGGGAAAGAAATTTTAGCGCTTGCTCCAAATCTGAAGTTCCGGCTAAAAATCGCGCTTCTTCTTCGTTGACTTTCAAAATATCTACCGATTTTAAAGCCTGGCGCATCCGGAAACGAGCTTCTTCTAAATCTCTCCACAGAGCGGGACGAAGATTAGGATCAAAGGATAAAAGATAACCATATTTTTTAGCCAAGGAAATAGCTCGCATAGTCGCACTGTAAGCCGGTTCATGAGTCATAGTAATAGAGCCAAAATGAAAAACTCCCTTACCTTGAAAGCACTCCTCTCCTATTTCTCGCTGGTCCAATAGCATATCTGCCCCCGGGTCCCGGTAAAAAACGAAGTCCCTTTCTCCTTCCTGGGTAAGAGAAACAAATGCCAGAGTAGTTTTAGCTTTCTCGGTAGAAAAGAGAAAACGGGTGTTCACCCCATTTTTCTCCAGCACTTCCCTCAAAAATTCCCCGAAGGCGTCCCTCCCCACTTTTCCGATAAAATGAGTATCGATTCCCAGTTTAGCCAAGCCCACCGCTACGTTGGCCGGTGCACCTCCGGGAGCTTTCTCAAAACCAGGAGCATCTTTTAAGGTAACCCCGCTCACTGTAGAAACAAAGTCGATTAAGAGCTCTCCCAGGCAAACCGCTTTTTTATCCACTCATCATCCCTCCCTCTATAGCTCTTGCAACCGGGGATAAAAATCTCGCAAAGCAGGATAAAGGTCGCGATATAAACGATAAGCCTTGTTGTAATAGTCCACCAATTCCGGAGAAGGAAGAACCTGCTCGGTCACTTTTACCGCTTTCTCTGAAGCCTCCTCCACCGAAGAAAATACTCCTCTTCCCACCGCCCCCAGAAGAGCAGCGCCAAAAGCTGGTCCTTCATCAATTTTTACCCCCCAGAGAGGAACTTCATAAATAGAAGCCTGGATTTTTCTCCACAGAGCACTGCGTGCTCCTCCCCCAATAGCTCTGACTTCCTGAATGGGAATATTCATCTCCCTCATGATTTCAAAAGAGTCACGCATACCAAAAGTAACTCCTTCCATCACTGCTCTTACCATCTCATTTTTGCGGTGTTTCAGAGTAAGTCCAAAGAACACCCCTCGAGCATAAGGGTCAGCATGAGGAGTGCGCTCTCCGGTGAGATAGGGGAGAAAAATCAAGCCTTCCGCCCCAGGAAGAGCTTTTTCTGCCTCAGCAGTTAAAATATCGTAGCTATCTTTTTCTAAAAGAGATGCCAGATTTTTTTCTTCCATACCCAGTCTATCCCTAAACCAGCGCAGCGACCCGCCTGCAGAAAGCATCACTCCCATAACATGCCATTTACCGGGAACCGCGTGGCAGAAAGTGTGCACTCTTCCTTTTTTATCCACTTTCACCTCATCGCTGAAGGCAAAAACCACCCCCGAAGTTCCCAGGCTCGCAGAAACCAGTCCCGGCTTCACAATACCCGTGCCTATTGCCCCGGCAGCGTTATCCCCTCCCCCTGCCACCACTAAAACCTTGTCTCCCATCCCCCACATCTCCGCTACTTCTTTTTTCAGGTATCCGGTAACTTCTGGAGATTCAAAAGAAGGAGGAAACCAGGAAGGAGGAAATTCCAGAAGGGACATTAATTCTTCTGACCACTTACGACGAGGCACATCGAAAAGAGAAGTTCCCGAAGCATCAGAAACATCAGTAGCAAAATCTCCAGTTAAAAGGAAGCGGATATAGTCTTTGGGGAGAAGAACTTTAGCTACTTTTTCATATAGATGAGGTTCATTGTTTTTTAACCACAAAATCTTGGGAGCAGTAAAGCCAGGAAGAACAGGGTTGCAATTGATACTCATTAACTTCTCTTCCCCCACTATCTGAGTAATTTCTTCACATTCCCGGGCAGTGCGCTGATCACACCACAGAATTGCCGGGCGTAAAACTTCTCCTTTTTCATCCAGAAACACTGAACCGTGCATCTGTCCGGTAAGTCCCACTCCTTGTACCAGAAGAGGGTCAATTTCTGCCATCTGTAAAGCTTCCTTTACCGCCTGTACAGTTCCCTGCCACCAGTCAGCAGGGTCTTGTTCTGCCCAGTTGGGGTAAGGAGTATAGAGGGGATATTCTGCCACCGCTTTAGATATCAACTCCCCTTTTTCGTTCACCAAAACCACTTTACATCCTGTAGTTCCCACATCTATTCCCAAAAAATATTCCATCTTCATCCCTCCTCAGATAATAAGAGTAAAAGGTTCCTCAAGAAGATTCTTTAAAAATTGCAGAAACTGAGCAGCCAGCGCTCCATCAATCAAACGATGGTCACAAGAGAGGCTCAACTCCCACAAGTAAGCAGGAACAATCTCTTTTCCGTTGAAAAAAGGTTTTTTACGGATTGCCCCACAGGCTAAAATAGCTGCTTCGGGGGGATTGATGATGGCGGTGAAAGAATCCACCCCCCACATTCCCAAGTTAGAAACAGTGAACACTCCTCCGGAAACTTCCTCCGGAGTTAACTGGTTAGATCTCGCCTTTTGCGCCAGAGCGTTAATTTCTTGAGTAATCTGGGATATCCCCTTCTCGTTAGCATTCTTCACCACCGGAACTATCAACCCTTCTTCCAGTGCTACTGCCACTCCGATATTTACTTCCGGGCTTATCTCTATTTCTTCTCCTGCAAGATGAGCACGGAAGAGAGGAAATTTCTCCACCGCTTTAGCCACCATTTTCACCAGAATATCGGTATAAGAAACTCGCAAACCAGTCTCTTTTTCCACCAGAGGAAGAATTTTTTCTCTCATCTTTACCAGCTCGTCAGCACATATTTCCTGATGAAGGAAAAAGTGAGGAGTGCTTTGATAACTCTCGGTCAGGCGCTGGGCTATGATTTTTCTCATTCGAGAAAGAGGTATACGCTCTTTTTCTCTCGGGACTTTTACTTCTTCTACTATCAATTTTCTCTCTTTTTCTTTTTCCTCTATAGCTTTCTCCACATCTTCTCTTACAATTCTTCCTCCCGGGCCGCTACCCTGTATTTGAGAAAGGTCGATTCCGTGCTCCTCGGCTAAGCGACGAGCCACAGGAGAGACTCTAATTCTTTCAGTCTCCGAAGGAAGAGGAGCTTCTTCTCGTTTTTCTTCTACTTTTTCTTCTTCCATCTTCACCGCTTCTATTTTCTCTTCCGGTTTTTCCTCTTCTTCGGGAATCTCCTCCCCTTCTTTCCCTATATAAGCTACCGCTTCGGTGATAGGAACAGTAGCCCCTTCAGGATAAAGAATTTTTAGAACCACCCCTTCAGTGGGAGATTCTACTTCCATATTAACTTTGTCAGTAGCCACTTCAAAGAGGACATCTCCCTTATTTACCCGATCTCCTTCTTTTACTAACCATTTATTGATAATTCCTTCTTCCATGGTTAAACCTAATTTGGGCATGATTACCTTTTTAGCCATTTATGACGCTCCTTTCTTGCACCAGGCTCATTAATTTCTCCACGTCCACCCTCCGGGGCCCGGTATCTTCCAGCCGAATCTCCCAGTTCTCCCCTTCTCGCAAAATTATCTCCCGTTCCCCGTCTAAAGCTAGAACCCCTCTCTGGCACGGGAGAGAAATAGAAGCTCCCAGAGGTAAAAATTCCCATCTCCGGATTTTTATCTCTTCCACTAAACCCGGAGCTATCGGAGCCTTAACCATTTCCCCTCCCTCTCCTAACTCCACCACTGCTCCTCTTTCTTCTTCCGGGCTAATGCTAATCAATCTTCCCACTACCGAACTCAAGCCAATTTTTAAAGGGCTGCTCTGGGTTACCACTATCAAACGAACTAACTCTGGCTCCCACACCGCTCTTGCTCCTACTGAAGTTTTTTCTACCACTACCACATCAACAAGAGCTAACTCCTCTTTCCCCGCTTCCTTGGATCTGGCCCTCAGTATTTTGCTTTTTTTCACCACTTTTTCCCGCAAAGAATAATTTTCCAGAAAAAAACCCACCGCCAGTCCCATAACTGTAGGCTCAATATTTTCAGCAAATACGTTATTAGTACCCCCAAAAAGAGAGAAAAGGGGAGTGAGGGCACTCTTTTTGGCTACTATCCGGTTAGTTCCATCTCCTCCTACTACCACTAAAGCATCTACTTTTTCCTCATTTACTGCCCAGTCGGTGAAATTTAAAGTATCCACCTCATCACCAAAAACTGGAATAGGAGCACGGTGGAAGATAATTTTCCCGGAAGGAAAATCATCTTCCACCGATCCTACCAAATCGTAAGGATCAGGCATATACATTACCTCAACCGGCTCGCTCACTACACTCTCTATGCCCCGAAGCAAGCGAAGAGTATAATTAACCTTTTCCTGGTTGCCAAAAACCGAACCATAGGCTATCAATCGCCGGATATCTTTTCCTGCTGCGGGGTTAACCACCAATCCAATTTTGTTCAGCTCAGTGAACCTCCTGTCCACCGGTGACGTTAATAGCCTGACCGGTCATATAATCAGAATAAGAAGAGGCTAAAAATACTGCCACATTAGCTACATCTTCTACCGTGCATTCTCTACCCAGAGGAACTTTTTCCACATATATTTTCCTCACCTCCTGAGGAGGAACTCCTAATTTTTTGGAGTATTCTTTATCCAGAAGGTCCCACATAGGAGTGGAGAAAACATTACCCGGGCAAATGGCATTAACATTAATTTTATAAGGTGCTAAATCCATGGCCACACTTTGAGTTAAGCCAATTATACCAAATTTAGAAGCCGAATAAGCACCTAACCAGAGCCCTCCTTTTTTCCCCGATTTAGAGCTGATGCTGATTATTTTCCCACTATTCTGAGGAATCATATATTTGGCTATCTCTCTTATACAGAGAAAAGTTCCTTTTAAGTTTATCGTAATTATACTATCCCAGATTTCTTCCGGGACTTCGGTTATAAAATGAGCCCGAATAATTCCTGCTGAGTTTACCAGAATATCAATCTTACCAAACTGGTCAAATACTGCTTTTGCGGCATCTTCCACTTCTCCACTTTTAGTAACATCCACCTGGAGAGCCAGAGATTTCCTCCCCGCTTTTTCCACTTCCCGGGCAGTTTCTTTTGCTCCTTCTAAGTTTAAATCCCAGCAAGATACATCTGCCCCTTCTTCGGCAAAACGAAGGGCAATGCCTTTTCCAATACCTGAAGCTGAACCAGTCACTATGGCTACTTTACGAGCCAGAGGCTGGGGATCCATTTTCTTCACCTCTTTTTAATTGTTTTCCATAGATACTACCGCCTTAAGAGCGATACCTTGGCGCACTAAATCAATTCCTTTGACCACTTCTTCTAAGCTTAAAACATGAGTGATGAGACGTTTAGCTCTCACTCGCCCGCTATAAATCAGTTTAGCTGCCTCTTCGTATTGAGAAGCATGAGAAGCAAAAACTCCAAAAACTCCCACTTCTTTGTAGTGAACGACATTACTATCAAATTTAATGGTGGGATTTTCTCGAGGTAATCCTCCAAAGAAGCTGATTCTTCCCTGAGGGGCTACCATCTCCAGGGCCTCCTCTTGAGCACTCCCAGATGATGCTGCTACTATTATCACATCTGCTCCTAAGTTATCGGTAAGTTCAAGTATTCTCTGGGTGAGATTTTCCTCCTGAGAGTTAATGTACTCATCGGCTTCTACTACTTGAGCCAACTTTAACCGTTCCTGGGAAATATCAGCTAAAAATATCTTCCCTGCTCCTCGGTTTCGAGCCAGCTCCACATGCATGCAGCCAATGGGTCCTGCTCCAATGACTAAAACATTTTCTCCGAAACCGATATTCAAGTAGGATTGACCATTGACCACGCAAGACAAAGGCTCCACTAAACTGGCTTCCAAAAGATCGGCATCGGGGGGAAGAACTAAGAGATTTCCTCTCTCTACCCCTTCCCGGGGAATTTTCAGAAATTCGGCAAAGCCACCCGGGTAATCGTAACCAATATACTTTTGCTCCGGACATAAGTTCTGTAAACCCCGCCGGCAATAACGGCAGCGGCCACAAGAAATAACGGTAATCACCACTACTTTATCTCCCACCTTATATCCTTCTACTCCCTTTCCCACCTCCACAATCTCCCCAGCTATTTCATGACCGGTGGTCTGAGGGGGCTGAACGTGGGAATGACCATGATGGAAAATTCGCACATCAGTTCCGCAGATGGCACAGGCCGCCACCCGAAGGAGCACTTCTCCCTCTTCCACCTGGGGGACTTCCACTTCCCTAATTTCCATTTTTTCCGGACCCAGAAAAAAAGCAGCTTTCAAAGTCATTTCTCTCCTTTCCAGATATGGTTTTTTAAAGCCGGATAAATTCTCTTATACACTTCAAACCTCTCTTCATATAGTGCATTTCTTTCTTTATCTGGTTCATAAACTTCTCTAACCTTCACCAATTTATTAATCAAACCGGCAAAATCTTCTATTCCCTCTTTTGCTCTCCTCCCTAAAAGGGCCGCTCCTAGAGAAGCGGCTTCCGTAACAGACAGAGCTTCTACCGGTAACCCATAAACATCAGCTTTTATCTGTAACCAGGCAGGGCTTTTGGCTCCTCCTCCCACCGCTCTTAACCTCTCTACCTTCACTCCCGCCTGAGAGAGAAGTTCTAAGTTAAATTTCATCTCATAACTCACCCCTTCAAGAAGCGCCTTTATGAATTCTTCTCGAGAGGTTTCTAACTTGAGTCCCACAATTACCCCGGCAGATTGAGTATCAAAGTAGGGAGTGCCAGTAGTGGTGAAATGAGGTAAAACCCAGATATTGGTGGGCTGAGATGGAATACGAGCGAGAATGAGGTCGTATACATCACAATTTTCTCTCTCTGCTATTTCCTTTTCTTTTTGAGCAAAATTATCCCGGAACCAGCGCAAGAGTGCTCCTCCGGTAAAATTATAAACCATGGTAAGATAAAGAGAAGGAAAAGCGTGGTGATAACAACACAGGTTGTTTTCCTCCATAACCGGGCTGAGAACCAGTTCCCCCAACGCAGGAGCTATGCATTCCACAGTTCCTGTCGCATCCATAGCCAGAGCCGGTTTAATCACCCCTGAACCCAAAGCTCCACAAGGCTGGTCATGACCTCCGGTGGCTACTATCACTTTTTCCTTCCATCCCATTTTTTGAGCAAAAGAAGAAGCTACCTCTCCCACCACCTCCCCAGAAGGAAGAGGGCGAGCCAGGCGCGCCGGGTCAATTCCCGCCAAAGAAAGAATTTCTTCTGACCACTTTTCTTTTTTAACCTCAAACATCATAGTTCTCCCCGCCAAGGAAAAACTAATAGCCGGTTCCACTCCTAAGCGGTGCACTATGAAATCTTCAAAGCATAAAAAATAGCGAGCTTTTTCAAATACTTCCTGTTTATACTTTTTCCACCATAGTATTTTATTCACCGTTCCAATCCCGGAAAGAGAAGTCCCGGTGAGCTCAAAAAAGCGCTTTCTGCCAATTTTCTCCTCCCAGAAGGGAACAAATTCATCCCCTCGCTGGTCAAAAGTGACAATGCTGCGCGCCAAACACTCCCCCTTCTCTCCTACTGGAACCACCGCTTCTCCCTGAGAGGAAATAGCCAAACTGCAAGGAGGGTCATGACGCAGCTTTTGTGATATCTCCAGCAAGCTATCCTCTACCGCCTGGTAAACCTCCTCAGCATCTAACTCTATCCAGCCCGTCTGCGGGTAATAAAGAGGATACTCTCGATAGGAGAGAGCCACGATCTTTCCTTCTTCGTCAAAGGCCACCACTTTACAGCCCGTGGTTCCCACATCTATCCCCAGATAGCTCAACTTCTCTCCTCCTCTCTAAAGCAAACTCTTTATATACCGAAGAGCTGATAGAGCATCGGCTTCTTTTTGAATCTCCTCCAGTTTCTGCTTATCTATTTTCTGGACTATTTCTAAAAAGTAATTAATCATCTCTATACTGAATTGGCAAGCTGCAGCAGGATCTTCTCGATAGGGGAAAATATCCAATCCCAGCCACCCCTCATAACTGGAAAAATAGAGGTAATAAATGAACTCTAAAGTTTCCCAGAAATGAACACTCCCCACTGCCATATCGTCATCCCAATCCCGGAAATTATCATTGAGATGCAGAGCAAAAAGCTTACCGTACTTATCTAAAAGAGCCACCACATTAGCTGGAGACTCTTTAACGTTGAAGGAATGTCCGAGATCAATGGTCACTCCCACGTTGGGGGCAATCTCCTGAGCTAAGAAGAGAGCAATTCCGGCATTAGCTATGGTAGAGTGAGTGCGAGGCTCTCGCAGTTTGTATTCTAAACTCAACTTCACTCGAGGGTTGTGGCTGGCTATCTCAGAAAGCGCATCTACGAGAAGGTCCCACTGGGCCTGGTAATTAATCTGAAAAGGGTAGTCAAAGCCATCCTGCCCGGGCCAGAGGTTCATCACATCTGCTCCTAAATGTTCTGCTACGTCCATGGCTTTTTTGCTCATCTCTATAGCTTTTTTCCTTACCTCTTTTTCACACATCAAGGCCCCCCAGGAAAACTCCGGACTGCTGAAGAGATCTACATCACAGGAAGCTAATTTTAAGTCCCTCTTTTCCAGCTCCTTCTTTACATAGGAAGCATTATTTTCATTGAGAGGCGCAGGATAGTGCATCATTAACCCCTGTAAACCCTCTACTGAGGCAATCTTATCCAGAGACTCCTCTAAGGAGACCTCCTTTTTATAACCTTTGGTGCAAAAACGGTCTGGACAACTACCAAATACCCACACTCCAGTGGCAAAACCCTTACTTTTCATTAGATAAACCTCCTTTTTATTTAAGTTAAATTTTGGGAAATCCCTAAAAATACCCGGTAGCTCCGAATTACACAATTATTACTTTATCATTCATCCCACCCCTCTTCTCCTGCTGA
Organism: Candidatus Sordicultor fermentans; assembly: GCA_002385475.1. Lineage (GTDB taxonomy): Bacteria > Atribacterota > Atribacteria > Atribacterales > Caldatribacteriaceae > Sordicultor > Sordicultor fermentans. The sequence goes on along the minus strand of DGDO01000138.1, from coordinate 14,147 downwards.
GGGACACTCTTCCCCTCGGTAAGCTTTTCTCCTTTTGTCTTTTATTTTTAGTTTACGTCGTAGACTGTCTGTTTTCTGTCTTTGGGGGTGAAGCGCCCCTATAGTCTCTCATTCACTTTTCAAGGTGCGTTCGTCTCTTTTCCAATCTCCCAGTACACCTATATTGTACCCCTTGTTTTTTTGTAAAAAGGGGCTTGGAGAGTTTGTCTACTTTATAACAGTTTACTGATTTCTTCGTGTATTTCTCTCACCGCTCCATAAATCTTCCGATAAATTTGATATCTGATCTGATAAGCCTCTTTTTTATCCGGAGAGGGAGAAATCTCTTTCCCAAATTTTACCATGGCCGCCACAGCCTCATCCAGGTTAGAAAATATACCCCGGGCTTTTCCTCCTAACATAGCGCTTCCCAGAGCTACTGCTTCTTCAGTAAAAAGGGGAAGGAGAGGTTTCTGCAAAATATCAGCTCGAATCTGAAGCCAGCAGGTAGAGCGAGCTCCTCCTCCCACTGCTCGTAAATCATATAGAGGAATGCCAAATTCCTCCCATAAGTCCAGATTAATTTTCATCTCATAGGTAATACTTTCTAAAATAGCCCTGACTACCTCACCCTTGCTTGCTCCCAGAGTCAAGCCTAAAAGCGCCCCTCGAGAGTAACCATCAAGATAGGGAGTACCGGAGCCAGCCAAATGGGGTAGAAGAAAAAGGGAGGCAGGATGAGAAGGAATGGTATCAATCAAAACCTGATAGGGATCTTTTCCTTCTCTTTTTGCTATCTCTTTTTCCTCACCACCAAAGGTATCTCGAAACCAGCGCAAAACCGAACCACCTGAGGCAATGTAAGAAAGAGTAAGGTAGGAATTTTCTACCACATGGGGATAGCAACAAAAACCATTTTTCATCATCTCTTGCGTAAGAAGAGGCTTTCTCCCCAGGTTTAAAGCCACACAATCTGAAGTCCCCATCCCGTACATCGCTTCTCCTTCTTTTCTCACTCCACAGCCCAGAACTCCGCAAGGCTGATCATGACCTCCCGTTGCAACCACCACCGAAGACGATAAACCCAAATCTTGAGCTAAAGAAGAACGCAGATGACCCACCTCTTCTCCGGAGGGTAAAAGACGAGGGAGTCTGTCTTTGTCTAAAGAGGCAAGACGTAAAATATCGTCTGACCACTCTTTTTGCACCACATCCAGCATCATGGTACGGGCAGCTAAAGAATAATCGATAACCGGTTCTTCACCGGTGAGGCGATGGAGAACAAAATCTTCCACACAGCAAAATTTATCCACTTTCTCAAAAATATCCGGTCTCTGGTCTTTGAGCCAGAGAATTTTATTCACGGTATACATCCCGTGAAGGGGCATACCGGTAATTTGAAAAATCTGGAAAGGGTTCAGGTGCTCCCTCCAGAAATCTACGTATCCCTCCGCCCGGGTGTCAAAGTTGGCTATCGCTCCATAAAGAACCTGACCATCTTCCCCTAAGGGGATGAGAGTTTCACCGTGAGAGCTTACCGCTATTGCATCTATCGCATCTTCAGTCTGCTCTACTACTTTCGCTAAAGAGTTTATCACTGCCTCCCAGATTTTTTCCGGGTCTAATTCTAACCATCCCGGTCGAGGAGTTAAAAAGGGATACTCTTCGTAACCAGAAGCGAGAATTTCTCCCCCTTCTGTAAAAGCTACTACTTTACACCCACTCGTTCCCACATCTATCCCTACCAGCGCCAACTTCCTTCCCTCCTTCCCTGAAATAAGAAGAATGAAAAACCAGCCACAAAAAGAGAACTAAAACCCAAACTACCCAGAAAATATAGGAAAGCCCCCATCTCTCTCCTATAACTCCTCCTAACCAGGGAAAAAATATTGCTCCCAGGCCTCCAAAAGCTACCACAAAACCGATAGCTTTTTCCTGTTCTTCCCCCATTTTTTGCGCTACCCAGGCCACTATCAAAGGCCAGACAGCAGAATAGCCAAACCCTACTCCTCCCAAAGCTAAAATAGCCCAGTGTACCTCGTGAGTGAAGTTTAGAAAAAAGAGAAAAATTAAGCTCAAAAAGGAAGAAAAACGCAAAATAACAGGATAGGAGAGAGAGCGGGAGAGAAAAGCAAAAACAAATCTTCCTATGGTTAAGGCACCCCAGAAAACTGCCAGAGCCAACCCTCCCCAGGATAAGCTGCCTCCCAGGCCTTTAACCAAATAGGTAGTTATCCAGGAGGAAGAACCAATTTCTGCTCCCACATAAAGAAACATAGCTAAAAAGCTCACTATTATAAAGCCATTACCTTCTCTCCTCCTGAGCGGAGACTTTCCTCCTCCTTCCATTCCCTTTTCCTCCAGAAGTTTTTCTCTGCTCAGAAGGGCAAAAATCACGAGAGAAACCATTCCCGGAAAAAGATAAAATAATCTCCAGGAAAAGCCCCTTTCTAGTAAAAACCCAGCCAGAAATGGAGCAGTGGCTGCCCCCAGACCAAAAGAAATCTGGGATAAATTAAGAGCATAACCTTCTTCTCCCGGGAATATTTGAGAAAGAAGAGAAGTAAAAGGAGCTTCAGAAAATCCCCCTCCCACTCCCATAAGAAACAGTCCCCATTCTATCAAGGAGAAGGAAGGAGAGGTGCTGACAGAGAAAAATCCCCCGGCCAAGAAAGCCTGCCCTAAAAGCAAAACCACTTTTTTGCCCCACCGTTGAGAAAGCAAGCCACTACAAAAAGTAACTATAGTGTAGGGAAGATAATAAAAGGCAAAGAGCCGGCCGGCCCGGCCGGCCGATACCGAAAACTCGTCCATCCACTGAGGAATCACTGCTCCAGTTATGATCATAGAAACAGCCAGAAAGTAAAAGGCTAAGAAAATGATTAAATATAACCGAGTTTTACTTTCCATAGAAACGAACCAGGGCTTCTCTCCAGTAATCCACGCTCTTTTTCATATCATCTAAAGCGCTTTCATCGCTTAAGGCGTGGGCAGAGAAGAAAAATTCAAACACCAAAACTACTTCTTCAGCACCTGAAGCTTCAATGGCCTCCAGAACTCGCTCGGGAACGATTACTCCTTGAGCATTATTTTCTTCGGTAAAAGTCCAGTGCCGGCTCCCCTTTCGGTCGGTCTGCTGCATGTGAATAGAAGGAGAAAGATGGGCCAGCTCTTGCAGCCAGGAATAATAATCCAGATCTCGAGGGTCTGAGGAGCGATAATAACCATGCCCTACATCGAGACATAAAAGCACCGGAATGTGAGATTTTTCATTCACTCGCTCCCACAATTCTTTAGTCTCATCAATGGTAGAAGGCATCTCCCGGGGAAGAGACATAGGTTCCCACAAAAAATAACTCTGTCCCGCTTCTCGAGCAACAAAGGTCAAATAAGCAATTTCTTCTACAAGCACCTCAGTTAGATATGCTTTCCTCTCGGGATTATTTACGTCTTTGTTGCTCAAACTCCCCATATAAATACCTGAACCCTCGGCTCCTAAAAGAGAAGCCGCCCGCACCATTTTTTCATACCACCGCAGATACGAGCGACGCATACCCGGGTCAGGGTCTAAAAGTAAATTGAACTTGTGAGCCACTTCCCCGGTAACCGCCGTATCTATTTTCACTTCCCCCTCATCAGCTAATCGGCGAATAAAAGCGCACTTTTCTTTTACTATCTCTTCATCAATTATTACCGGGTCTAAAAGGTCAAAAGAAAACTGTACATGTTGTAAACCCAGCTCTTCTTTAACTATCCGGAGCCACTCCTCGGGCTCCGGATAACGGCCTATGGCAAAACAATTATTAATGCCCAGTTCTACTTTAGCCATACCCCTATCTCCTCAACAAATTTCTCACTGCCTCAGCTATAGTCTCTGGTCGAGGAATAGAGTTATCCTCTAAATATCTACTGCAAGGGACCGGAGCGTCAGCCGCCCCTAAGCGAACTATAGGGGCATCTAAGTAGTCGAAAACTTCTTCCTGAATTTTCATTCCTATTTCTGCCCCTGCTCCTCCGGTTTTGCATCCCTCATGAACGATAACTACCCGATTGGTTTTCCGAACTGATTCAGTGATAGTGTCTATATCAAGAGGCACCAGAGTGCGAGGGTCTATCACTTCTGCTTCAATCCCCTCCTGAGAGAGCATTTCTGCTGCCTGAAGGGCAAAAAGGAGCATTCGAGAATAGGCAATGATAGTTACATCCTTTCCTGCTCTTTTCACATCTGCTACCCCTAAAGGAATTATATATTCTTCAGGAGGAACAGGACCTTGACTGTTATAAATCATCTTGTGCTCAATGAAAAGTACCGGATTATCTTCCCGAATGGCAGCTTTAAGCAACCCTTTGGCGTCAAAAGGAGTAGCAGGCATCACCACTTTGAGCCCCGGAGTATGTAAAAACCAGGATTCCAGACTTTGGGCATGATGAGCGCCTGAAGAGCGACCGCATCCGCCTTCAGTGCGGATAACCATAGGAACCCGAGCCTTTCCTCCAAACATATACCGGATTTTGGCTCCTTGATTCACCAATTGGTCCATGCACAAACCGATGAAATCGATATACATGATTTCTCCTACCGGTCGCAATCCAGTGATGGAAGACCCCACACAGCAACCCACAATGGCTGCTTCTGATATAGGAGTATTACGGACTCTTTCTCCTCCAAATTCTTGCCATAGCCCTCGAGTTACCCCGTAAGCTCCCCCATAAAGAGCAATGTCTTCTCCCATCAATACCACGTTTTCATCTCGCTTTAACTCTTCTCGCAACGCTTCGTTGAGCGCTTCTCGATAGGTTATGGTTCTCATTTCTCCGTCCCACTCATCTATCCCGTTAACTACTTTAGTTCCTTTCTTTCTCTCTAATTCGGCAAAATCTTCTTCTACATATACGTCTTTGGTGATTTCCTCCAGTGGTGGATAGGGACTTTTTTCGGCAAAGTCCACCGCCTCTTCTATCTCTTTTTCCACCTCTTCATCAATCTTTTTTATCTCCTCTTCCGTTACCCCATTTCCCAGGAGCCACTGTTTATATCGTTTAATAGGGTCTCTCTCTTTCCATTGACTTTCTTCTTCTTTAGTTCGGTAAGCCCGGGGGTCACTTTTGGAGTGCCCTAAATAACGATAGGTTTTGCATTCAATTAAAGTAGGACCATCCCCTCGCCGGGCTCTTTTGGCTGCTTCTTCCACGGCCTCTTTTACCGCTAAAACATCCATGCCGTCTACTATTACTCCCGGCATTCCATAAGCCGGGGCTCTTTCCACAATATCCTGAATGGGAAAAGCCTCCTTAACCGGCACCGACATAGCATAAAGGTTATTTTCGCAGACAAAAATTACCGGCAGTTTCCATACTCCGGCCAAATTCAAGGCTTCGTGAAAAGCCCCGGTATTAGCTGCTCCATCGCCAAAAAAGCACACTGTTACTTTTCCCGTATTTTTATATTTAGCAGTCAACCCCGAGCCCACAGCAATGGGAATCCCTCCACCCACAATACCATTAGCTCCTAAGTTTCCAGCGTTAAGGTCAGCAATATGCAATGACCCACCTTTGCCTTTACAATAGCCGGTAATTTTACCAAAGAGCTCAGCCATCATTTTATCTAAGGTAGCCCCTTTAGCAATACAATGCCCGTGACCCCGGTGAGTAGAAGTAATGTAGTCATCGGGGTTAATAGCATTACAGGCTCCTACTGCCACTGCTTCTTCTCCAATATAAAGATGAGTGGTGCCCCGAATCCTATCCTGACTGAAGAGATCACTCACTGTCTCTTCAAAGCGGCGAATTCGCACCATATCCCGATACATATTAAGAAACTTATCTTTGGATTCCATGTCTATCCTCCTATTCCAGGTTTTACCACTATTTTTAAATAATCTCCACTTTCTGCTTCCTCAAGAGCCTGAGGAAGTTCATCTAAACTTACCACTTTACTGATCAATTTTTTCCCTTCCACCCTACCTGCCGCCATCATCTCTAAAGCCCAGGCATTATGAAGGGGAGTAGAACCAGAAGTTCCATGAACAAAAAGTTCTTTATAATGAATGAGGTTACTATCTAATTGAGCTATCTTGTTATCCCCGGGAAGACCTCCAAAAAAGTTAATTCGCCCCCGGGAAGCAGCCAGATCCAGAGCTTCCTCCTGAGCTTTCCGAGCTGGAGCAGCAACGATTACCACAGTAGGACCGATGCCTTCGGTAATTTGGAGAAGCTTTTCTTTTAGGTTTTCTTTCTCCGGATTAATATAATAGTCAGCGTCAAACTCCCGGGACAAATTTAATCTCTTTTCTTGAATTTCCGAAACTATTACTTTACTCGCCCCTAAAGCCCGAGATAGCGTTATATGCATGCAGCCTACAGGACCTGCCCCCACCACCAAAACATAGTCTCCCACTCCTACCTGAGAGAGTAGCTCCCCATTCAAAGCGCAAGCCAGAGGTTCAGCTAAGCTGGCTTCCTCAAAAGACAAGTTATCGGGAATACGGTTGATGTTCCCTCCTCGCAGCGCTCGCTCCGGAATTATCATGTATTCAGCAAATGCCCCGGGATGATGATACCCCAGAGCTTCAAAGTTCAAACACAGATTAGGTAACCCTCTCCGACAGTAAAAACATTCTCCACAGTGTAATATAGGAGCTACAGCCACTCTTTCTCCCTCTTTATATCCCCGTACCCCTTTTCCTATATCGGCAATCACTCCGGCGATTTCATGCCCGGTAATCTGGGGAGGATGAACGTTATGGTGACCATGGCGGAAAATACGCACATCAGTTCCGCAAATAGCACAGGCTCCCACCCGGAGAAGAATCTCCCCTTCCCCGGGAGAAGGCATAGATCGTTCTTCTATCCTTATATCACCGGGCCCATAAAATACCGCTGCTTTCATTTTTTCCACTCCTTTCTTTTTCAAGAAAAATTTTCATAAGCAGAAAGAATGGCCTGACCTAACCTGCTCTCTGCTTTTATTCCACATATCTCCTCCATAGCCTTTTCTACCCCCTTCTCCTGAATCATTTTCTGCAACTTCACCGCTTCTTCATCCCGAGGGCAGTCGTAGGAAAGAGCTGCCCCGCAAACTATAGCTATATAGTGAGGGAAAATTCCTTGCGAAAGACACAGGTTCGCTCCCCCTATCAGGCGGTCTTCAGGTGCTAATTTCCGCAAAGGCTCTCTCCCTACTCGCTCTAACGTATCTAAAAGTAAGGGGTTGGCAAATCTCTCTTGCAAGTCCTCCACTAACTTCTCGTGCTCTTGAGAGTCTAAATCAGGGTGTTTCTGCAAAAGAGCCCGAGAAACTTCCTCCCAGGCCCCATCGAGAATTTTTCTTATCTTTTCATCTTTTATAGCTTCGTGAATATAGGTGTAACCTTCGCGATATCCTAAATAAGCTAAAGCAGCATGACCTAAATTGTGAATGAATAACTTTCTTTCCACTTCCGCTGGAAAATTGCTCACCGCTCTCAGCCCGGCTATTTTCGGCACTTCTCCTTTTACTGCCTGAGCATCAAAAGGCAAGTGATGGTAAGATTCCGCCACCACAAAAAGAGGGTCTTCTACCCCGTAGCGCTCTCCCATAACCGGCACCATTCGAGCCACTACTGTTCCCACTAACCCCACTTTTTCTTCTAAAAAATTTTTACCGGAAGGAGTGAGGTATTTTTCTATCTCCTCCTTCAATAGCTGAGGAGCATCTTTTAAGTTCTCACAGAGAAAAATGTTTAAAAAATCGGCACTCCCCCGCAAGCGAAGCTCCAACCCTTGAGCTAAAAGAGGAGCAATGGCAGGAAGATTCTTCACTCCTACAGCAGTAAATACCACATCTCCTTCTTCTATTTCTTTAGCTACTTTGTCCTCTTCTTGAGTAGAAAGGGCTCTCAGGTTATCTATGATTAAATCTTCTTCTTTCCCCTCGCGGTGGAGAAGACGCAAGGGATAGCATCCCCGCTCATTCAATAACCGGACCAGGTCTTCCCTGGCTTCCACAAAAACAATCTCCAATCCCGATTCCCAGAGCAAGTGACCAATGAATCCTCGTCCGATGTTACCCGCTCCAAATTGTATCCCTTTTTTCATCTACTGTTTCCTTTTCCTTCGGCCTCTTCAATAAAAGCCAGAGTTTCTTCCAAGCTTCCCACTCCTTCGGTGGCTCCCATTTTTCTAACACACATAGCTCCACAAGCATTGGCAAAGCGCCCAGTTTTATAGAGGTCCCAGCCTCGTAGATACCCCACCAAAAATCCGGCACAAAAAGCATCACCCGCCCCTGTTCCATCTACTGCTACTACCGAAAAAGGAGGAACTAAAACCTTTTCTTCTTCAGTCATGATAAAACTTCCCTCTTCCCCCATTTTGATGGCCACCACTTTTATCCCGTAATCCATAAAAAACCGAGCAATATCAGGAAGATTGGTTTTCCCGGATATATGGTGAGCCTCATCACGATTGGAGAGAAAAATATCGATATAAGAAAGAGCGGGTTCAATAGTGGAGAGCCACTTTCCTGTGTCATCCCAGGCAGTATCCAAAGAAGTAAGAGCTCCCAGATTTTTTGCTCTCTCGAGGACTCGGGCAGTTTCTTCTCCATCAAATCCGGGCATGAGAAAGCTTCCCGCTATGTGCACTATTTGTGAACCACTTAAAAAACTATCTTCTATATCTTTTTCTCTCAAGCCCCGATTGGCCCCTGGATAGTGAAGGAAAGTTCTCTCCCCCTGGCCATCCACTATTACCATGGTGGCTGAGGTATGATGCTCATCGTCTTCTGAGATTCCCCCAGCATCAATCCCATGCACCCGCAGAGAATTTATCATAAATTCTCCCAGACCATCTCTTCCCACCTTTCCCACTACCTTAACCTCTTCTCCCAGCTTTTTTAAATCTACTCCGGTGTTGTGAGCACATCCCCCAGCATGGAGTTCCATCTCCGGAACCAGCATTAATTTTCCCTTTTCCGGGAAACGGTCAATTGGACGTCCTACTAAATCAGCTACTAATATTCCTATGCAGGTTATCTCACTCATTTTTTTCCCCTCTTTCTATTATTTTTAAAGCGGTTTCTTCATCGGTAATAAGAATATTTATAAAACCACCCCGCAAAGCCCCCAGGATGGCTTCCACCTTATTATCCCCTCCGGCAATACCGATTACGCGGGGCATATGGCGAATATCTTCTAAGGGGATAGCCACAGTTCTTCGGTGCAGAGGAGTGTCAATAATTTCTCCCTCCCGGTTATAAAATTGACCCACCATATCTCCTACTGCTCCTTTTTGAAGCAAGAGCTCCCACTCATGATAGTCAATGAAGCCAGTTAGAGCATAAATAGAGTAGCGAGGGTCCACCGCCCCGATACCTAAAAGAGACCACTTAGCCTGGCGAGCCAAGTCGAGAGTCTTCTGGTTAATTCGCTCTCGCAGATAAAAATCACGAATTTCTTCTGATTCCACCACTGCTGGAGCGTAAAGATAGTAGCATTCTCCCTCAAAAATAGAAGCCAATCTCTCTCCGATGGTATAAGGATTGAGCGAAGCTGATGCTGTCAGCCCCCCTACTAAAGTAACAAACTTGAGGTTTTTAACGGGAGCTGATTTAATAGACAAAGCCACCTGTTTTAATGTCCTCCCCCAGGCAATACCCACCAAATCTCCATCGCTTAGAACCCTCTCCAGATACCAAGCTCCCGCTCGCCCTAAAGTCTCTAACAAGTCTTGCCGGGGGGATGCAGGAACAACCAGACTATCTTCGAGAGAAGGAAAAAGCTCTTGCAGTTTTTTCTCTATCGTAAGACAGTTAGCCAGAGGAGATTCAATAGAAATTTTTACTATCCCGTTTTTCTGTGCCCGGTCAAGGAGACGAGCTACTTTGGGTTGCGAAATGTTTAGATGGCGAGCGATTTCTCGCTGAGTCATTCCTTCCATAAAATGAAGCCAGGCAACGCGGGTTATCAGTTCTAAATCGGAGTTATTCATTTCTTTCCTTTTTTGAATTGATATTCAAAAATAGAATAATCTTTCAATAACATTGTATAACAAATTTAAATTTAATCAAGAATTTTATTAATATTTAAAATGAATTCTTCATTTCAAATTCATCAGGAAACATATTGTAGCTAACCGTCAAGCGCAAACCTTCCGATGGCAACCTAACGGTGCTCCTCATCTTGTCATCGGAAGAAGCGAACGGTCTACGACGTAAGATTAAAGCAGAAAAGATTAAAAAAATTGAGATAATTACGCTGGGAAAAGAATCCCAGTGACCTTGCAATCTCCAGAGGTTGACAAGTGGAGATATTCCCCCCCTTCTATAGTCTTACAGGTTCTGCAGCATACTATAATCGATGTACTCTATAATTGAGATGAGATTCCCAAAAACCAAAATATATTTGCTTTTGAAGAATAAAAATTCACTTTCCGGAAGCCAGAGCCAGAACTAAAACTTCTTTTGCCCCTCCTTTTTTTAAGGTTTGACTTAAACTATCCACCGTAGAGCGAGAAGTGAGGACATCATCTACTATGAGAACCCTTTTGTTCTGAAAAAGGTTATTTTCCTTTATCTCAAAAGCCCCTCGCATGTTCTTTCTTCTTTCCCTGAAGCGTAAGCCCACCTGGGGTAAAGTAGGTTTAACTCTCCGGACCTCTTTAGACACAAGAGGAAGGGAAAAGCATTTTTTAATTTCCTCCGCCAGAATAAGCGATTGATTAAACCCTCGCTCGATGAAGCGAGCAGGATGAAGAGGAACAGGTAAAAGAAAATCCACTTCTCTTAAAAAGGGATTTTTTTCCAGATATTCGCAAAGGAGCTCACCAAAAAGAGAGCGAAAAGAGGTAAAGCCTTGATATTTAAAAGCGTGAATGCATTCTCGAAAAGGAGAAGTGTAAAGCGCCACTGCCCGGGCACTATCAAAATGGAAAGAAAAAGCTCGACAGTGGTGACACAAAAGAGCAGAAGAACCAGGTAGAGGTCTGCCACACTTCACACATAAAGGACTGCGAAGATACTCAATCCGGGAAAAACACGCAGAACACAGAGGAAAACCCCGGGAGCGAGAAAGGTATGAGCCACAAACCAGGCAATGTTGAGGAAGAAAAAAATTAAAGATACCTTCTAAAATTCCTCCACCTTCTTCATTTTTCATATATTTTCTTCCCGGAGAAAAACTAAAGTTATTTTTTGAATTATAGCAGAAATTGCCCTTCTTTAAGCACTTTTTGGACTTATCTTAAAATTACTTTATAATAAAAGAAATCAAGCTGGAAAGGAGAACAAGATGTCCACCGAAAAACCGTATAACCTTCCCTCGGAAAACAGGGAAGAAACTCTTCTTCGTCGATATGAGAAAAATCCCATCTTGAGGCCCGAAGATTGGCCTTATGAGGTTAATTCTACTTTCAATCCTGGAGCCTGTATCTTTCAGGATAAAGTCCTCCTCCTTGTGCGGGTAGAAGACCGCCGGGGGTTTTCTCATCTAACAGTGGCCACGAGTGATAACGGTAGAGATAACTGGGTTATAGAAAAAGAACCCTGTCTTTTTCCTGAAGACTATGCCCACGAGGAGCAGTGGGGAATAGAAGACCCCCGTATTGTTTTTTTAGAAGAAGAAAAAAGATATGCCGTTACTTATGTCTCTTTCAGCAAAGGAGGGCCGGTGGTTTCCCTGGCACTTACCGATGACTTCAAGCATTTTGAAAAAAAAGGAGGGCTTCTCCCTCCCGAAGATAAAGATGCCTCCCTTTTTCCCAGAAAGTTCAAGGTGGGCTCATCTTCACCTCGCTATGCTCTGATTCATCGCCCCATCATTCGAGGAGAAGCACATATCTGGCTTTCTTTTTCTCCCGATCTCCAACACTGGGGTGATCACCAAATCCTCATTCCCACCCGGGGAGGATTGTGGGATCAACACCGGGTAGGACTTGGTGCTCAACCAATCGAAACTCCTGAAGGCTGGCTTATCTTCTACCATGGAGTGAGAGCCACCGCTTCAGGAAACCTCTATCGAGCAGGAGCTGCTCTTCTGGACTTAGAAGACCCCACCCGGGTGCTTTACCGAACCAGCGAGTGGCTACTGAGTCCTAAAGAACCTTTTGAATGGTTGGGCGATGTTCCTGGTGTGGTTTTCCCTTCCGGAGCCATACTGAACGAGGAAAAGAATGAAATCTTGCTCTACTATGGAGCCGCCGATAAATGCGTGGGACTGGCCATTGGTGATTATCAAGAAATCATGGAAAACCTTAAAGCCAACCCGGTATAGCATTCTACCAGGATGCGGGAATTTTCCATTTTAATCCTGATTTAAGCTAATCCTTTTTATCCTGTAAAAGTGGATGGTCGCTTCTCTTTACTTCTTATGTGAAAAGATGGCCTACCACGTGACCATCCACTTTTTGTTTTACGAAAACATCGAATACAACCACAGAGAAGCTTTCTGAAAGTGACACTGTAATCAGGGGTTTGCTCGTTTAAGGAATAAAACAGAAAAAAAATCATTACACAACGATAAAAGAAGAATCACAAATAATGAACGAGGTGGCAAGACATGAAAGGGATTGCGCTTACCTTATTAATCTTTTCTTCTTTTATTCTGGAAAACTATGCCTCGGCACAAGAATCCACTAAAAATGTTTCAAGGGTAGAAAAAGCTACTCTGGCAGGCGGTTGTTTCTGGTGTTTAGAGAGTGCTATGGAGAAGCTTAGCGGGGTAATAGAAGCCATATCGGGTTATACCGGAGGTCATATCGAAAACCCTACTTATGAAGAAGTATGCTCGGGAACTACCGGACACTACGAAGCCGTTGAGGTTACCTTTGATCCGGAAAAAATTACCTACCAGGAAATTCTGGATGCTTTTTGGAAGAGCATAAATCCCACGGACCCCTCGGGGCAATTCAACGACAGAGGTCCACAATACCGTACTGCAATCTTTTACCACAATGAGAAGCAGAAAATCATTGCCGAACAGTCAAAAGAAACCCTGGAGAAATCGGGAAGGTTTAGTAGCCCTATCGTAACCAAGATTCTACCAGCTGCAGCTTTCTACCCTGCCGAAGAATATCACCAGGATTACTACAAAAAGTCCAGAGAGCGCTATGAAATCTATCATTTTCACTCCGGACGCGATCGGTTTCAAGAAAGGCACCGGAAAGAGAGCGAAGCTCAAAAATAAATTCGCCAATTTTCAGAAACCACCAGAAGAGTTTCGCAAAAAACTTACTCCTCCACAATATGAGGTCACCCAGAAAAATGGCACCGAAATACCTCTTCATAATGAATATTGGAGCAACCAAAAAGAAGGCATATACGTTGACATCATTTCCAGTGAGCATCTATTCAAGCTCTCCCAATAAGCTCGATTCTGGAACCGGATGGCCCAGCTTTACTCAACCCCCTCATACTTAAGAATACCGTCTAACTTCTCGACAACAGTCTCTCTATGAGAGAGTTGAAGTTCGCAGCAAAAACGCCGATTTATATCTGAACCATGTCTTCGATAGTAGTCCATTGCCCACAGAGCGCCGCTTTTGCATTAATTCAGCCGTCTTACCCTTTATCCCGAGAGAGGATCTAGGGAAAGAAGGGTGCGGAGAAATCCCGAGTCTCTTTGAAAAACAAGCATTCCCTTATTCACCTCTTTCTGATTTCTCAAAAAACCGATAAAGATGAGGAATATTTACTAAAGTGGCCATAAAAGGGAGGGATGTTGCGCTACCACAGGTGTCTCCAGGGATTCTTTTGCTTCTTGAATGGTTATTTGAGTGCCTTCTTTGCGAGAGAAGAAAAAAGGTGGACAATGCTTGAGAAGTTGCGCGATATAAAGAGAAAAGGAAAGGTCTGTCATGTTTGAAATTTAACGAGGCATCCACCCCCGCTGTCATTCCCAAAAGTTTTTATCGGGAATCCACGTTTTTGCTTTTTCTTTTTGTCCTTTCATTGTGAACCATAGGCGTGTCTCGCACCATTATTCCCGAAATTTAGGCGGGAATCCAAATGCTTTTAAATACTGTGGACCCCTGATAGAGACATTCAGGGGTGACAAATGAGGGTGATAGAGACATTCAGGGGTGACGAACAACGGGATGATAGAAGCATTCAGGAATAACGAACAAAAGCGACAAAACCATTCAGGGGTGACGACACGGAGGCTTTTTCCTCCGGGTTATTTTTTATCTTTTTC
>DGDO01000089.1:5633-10312 GCA_002385475.1 Candidatus Sordicultor fermentans | reverse complement strand
TCGGCTGCGTCAGATGTGTATAACAGACAGATGATGCCCTACATACTTCTCGAGGGGGAGTTTTTGCCGGGGGAGATGTGGTTTTAGGCCCTGCTACTTTAGTGGAGGCCATTGCTCAGGGGAAAAGAGCCGCTCTTTCCATTTCCAGCTTTCTACAGGGTGAAAAGTTTTCAGAAGAAAAAAGACCTCCTGCACCTTTGAATATTCCCTGGAACAGGGAAAGAAAGCCGCAAGTAAAAGTGAAAAAGCTTCCTGCAGAAGAGAGGATTAGAAATTTCTCGGAAGTGAGCTTGGGCTACAGCACCGAAGAAGCGCAAAGTGAAGCAGAAAGGTGCCTTACCTGTGGAGGATGCGCAGAGTGTATGCAGTGTGTTTTAGCCTGTCAGAGAGGAGCTATAAACCATAAAGAGGAGGACAGGGAAGAAGAAATACAGGTAGGAGCAATAATTTACACTACCGGAGCCCATGCCTTTGACCCCTCTTCAGCTTACCGAGAGCTAAAATATAAAAAATATCCCAATGTGATCACCAGCCTCGATTTTGAGCGTATTCTCAATGCCTCTGGTCCTTTTAGAGGGAAAGTAATAAGACCGGGAGATGGAAAAGTTCCCCAAAAAGTGGCTTTCATCCAGTGTGTGGGTTCTCGAGACCCGGATAGAGGAAAACCTTACTGTTCCTCAGTTTGCTGTATGTATGCTATCAAAGAAGCTCTGGTAGCTAAAGAACATCTATTGCTGGAAGGAGAGAAAGATTTTCAGGTTACCATTTTCTATATCGACCTTCGCTCTTACGGAAAAGATTTTGAACGCTATTATGAACGGGCTAAAAAAGAGGGAATCCGTTTTGTCCAGAGCAAAGTAGATAAAGTTGAAGAGCTGGATAATGGGGACTTAGAACTTTATTATTCTAACCCCCAGGGAGGGGTAGAAAAAGAAGTTTTTGATTTGGTGGTGCTGTCGGTGGGTTTAGAAATAGAGGAGAAACAAAAAGAAGAGTTAGAAAAATTAGGCTTTTCTTTAAGTCCGGAAGGATTTCCTTATACCGACTCTCTTTTCCCCATTCGCTCTTTAAAAGAAGGAATATGGGTAGCAGGAACATTAGGTGGACCAAAAGATATTCCTGATACAGTGATAGAGGCCAGTGCTGCTTCTTGTGAGATAGCTTCTTTTCTCCACTCTTCTCGGTTCCAGGAGGTGAAGGAAAAAGAATATCCTCCGGAGAGAAATGTGGAGTCTGAACCATTACGTATTGGAGTATTCATCTGCCACTGTGGGATAAACATCGCTGGAGTGGTAAAGATAGAAGAAGTAGTGGAGAAAGCGAAAAAGCTCCCTGGGGTAGCTTATGTGGAAGCCAATCTTTATACCTGCTCTCAGGATACTCAGGAAAGAATAAAGGAAAAAATAGAGGAATACCATTTGAATAGAATAGTAGTAGCTTCTTGCTCCCCTCGGACTCATGAACCTCTCTTTCAAGAAACTCTCCGCGAAGCAGGACTGAATCCTCATCTTTTTGAGATGGCCAACATCCGAGACCAATGTTCTTGGGTACATCAGCTCCAGCCGGAGGAAGCCACAAAAAAAGCACAAGACTTAGTAGCTATGGCGGTAGCTAAAGCTTCCTTCTTAGAGCCGCTGCAGCCTGTTTCTTTGCCAGTAGATAAATCGGTTCTCATTGTGGGAGGGGGGGTTGCCGGCTTAGTAGCGGCAAAAGAAGCCCAGAGGCAAGGCTTGCGGGTGTATCTTGTAGAGAAAGAGAAAGAGCTGGGAGGGCAGCTGCGGGGTTTTAATCACCGATTTACCTTAGAAGGTGAAGATTTAGTAGAATTTAAAAACAGTTTAGAGAGAGATATAAGTGAACACCTGGATATAGAGACCTTTCGGGAAGCAGAAGTGATAGAGGTTAATGGTTTTGTGGGCAATTTTGAAAGCAAATTACGAATAAAAGGGGAAGAAAAAGTTATCCGTCACGGAGGGGTAATTATCGCTACCGGTGCTACAGAACATCAGCCTCGAGAATTTCATTATGGGGAAGATGAGAGAATAATTACCCAGACTGAACTGGAAAAAATGCTAAACGAGGGGCTATCATCGTCTCCTCAACGAGTGGTTATGATTCAGTGTGTAGGTTCAAGAGATGAGGAGCATCCTTATTGCAGTAAGGTTTGTTGTTTTACGGCTTTGAAAAATGCCCTGACTCTTAAAAAACTCTCTCCTCAGACTGAGGTATACATTCTTTATCGGGATATGAGAAGTTATGGTCTCGCAGAAAGCTATTATCGAGAAGCTCGGGAGAAAGGAGTGGTTTTCATCCCCTTTCCCGATGACCTTCCTCCCTCTCTATCTCTGGGGGAAGATATTGCTCTGCACCTCAGGAGCTCCTTAGGAGAAGAAGTTATCCTGCATAGCGATTTAGTGGTTTTGAGCACCGGAATAGAACCACAGAGGAGTAACGAGAAAATAGCTCAGCTATTTAAAGTGCCTCTTAACCAGGATGGCTTCTTTTTAGAAGCTCATGTAAAGCTCCGCCCGGTAGACTTTGCCACCGATGGAGTTTATGTTTGTGGCCTGGCTCATAGCCCCAAACCAGCCCGAGAAAGTATTTTGCAAGCCAAAGCTTGTGTTTCCCGGCTTATGAATGTTTTAAGTAAAGACACCATTCAATCTGAAGCTCAAATTGCCCAGGTGATTAAGGAACGATGCACTGCCTGTGGTGATTGTGAAAAAGTCTGTCAGTATCAGGCAGTAAAAGTAGACCAGGAGCAAAGGATAGCCGAGGTTAACGCCGCTTTGTGCAAGGGGTGCGGCCTTTGCAGTGCTACCTGTAAAAGTGGAGCTATCCGGGTGCCGGGATTTGCTCCGGAAGAAATAGTCTCGGAGATGGAGTATATACTATGAAAAACAACTGGGAACCTAAAATTGTAGCTTTTCTGTGTCACTGGTGTAGTTATGCTGGTGCTGATTTAGCAGGAATAAGCAGAATTCAATATCCTCCCAACATCCGGGTGATTCGTGTTCCCTGTTCGGGAGCGGTTAATCCTCTTTATATTTTGAAAGCTCTTCGAGAAGGGGCAGATGGAGTTTTAGTTTCTGGTTGTCACCCTGGTGATTGCCATTACCTGAGTGGTAATTATTTTGCCCGGCGTAAATTTTTTATTCTCCATGAATTATTACAATGGGTAGGAATAGAAAAAGATCGAGTGCAGTTTTCCTGGGTTTCAGCTTCTGAAGGACAAAAGTTTTCTCAAGTGGTAGAAGAAACGGTAGAAAAAGTGAAAAAATTGGGTCCAGCTAAAAAGTTGGTGAAGGAGTTTACCTTCCATGTTTGAAAAAGAAATACGAAGAAAGTCCGAAGAGCTTTTAGAAACAAAAACAGTAGATATGGTTATTGGCTATACCTCCGGGTCTTTACCTTTTCAGGCCAGACCAGTTTTGATTTCCTCTCCTGAAGATACAGAGCAACTGGTGTGGAATCACTTCTCGAGCCCCAATTTAGCTCGCTATCTTTTACCCTACCGGGATAGCTCTAAAAAGATTGCTCTTCTGGCCAAAGGGTGCGATGCTCGAGCAGTAATGGTTTTGATTCAGGAAAAACAATTCCCCCGGGAGAGAGTTCATATAATAGGATTACCGTGCCCGGGAATGATTAGCAAAACCAAGTTAGAAAAAGAGCTGGGAGAAATAAAAGAAGAAGATTTCTCCTTTGAGAAAGACACTTTTCTCTGGCAAGGTAAAAAATGGGAGATATTTCCTTTTTTAGAAGACACTTGCTCTCGCTGCCGATATCCTAATCCTCCCCTTTATGATGAGCTAATAGGGGAAAAAAGAGAGCTCTGGGGAAGTTCCAGCACCGATTACTTAGAAAAAATAAATGGCCAATCGGAGGAAGAGAGATGGCAATTTTGGGAAGAAGAGTTGAGTCGTTGTATACGCTGTTATGCCTGCCGCAATGCCTGTCCACTGTGCTACTGTAAGGAGTGCTTTGCAGAAAGTGATTTACCTCGCTGGGTGAGTGGAGTTCCCACTCTTTCTGATAATTTGTTTTTCCATTTAGGTAGAAGTATGCATCTGGCAGGAAGGTGCGTAGAGTGTGGAGCTTGTGAGCGGGCCTGTCCGGAGGAGATAAAAATCGGACTTTTGCCGCTAAAAGTAGAAATGATAATAAAAGACAATTTCTCTTTTGAAGCCGGGCTGTCACTTGAAGAAGATGCCCCTCTTTTGACCTACAGAGAAACTGACCCCGGGGAGTTCATAAAATGAGGAAAGCGATGAATGAAGGATTAATAGCTAAGGAAAAATGGTGGGAGTGGGTGGAAGATAAAAAAGACAGAGTATTTTTAACCGAACGGGCTAAAAGCAGGTATGGAAAGTGGTTTCCCCGGGAAGTAAAAGTAGTTAAAAATGGAAAGGAAATCCTTCTCCCTCCCGGGGAGGAAGTTTACCGTTACTTCTGGACAGGGGAGAAGTGGAAAATAAAAGAAAGAGAGATTAGTGCCTCTCCGGCTTTCCTTTTTTCTCTTCCCTGCGAAGCTCGAGCGATTATTGAGGTTACTGATAAAATTTTTTTAAATAACCCGATAGATAAAAACTACTGGCTGAGGAGAAAATCGCTTTCTTTGGGAATTATGGCTTGTTTACAACCTGAGCCCACCTGTTTTTGTTCTTCAGTAGGAGGAGGCC
>DGDO01000089.1:0-5513 GCA_002385475.1 Candidatus Sordicultor fermentans | reverse complement strand
GAGGAGGCCCTTTCTGGAGAGATGAAGGAGCTTTATTTTTAGTTCCTCGGGAAGATGATATTTATATCCAGGGAGAAGGAGAACTTTTTTCCTTTAGTGAAGGGGTGGAAGAAAAAATAAAAGAGGAAATTCAGGCTCTTCAAGAAAAAGCCGAAAGTGTGCTTCCTTCTCTTCTTCCTTCTTATTTTCCTCAAGAACTCTACCGTTATTTTGAAGATGAAGAATGGAATGAGATCAGCTGGCATTGTATAAACTGTGGTGCTTGCACGTTTTTATGCCCTACCTGTTATTGCTTTGATTTAAACGTAGAAGGGAAACTAAAAGGGTTTCAGCTCCGCAGCTGGGATAGCTGTATGTTTTCCAAATTTACCCTTCACGCTTCTTTTCATAATCCCCGTCCTACGGGAAAAGAGCGAGTGAGGCAACGAGTGATGCACAAATTTTCCTATTTTCCAGAGCGAGAAGGAAATTTTGCCTGCGTAGGTTGTGGAGTGTGCGTAGAGAAGTGCCCGGTAAACTGGGACATTCGAGAGGCTATTGAGAGGATGGTGGAAAAAATTGACCGCTTCAGAACCTGAAATTAATAATCCTTATCTACCTCTTCTTTTACCTATAGCGGAAATTATCGAGGAAACCAGAGATATTAAGACTTTCCGCTTGCGAGGGAACTCAATCTTTTCCTATCTTCCCGGGCAATTTGCTGAAGTATTTGTTCCGGGGAGAGGAGAAGCCCCCTTTTCTATAACTTCTTCTCCTACCGATGGAGAAATTTTAGAATTCAGCATTAAAAGGATAGGAACGGTAACCACTGCTCTGCATCGGATGAACCAGGGAGAAGAGATAGGAGTGCGAGGTCCCTATGGAAATGGCTTCCCCATAGAGGAGCTAAAAAACCATAATCTTCTCTTTGTGGGAGGAGGGATCGGGCTGGCTCCTTTGCGTTCTCTCATTAACTACGTTCTTTCTCCTCAGCACCGGGGAGAGTTTGGGGAAATATTCATCCTTTACGGGGCAAGAAGTCCCGAAGATCTGGTCTTTAAGTGGGAGTTAGGAAAATGGGAGGAAAGAGAAGACCTCCATCTTCTCGTTACTGTAGACCGGGGAGATAGTTCCTGGAGGGGAAGAGTAGGGTTGGTGCCTCAAGTGCTAAAAGAGCAGGTAAAAATAAAGGCAGAGGAGTGGAAAAGTATAGTTTGTGGTCCACCGATTATGATAAAATTTACCATTAAGTCTCTTCTGGAGATGGGTTTTTCCCCTTCTCAGATAATCACTACCTTAGAGATGAAAATGAAGTGTGGTTTGGGGAAATGTGGCCGGTGCAATATCGGGCCTTTCTACGTTTGCCAGGAAGGACCGGTTTTTTCTTATGAAGTATTGCAGAATTTACCAGAAGAATACTGAAGAGGGAAAGAAGGAGTGGCTTTGACTTACGAGGAAGCGGTAAAGTATCTCTATGGTTTGATCAATTACGAAAAAATCAGTTTTTCCTATTCTGATTTAAAACTGGATAGAATGAGAGAACTGGTAAATAGATTAAGTAATCCCCAGAATGATTTTCCCTCCATTCTTGTAGCGGGAACGAAAGGCAAAGGTAGCACTGCTTATTTTCTGGAGCGGCTCTTTTTAGCCTGGGGGTGGAAGTGTGGTTTTTATACTAAACCTCATCTTCTGACTTTTCGGGAAAGAATACGGTTGGAGGGTAATCTGATCCCTGCTCAGGATCTCGCGAACCTTGTTGAGGAGATAAAACCGGTGGTAGAGGAAATGAGAAACTCTCCCTGGGGAAGGCCTACTTATTTTGAAGTGTCGGTAGCTTTGGCTTTCCTTTATTTTTCTCGGAAGAAAGTAGATGTGGCAGTAATAGAAGTGGGGTTAGGAGGAAGATTAGATGCTACCAATGTTTGTGAACCTCAGCTTACTGTTATCACTCCTATCAGCTTTGACCATACCGATGTTCTGGGAGATACCCTTTCTGCCATTGCCCGAGAAAAAGCAGGAATTTTAAGAAAAGGTATTAAATTAATTCTCTTACCTCAAGAAGAAGAAGCTCGAAAAACCATTTTGAAGGAAGCACAAGAAAAAAGTACACCAGTTAGTGAGGTAGAAAAAGAATGCCGGTGGCAAATTTTATCTCGAGAGAAAAGTGGCTCGCTATTTTCTTTTTCGATAGGTGATTGGGGAGAAGGTGTATGCAGTCTTTCTCTTTTAGGAGACCACCAGGTAGTTAATTTTCTTAGTGCACTTCTCGCCGCTCGAGAATGGGGCTTATCTTTCGATCAACAAAAATTAGGTAGAGCTCTAAAAGACCTGTACTGGCCGGGTAGGATTCAGGTTCTCTCTCTGGAGCCTTTGGTGGTATTTGATGTAGCTCATAATCAGGCTTCTTTTTCTCAGTTGATTAAGACTCTCCAGGATTTTTTGGGAATGGAAAAAGCAGTATTTTTACTCGGTCTTTTAGAGGGAAAGGACTATATAGGTATAGCCCAGGAGCTAAAAGGATTTACCTCGCGCGTTTTCCTCACTTTACCTTTAAATCCTAAAGCTATCCTTCCCCAGATAATATCCCCTTACCTAAAGAGGGAAGGTATAGAATTAGAAATAGTTAAAGACCTTTTTCAAGCACGAGATCTGGCTTTTCAGTTTGCTCAAGAAGAGAAGTTGCCTTTAGTTACGGCGGGTTCTTTTTACCTCGCTCCACTTTTTGCTCAACAATTATTTTTACCCCAAGAGGAGGAAAAAGCTTATGTTGATAGTAGCAGAAAGAATTAATGCTACTCGAAAACCTGTTCGAGAAGCTCTGGAAAGAAAGGATGAAAATTTTTTTATTCAGGAAGCTAAAAAGCAGGAGGCAGCAGGGGCTCACTTTATAGATGTGAATGCTGGAACTGAAGCCAGCCAGGAAATAGAAAATCTACCGTGGCTTGTGGAATTAATTCAGGATGAGGTAATCATTCCTCTTTCTCTTGATTCGGCCAACGACGAGGCTTTAGCCCGGGCTCTACGAGTTTACAATAAAAAAGAAGTAATGATTAATTCTTTCACTGCTGAAGAAGAGAGAATAAAAGCTATTTTACCTTTAGCGAAAGATTATAATGCTCTGGTAGTGGGTTTGGCTATGGGAAAAGGAGGAGTCCCTCAGTCTTCAGATGACCGCCTGAGATTGGTGGATATGCTGATAGAAGCGGTAGACTCTTATAAGATTGGAAGAGATAAACTTTTTGTAGACCCCCTGGTAGTACCTATTGGCACCGATCACTCTCAGGGTAAAGTTTTTCTTGAAACAGTGAAAATAGTAAAAGAAAAATATGATGAAGTTAGAACTATTTGTGGCCTCAGCAACATCTCTTATGGCATGCCCAATCGGAGGTTGCTTAACCGTACCTTTCTTATTCTAGCTCGAGGTTATGGTTTGGACGCTTCTATCATTGATCCTCTGGATCAGGAGCTAATGAGTAGCATCTACGCTACTGAGGTTCTTTTGGGCTATGATGAGTTTTGCATGAATTATTTATCAGCTTATCGGTCAGGTAAATTGGAAGGTTGAACTGGTATCAAAATTTATCCCCCCTTTAGTAAAAAGACCGGAGGTACAGTCTTTTGTCTAAAAGATTAGTTTTAGTTGTTATCTGGCTGGCTATTTTAGTCTACCCTGTCTTGGCTAATGAAGATGTAATTTTAGATTACGCTTTATGCGTAGGATTAGACCAGGATGGGCTACCTCTTGAGCGCCGGGATATATTTATTACTGAGGAAGAAAAGATACTCTGCTGGGTATTTGTGAGCGAAGTTCACAAGGGAGATGAGTTGCGTTGGGAATTTCAACCACCCCGGGGAGAAGTATATGAAAGCATTTTAATAGTGGAAGAGGACAATCGATATGTAGGTGCTACCGGGGAGCTGTCTCTCACCATTTATCGTAATACCATCCCTCCTGGAGAGTGGAAAGTAAATTTTTATCTCAATGGGGAAAAGTATCTGGAGCTTCCTTTTACTCTTCTGGAGAGCAATATCGGCGAAAGTGAAACTTTAGAAGAGGCTATTCAGAAAACTGTTGTAGTTATCAGAAAATTGGGATACGAAGTCCTGGATTTAAATGTTGATGATAGTAATCAAGCTTATTTAAGAATGAATATGGTGGCTCCTACCCTTGACCAACGAGTGTGGAACCAGATTGGTATAGGGTTTGAATCTTTAAAAAGAGTTTTTCCTCAATCATCCTGGTTTTTAGTTCAGCTTATCTTAGATAATGAGTATGTATTAAGTTTTCAGGTAAGAGCTTATGATTTTGATATGTGGAGAAAAGGAAATCTGAATACTGATGAGTTCTGGAAGAAAAAGGTGCATCGTTACGTTTATGATTTAAAGAATAAGGAAGAGATTCAGGATGTATCTTCCTTTTATCTGGAGAAGTTTGAGGTAATATATTGAGAAGGTGAGTTTCAATGAGGAAAGTTTTTAGTAAGTTTTCACCGAGAGACTTTCAATTTTTAGCTGATTTAGTGGGAGAGGATAAAGATAAGACCTATTTTATCGATCTGGTGACCCGGGATCCTGATTCTTTAGATTTGGTGCTGGAAGAAGAGGAAATTTTTAAGAAGGTAGTCCAGAGTGAGGATGTTTTTGTCCGCATCAGTCCTTATCTATATTTTGAACTTCTTCTCCGTCAAGCTATCCGGGACATAAAAAGAGATGCATATACACTAGAGCAAGTAGGTTACAAAACTCGAGTGCCGGTTTTTGATAGCCAAAAAGTTTTAGAGGTCCTTTCCCAGGACGAGATCAGAGACTATCTGGTGGAGCTGCTAGTTTCTTTTATCCGGGTTAATCAATTTACCATTTATCTCAATCGGGGTAGAGGCATTTATTTCAAAAAAGTTTTATCTGATATGGATTTTGACCTTCTGGTAGAAATGAGTGAAATAGTAGATGAGCCTTATCGCTTTGTCTTTCTGAAACGAGCGGGAGACCTGGCTTTATTCTTAAGTGGTATATTTCCTGAACAACTTTTTGGAGAGCGATCTCATTCTCTGGCCAAAAATAGACGGTTGGTTTCCTGGACTAACAAGGGGGAAGATTTGGAGAAAAAAGGAAGCGAGCTATATCACAAAGCTAGCGAGAGCGAAATAGCTAAGGAAAAAGAATTGAGTCCTGTATTGACTATGATGGCAGATAATTTTACTTTCACTAAAAAACCTCTTAACGTTATGGCAGATAGATATCTATACCTCAGAAAACACGATATTTTTCCCTTTATTGATAACCAAAACTAATTTTGGATAGGACCTTATTTCTTATTTTTACAAGCAGTTAGCCACAAAAATGGTGGTAATGCTTCTTAGTTATGAGAGAAGAAGCCTCTTTTCTAAAAACAGTGGCACAGAAAACAGGCTTCTGGGTGAGTGATAAGGAAGCAGATGAGAAAGTAAGAATAGCCTATCAGGTACTGCAAAGACGAGCACTGATCAACTTAGCAAAATAGTTAACACTCGAGAGGCTGTCTCTTATACACATCT